>JADGRF010000156.1 GCA_017881055.1 Sandaracinaceae bacterium
CAGCAGGTCATCGACCCGCGCACGCAACGTCTTCAGCGCGACCTCGCGACCGCCCTGCAGGCGATCGCGAGCCAGGTAAACGTCGCCAGAGCCGCCACGCCCCAAGTGACGCAGAACCTCATACCGAGCGAGCAACCCCATGTGTGCCACGATAACGCATAGCACACCCGCGCACAATACGGCACACTCAAATCATATGATATGACTTATGTCTATGTTTTTGTTCATATAATTATCGATGGCACATGCTTGATAGAGTCGTCTCGCGGCCACTTCGTGCCATCTGTCTACGAATCGATGTGCCATCCTGAGCCGCGAATGGCGAGCTCGATCTGCGCAATGTGGTCGAAGCCGCGGGTCTCCAGCAGCAGCTCCACCTCGGTCTGCCCCACTTCGCTGCGGGCCCCCACGCGGTCGTGATGAACCTCGAGCACGTTGGCCTCGTTCTGGGCGACCAATGCCAAGAGGCGCGCGAGTGAGCCGGGCACGTCGGGGATCAGCACGCGCACGCGCATCGAGCGACCGGAGCGCACGAGGCCGCGATCGATGATGCGCGCGAGCAGGTTCACATCGATGTTGCCGCCACTGATCACGAGCACCGTGCGTTTGTCGCGCACGGGCAGCGCATGCTCGAGCAACGCGGCGAGCGGTGTGGCACCCGCGCCTTCCGCGACCGTCTTGTCGTCCTCGAGAAGCAGCAGAATCGCTTCCGCGATCGCGGCCTCTTCGACCAACACGACGTCATCCAAGTACCGACTCGCGAGCGACAACGTTCGGTCGGTCACGCAGCGCACCGCGATCCCGTCGGCAATCGTTTTGCGCGCGGGCACCTTCCAAGGCGTGCCTTCACGCAGCGCCGAACGCATCGACGGAACAAGCTTGGTCTCGACGCCGTAGACCGCCACGTTCGGGCGCTGTTCCTTGATCGCCAGCGCGATTCCGCCTGCGAGACCGCCGCCACCGACAGGGACTACGACGGCCTCCAGGTCCGGCACTTGCTCGAGCAGCTCGAGACCAATGGTGCCTTGGCCAGCGATGATCGCGTCGTCGTCGAATGCCGGAATCAGAGTGAGCCCTTGGGCTTCGCGCAGACGGGCCGCTTCGAGCACGGCGTCGTCGTAGCTCTCGCCATGCAGGACCACGGTCGCTCCGTAGCTGCGCGTGGCTGTGACTTTGACCAGCGCGGTCGAGACCGGCATCACGATGGTGGCGGCAATGCCGAGCCGCTGCGCATGACACGCCACGCCTTGTGCGTGATTGCCAGCACTCGCTGCGATCACACCCGCGCGCCGCTCGGCCTCGGTCAGCTGAAGCAGCTTGTTGCGCGCACCGCGTTCCTTGAACGAGCCTGTCAGCTGCAAACTCTCGAGCTTGAGGCGCAGGTCTGTGCCGGTTCGTCGCCCTAGCCGCTCCGAGCGAACGCACGGAGTCTCGTACACGCCGCCGGCGATGCGCTGGCGGGCGTCACGGATGTCGGCGAGCGTGATCACGACTGGCCGGAGCCCGAGGACGACTCGGGATCTTCCGCCAAACGGCGCTCGAGATCGCTCATGAACGCCCCATCCAACTTGCGCTCCTGCACTTTGCGCTTGGGCGAGAGCAGCACGACCGGCTTCACGTCCGAGTCTTCATCGAACGCATCGAGGCCGAGGCGGTCCGGCGCTCGCGAAGCGGGGGCCGCCCGACGATCATCCGGAAGGTCTTCTTCTTCGACCAAGAGCTCATCGACGCTGAGCTCTTCGACGTCGGCATCGCCGGTGCTGGCCCGCTGGCGCGCACCAGCAGCTCGCGCTTGTTGACCCAATGCGCGCAGCTCCTCCGCGAGCAGCTTGGCTTCGAGCTCCTCGGGCGTGACCTGTGCGCCACCCGCGGGTGGCAGCTCGTCCTGCACGATGCCCATGCCCTTTTCGTGCGCGCGCTCGTATGGATACACGGAGCGCACGTAATGCGAGACCACCAACGCTCCCGACACGAGGCCGTTGCGCATGCAGAACTGATCGAGTGACAGCGCCATGTGTCCGGCGCTGGGCGTGCGCCGACTGCGATCGCGCTGCAGCGCCGTGAGCACGATCTCTTCGAGATCCGCAGGATAGTTCTGGATGTGACGCGAGGGCGGTGGCACTTCGCGCTCGACGATGGCCGTCATGATCTCGACGTCGCTGCCGCGGAACAACCGGCGGCCCGTGGTGAGCTCGTAGAGGATCACGCCAACGGCGAACACGTCCGCGCGCTTGTCGAGCGGCCTGCCGCGCACTTGCTCTGGGCCCATGTACGCGTACGTGCCGCGCACCGCGCCCGCGTCGGTATCCACGCGGGCCGAGCTCTGAGCGACACCGAAATCGAGCACCTTCACGACCGCGTCCGGCGAGATGATGATGTTCTGCGGGGTCACGTCGCGGTGCACGATGCGCAGCGCGCGACCCTCGCGATCCGGTCGCTCGTGCGCGTGATGCAGCGCCATGCAGACCTGCGACACGATGCCCATCGCGACCGCCAGCGGCATCGGCTTGTGGCCCTTGGCCGCGGTGCGACACAGATCCGCGAGCGTGTACCCGCTCACGTGCTCCATCGCGAGGTACCAATAGCCATCGGCGTAGCCGAGATCGTAAACCTGCGGGATGTTCGGATGGGACAGCTCCGCGAGCAGCCGCGCCTCGTCTTGAAACATGCGCAGCGCGTGTTCGTGCTCCGCGTAGTGCGGGAACAGGCGCTTGATCACGACGTCGCGGAAAAAACCACCCTGGCCCCACTGGCGCGCGAGGAAAATTTCCGCCATTCCGCCCGCGGCAATCTTGTGCAGCAGCTCGTAGCGGCCAATCTTCCCGTGCTTCACAAGCTTCAGCATACCGGATGACGGGGAGTGCCACCAAGGGGAGCCAAATGGGAACGCTCGCAGGTAAGGTCGTGCTGGTCACTGGCGCCGGCCGTGGAATCGGCCGAGCCGCCGCGCTGGCGTGCGCTCGTGAAGGGGCAAGCCTCGTGCTGGATGACCTTGGCTGCGAAACCGACGGCTCCGGCGCGGACACGAATGTAGTCGAACGTGTGCGCGACGAAATTGCCGCCCTCGGCGGCGCTGTCGTCGCCAGCGCCCTCGACGTGACGGCCGCGGACGCACCCGCGAGCCTTACGCAACTGGCGAGGGAACGCTTCGGCCGACTCGACGCCGTCTTCCATGCGGCGGGCATCGCGCACGAACAGAGCTTGGCTCGCCTACTCGACGTCGAGCTCGATCGCGTGCTCGACGTCCACGCACGCGCGGCGATCCGCCTTACGCGCGCAGCGAGCGCGATCATGCAGGAGCAACCGGAGGGCGGCGCGATTCTGCTCTCGAGCGGACAGAACGCGTTCGTAGGGCAGCGTGGACAGGCGGCGTTCTGTGCAGCGAACGCAGCTGTGATCGGGTTCGTGCGTGCGGCCGCGCTCGACCTGCGTCGTCATCGTATTCGCATCAACGCGCTCGCAGCCATCGCGCGCACCCGAGCGACCGCAGCGTCGCCGATGTTTCAGTCGCTGCGCGCCGACTCGCTGACGCCGGACCAAGTCGCGCAGGCCGTCGTGTACCTGCTCTCGCCACTCGCGGCGGATGTGACCGGCGAGTGCGTGGGTGCCGCCGGCACACGCGTCTATACGATGCGCCTGCACGAGAGCACCGGCGCCTTCTTGGAAGACCCGCTGTCGCCAGCGCAGATCGCGAACGCGTGGAGCGAAGCCTCGAAGCCGTGAGGAACCCGAGCCGCGGGGATGTTACTCAAAACAGATCGATGACAACGACGCCGCGTTCGGCCTCGTCTTCGTCGGAGCGCGGACGCGGAGCGGTGGGCATCGGGACCGGGAGCTCGATCACCGGCTGGCGATCACGCTTCCGCTCTTCCTGTTCCCGCCTCTTTATCTGATCGATGATGAAGGGGTTGAGCATGACCTCGCACTCCTTGCCGCTGTCCTACTTAACCCATAATAACGGAACGACCGAACCGCAAATTACGGTTTGCATTTATTTTGAAAACGCTGCGCCAGAAGCGAGTCAAAACGGCCAGAATCACGAAAAGCCTGGATTGTACACCATCTAGGCCTGGGTGTTTGCCCTCGCGGCTCGACCTCGCAGCAGATCGGCCGACAGCAGGCACGAACGCATGTGGTCGGACACCCTCCCACGTCAGGGACGCCGGCAGCGCCTGGGCAAAGCGGCTGTTCGCGTTCGCGATGACGATCGCAATCGTTTCGTATGCTCGCGCGGAACCGCTGTCGACGCAGGAGCGGGCCTGGGACGGCCTGTCGGAGCTGCTGGCGATCGCGCAGGCCAGCGGCGTTTCCGTGCTGACGCCCGCACGACTCGAGGTTGGCAAGCTCGCCCACCGCGATGCGCTGCTGATCGTCCATCCGCTGCGCACTCCGCCGGTCGCTGAGATCGCTGCGTTCCTGCGCGGCGGCGGTCGGCTCGCGATCGTCGATGACTTCGGTAGCGGCGACCTGCTCTTGCAGACGTTCGGCATCGCGCGCGTTGCGCTCGAGCGCAGTGACCTGAACGCCCACGGAGCGCAGGCCAGCGTGCTGCGAGGCAATCCCGCGCTCGTGGTGGCGAAGCCGCGTGGCGAGCACCCGCTGTCTCGGGGGGTCGCGGGGCTCGCGACGAACCATCCGTCGGTGTTGCATCACCCGGAGCTCGCGCCCGTGTTCGCCCTCGGCGATCACTTCGGCACGCTGGTGCTGAGCGGCGCCGTCGGCGAAGGCCGCTTGGTCGCAGTCTCTGATTCGAGCGTGCTGATCAACAACATGCTCGAGCTCGACGACAATCGCGTCTTCGCGCAGAACCTCGTGCGCTATCTGACCACCACACGCGGCGGCAAGCTGTACATCGCCGACTCCGATACGGAGCTGGTCGGAGCGCTCGGGCTGTTCGACGCAGGCCATCCGCTGCGTGCGATCTCGGATGCGCTGACGAAGCTCGCCAGCCTCGCGCTGCCCAAGGGCGCCGTCGTCGCGATCACGATCGTGCTGGCGCTGTTGCTGCTGACGGCGGCGGCAACAGCCCTGCCCCGACGCGCAGCGTACGCGCGCCGCTTGCTCGAGACACCCGAGTGTGTGGCCGGGTTCGCGGGCCGCGTGCGCTTGTACGCGCGCGCCGGCGGCGACTTCCTCGTGCCCACGCTGACGCTGAAGCAGGAGCTAGAGAGCAGGCTGATCGCGACGCTGCGCCTGCGCGGGCAGCCTCAGCTACGGGACACGTTGCAGGCGCTGCGCGAGCGCGGCTTTTCGGAGGCTCTCTTGGAGGACACGCGCAGCCTACTGCTGGAGCTCGACGCGCTACACACGCGCGCGCAGGGCGAGCCGCCGCGCATACCCGAGCGGAAATTCGTAGAGCTGGTCGGAAGGGGACGAAGTATCCTCGCCGAGCTGGAGCCGCCACTTCGCCATTCGCCATGACACCACCCGACCAGTCCTTCACCCCTGATCGCAACGCGGCAGTGGCTGCGCTTGCCGCACGCGCCGCCGAGGTGACGCGTGAAGTCGCGCGCGTGTTCGTCGGTGAGCCGACCTTGCCCGAGCTGCTGCTCGTCACGCTGTTCGCTCGCGGTCACGTGCTGCTCGAAGGCGTGCCGGGAGTGGCCAAAACCACGCTCGCGAAGTCGTTCGCGTCCACGCTGTGCTGCACGTTCAAGCGTGTGCAGTTCACGCCGGACCTCTTGCCCGCAGACATCACCGGCACCTACGTGCTCTCGCCGAACGAGGGGACGTTCAAGCTGCGCCAGGGCCCTGTCTTCGCGAACGTCGTGCTGGGTGACGAGATCAACCGTGCGCCGGCGAAGACGCAGAGCGCGCTGCTCGAGGCCATGCAGGAGTTTCAAACCACGATCGATGGCGAGACACGGCCGTTGCCAGCGCCGTTCATCGTGATCGCTACGCAGAACCCGGTGGAGCAAGCGGGAACGTATCCGCTGCCCGAAGCGCAGATCGATCGCTTCCTGATGCGCCTGCGCATGGGCTATCCGTCGCCGCGCGACGAAGAAGCCATGCTGAAGCGCTTCGCTGCGGCGGGAGCAGCGCCAGCCGTGCGCGGCATTCTTCACCCCGACGAGATTCTGGCCGCGCAGGAGCTGGTGCGCAGCGTGCACGTCGAGGATTCGATCGTCGAATACGTCGTGCGCCTTTCGGAGTTCACCCGCCGGCACTCGCTCGTGTTCCTCGGCGCCTCGCCGCGTGCGTCGCTCGCGCTGATCCAAGCGAGTAAGGCGCTCGCGCTTTTGTCGGGACGCGCGTTCGTGTTGCCGGACGACGTGAAGCGCCTCTGTCCGCACGTGCTCGCGCATCGCATGGTGCTCACGCCCGAGGCTCAGATGGAGGGCGTACAGGGCGAGACGGTCGTGCGCGAAGCCCTGGAAAAAGTGGGCCATCGGCGCGAAGAACGGCGCTGACGCTGCATGCTGCCCTTGCCTACAGCCAACGCGATCGCTGTCTTCACGGGAGCGATCTTGCTCGTGGCGATCGGCGTCGCGTTCGAGTCGGCGACCGTCGTGGTCTTCGCGTCGAGTCTGTTTGCAGGCCTGGGCGCAGCGCTCGCGTTGACGATGCCGCTCGGTGCACGCATGCGTGCTCGCCGGCTCGAGCTCACCTGGTGGCACGCCCATGCCGATCAGCTCGCCTCGCGCGGCGCCGTGCTCACGGGCGTGCCGTTCGAGATTCACGCGGCGCTGCGGCACCCTGGCGCGCAGCCCTTGATCGTGGGCGAGCTCAAGCCGGCGCTCGCGAGCCACGTACGCTGCACACGCGGCCAAGGCATGGAGCTCGTGCTGCCCGCAATGTCTCGGACCGAGCTGCGCTTCACGCTCGTCGCCGACGCGCCCGGCCGCGTCGTGCTGCACGGCTTGTCACTGACGGTCCCTGGGCCGCTCGATCTGTTTCGCGCGCCGCTGTATTTCCCAAGCGTGCTCGTCGTGAAGGCGCTACCCAAAGCTGCCGCACGCACGGCGCCCTCGAGCGTGTCGCGCGCGAGCGCCGCGGTCGAACGCGCCGGCCAAACCGAGCGACGGGCGCGCGGTGCAGGCAGCGACCTGCGCGAGCTGCGTGAGCTCATGCCTGGCGACCCGTTCAAAGCGATCGCGTGGAAGGCGAGCGCGCGCGTCGGCAAGCTGATGGTGCGCGAGGTCGAGTCGGAAGTGCAGGAGACGTTCTACGTGGTGCTCGACGTCTCGGGCTCGATGCGTGGCGGCGAGCCCGGCACGCGTAAGCTGGACCATGCCATCGAGGTTGCGGCGCTGGCAGCACGCCAAGCGTTGGAGCGCGGCGATCGCGTCGGCGTGATCACGGTCGACGGGCGCATCGTGTCGCATGCACACCCGCGCGCAGGCCTGTCGCACCTGCCGGCGCTGCACGAAGCGCTGCTCGCGGCGACTGAGATCGTCGACCAAGATCTCACCGAGCCAGACGACGACGAGCTCCTAGGGATTGTCGCGCGTTACGTGCGCCAGCAGGACGGCGCGCGCTTTGCGACGCCGGAAGGCATAGACATCGACAGCTTGGTACGTCACGCGGCCGCGGCGCTCTCACTCGAGCGGGAGCCGCGTGGCGTGCTCGCGGACGTCGTCGCTAGCGATCGACGCACCAAGATTCTGCGTCGCTTCTGCCGCGCGCGCGGCATCCCGCTCAAGCACCGGGCCGAGACGCGCGGCTTCGGCAAGGGCCTGGGCCTCGCTCGAGCGCTGCGCGAAGCGGCGGGCTCGACGCGCGTGCCGCGCTCCATCCTGTTCATCACCGACTTCGACGGCGTGTTCCTGCAGGAGAGCCTGGAGAAGACTCTGCGCTTGCTGCGCGCGGAGCGTCACTCGCTGACCTGTATCTTTCCGGACGCGCGCGGCAGCGAGGTCGGTAGCGGCTCAGCGCTCGTCGCGGACCTTGCGCTCGTCTACGGGCTCGGCGAGGAACGGCGCTTGCGCGAAGCGCGTGCGTGGCTCGGCAAGCTGGGCACGGCCGTGTATGCATCGAGCCCGACCATTCCCACGCGCAGCTCGAGCTTTTTCACGGGACGCAGGAGCGCATGAGCTGGGTGTTCGAAGATCCGCGGCGCGTGCTCAATCGTCATGGGCTGCGCCCGAAGCGTTCCTACTCGCAAAACTTCTTGATCTCGCCGCACGCCGTGGCGTCGATCGTGAAAGCGTGCGAGCTGCAGGCCGCAGCGCCCGTCGTCGAGCTCGGTCCCGGCTGCGGCACGCTCACCTTCGCGCTGACCGCGACCGGCGCCAAGGTCTACGCGCTCGAACGTGACCCCGAGATGTTGCAGGTGCTGCAGGCCGAACGGCAGAGCCACCCCGACGCAGATCTGACCCTGGTCGCCGGCGACGCGAAGACTTTTTCGCTCGCCGACTTCGCCGCGCAGGACGAGCGCATCACAGTCGTCGGCAACTTGCCGTACGCGATCACGGGCGCGATCTTTCGGCGCCTCTACGAGCAGCACACGCGCGTGGCGCGCGCCGTGTTCATGGTGCAGCGCGAGGTACGCGACCGCCTGGTCGCCCCACCCGATTCATCCGAGTACGGAGCCTTGACCGTGTTCGCGTCGCAGCTGTTCGAGATCGAGACGGTGCTGCACCTGCCACGCACGGCGTTCCACCCGCCACCGAAGGTCACGAGCACCGTCGTGCGGCTCTTGCCTCGTGCGAAACCGCGGGCCGAGCCGTCCGAAGCGTTCGAACAGATCGTGCGCGCTGCATTTCAGGCGCGACGCAAGACGTTGCGTAACGCCTTGGCTCAGGCGCTGGGGCTCGAGCGGGCACAGGCGGCGCTCGCAGCCGCCGACATCGATCCGATGCGGCGCGGGGAGACCCTGAGCGTGGAGGAGTTCGGCAAGCTGGCGGAGAACGCCGGCGTTCCCCAGTAGACTCTGGAGGGACGCGTGCTCACGGGACGCCACTCGCCGCGAGCAGCTGCGCCGCCTGCTCGAGCCAGAGCCGAATATCGGCACGCGGTCGGCTCTGGGCCGCGACGCGCAAGAGCGCTGCGCGCGCGGGCTGCAAGTCGCCCCGCAGGATCTCCCGGCGCGAGAGACCTTCGCGCTGCAAGCGCTGCGCGATCAGGAAGGCACGACGTGCGGCAGGCTCGGCCAGCTCCGAGTCGCGCGAGCCCGCCAATTCGGCGAGCAGAGGCAGCGCAAGCTCAGGGGATTGCAGGAATTCGCTGCCGCGCACGGCGGCCAAGCGCGTCGCAACCGAGCCCGCGGCGGCCAGGCGCGACAGCACCGCGTCGTCCCCGACCCGATCGACGGCCGCTGCCAGCTGCAGTGGCTCGGCATCTGCCCAGACGGGCCAGGTGTCGACGTCCGCTGCATGCGCGGTAAGCGCCGTCGCCAGCGCCGAGATGGCAACGAAGCCCAGGCAGAGACCGCAGCGCAGGTTCATCCGGGCATGCCTAGCGCACCCCGAGGCCACGGGGAAGTCCCAGAAACGTCTGCGCCATGCTCGCTCGCGGCACTGGACCGTATGCCTCTGGACGGCACCGCGCTATGCTGCGCCCCGCGGGGATTTGTCTCGATCGCTCGCGCCGCGGAGGACTCGGATGCGTACTTTCTTTCTACTAACTTTGGTTGGCCTGACGCTCGGTCACGGCGCTGTCGCGAGGGCCCAGGTTTCGGACGACGAGCGCGCACGCACGCACTTCGAAGCCGGCCGGTCCTACTACGAACAGGCGCGCTACGAAGACTCGGCGCGCGAGTTCGAGGAGGCCTTCAAGCTGTCCGGTCGCGCCGCGCTGCTCTTGAACCTCTCACAGGCCTACGAGCGCGGGTTGCACTTCGACCAGGCGATCGCCGAGATTCAGCACTATTTGCAGCTGACGCCGAACGCCCCGGATCGCAAGACGCTGGAAGACCGCATCGTGCACCTCCAGGAGCTGCAGTCTCGCGTGCAGGCCCAGCCCACAGCACCGGCGCCTACCCCCGCACCCGGCGCTGCCCCTGCGGCCAGCGGCGAAGCGCCCGCACCGGCACCCGACGCGGCGACACCTTCGCCCGCGCCCGCGGCAGCCCCGGCGAAGAGCGAGAGCCGCCTCGCCGTGCCCGGCTGGATTCTCGTCGGCAGCGGCGGCGCTGCGCTGCTCGTGTCCGTGATCACCGGTGTGGTCGCCCATGGCAAGCATAGCGATCTGGAGAAGATGTGCTCGGGCAGCTCGTGCCCGGCATCGGCTCAGAGCACGATCGACAGCGGCAAGACCATGGCCACCGTGTCCACCGTGCTGCTCGGCGTCGGCCTCGTGGCCGGCGGCATCGGCGCGGTGCTCTTGATCATCGATGCCGGCCATCACTCGAAAGAAGCCAGCGCCAAAGCAGGCGACCTGCACCTGGCTTCGGGCCCTACGCCGCTCGGCCTGGGCGCGCAGCTCGCGTTCTGACGCGTTTCGACGCGCTGAACCGTCCCACTGTCAGCTGCAACGAGCACGTTCTCCCAACTCGGCGAGGCACTCCGATGACCAGGCTCTCGATTCCGTTTCTGCTGGCCGCGACGCTCGCGGTCGTCACAGCCGCCGCCCCGTCCACCGCACACGCCCAAAACAGCCTCGCGGAGGCCCAGAAGATGCTCGGCTCCGGCGACCACGATCAGATCGAGGCCGGCATCCAAGGCCTGGGCTTGATCGGGACCGCCGAAGCCGTCGTGCCGCTCCTGGCGCGGATCCGGCTCGGACTGCCGCCGGACCTGCTCGAGACGGCGATCCTGACGCTGATGGCGCTCGGGCAAACGCACGCCGCACCGCTGCTGCTCGACCTCGCACGGCACCGCCGCCCCGAGATTCGAGTCCAGGCGATCCAAGCGCTCGTGGCGATCGCGCCCAAGGGCGCGGAGGACGCGCTCCGAAGCGCGCTTGGCGACCAAGACCCCAAGGTGCGCTCCGCTGCTGCGCTCGGCTTGGGCGAGCTGAAGGCGCAAGGCTCGGTGGACCTGCTGTTCCACGCGCTCGATCGCGGCAACATGGAAGCCTCGACTGCCATCGGTAAGATTCTGAAGCCCGATCAGGTGTCCCGGCTACTCACCTACCTTGGCAAGATCCCGTTCCGTAGCTTGGGCCCCGCCCTGGCCGAAGTGCTGACACGCAAGGACGTGAGTGAGCGCGACAAGCTCGTCGTCGTCGGCCGGCTCCAGGACGTCGGCACGGCCGAGGTGAGGAGCTACCTCGGCGACTTCCTACACACGTCGGGCGGCGCGATCTCGCAGTCGCTCAGCCGAGCCATCCTGAAGTCCATGCAAGAGATTGCGAACTGATGCGGCCCCTTCGATCCGAAATGCGCACCATGCATCCAAACGCACCCTTGGCTTGCGAAACTCCCCGGCACCACCGGCTCTCGTTTCTGCTCGTACCCCTGCTCGCGTTCACGCTCTGCAGCGCCTGCGCCAGCGTGCCCAGTGCATTCTCGACCAAGTATCCCGACAACGTCGAGGACGACTTGGCGGGCTTGATCCAGCGGCTGCATGCCGCACCGCCGCGCAGTGAAGCGACCATCGGTGTCGGCGTCACGGCCGCGCCCGAGCGCATCTATGGCTACGACCTCGCGGCGCGTCGCGTGCTCTGGCAAACGCCCGCCAAGCCGCAATTCGCACCCCTGCTGGCCGGCGATACGGTCGTCACGCAGGAAGACAAGCGCATCGTCGGACGCGACCTGAAGTCCGGCGACAAGCGCTTCAGCTTGGACGCGGGCGACCTGACGCTGAACGGCGCAGACGGCGACGACGCCAACGTGGTGCTCGTGCTGACGTCCGGCATGGGCACCTACGCCAGGTCGCGCGTGCTGCTGATGCAGGGCGGCCAGACCGCGTGGTCGCGCGACCTGGCCGCGCCCGGTGGCGTGCCCGCGCTGATCGGCAACGTCGTGCTCGTGCCCTGGGCGAACCAATACCTGAGCGCGCTCACGCTCGCCGAAGGCAACGAGTTCGCCCGGCTGCGGGTGCGCGACGGAGTCATCGCTCAGGCGCGCGTCGATCACGGCAACGTGTTCGCCGGCAGTCAGCACGGGGTGGCGCAGCTGACGAACGCGATCGTGTCCGGCAGCTTGACCACCGGGCCCTTTTTCCCGGCGCCCAAGGAAGACCTGCCCGGTCGCCCCTCGTTCATGCGCGACGCGTACGCGCACCACTCGCTGCCCACGCCGGAGAGCGCCCAGAACCGGATTCGCTTGAGCTGGCTGCCGGAGCCCGCCGGCGACCACGCGCTCGGCATGTCGAGCAACCACCTGTACCTCGTCTTCTACCGCTTCGTGTTCGCGCTCGACGCCAAGACGCTCGCGCTCCACTGGGTCTACGCGCACGACCACGATCTGGTCGGCGCCCGCGCGCAACCGAAGGGCCTGATCGTGGCGGACACCGAAGGCGAAGTGCGCTTTCTCGCTGCGACTTCCGGCAAGAGCCTCTGGTTCGAGAAGAACGGCCTACCTAGCGTGGATGTCGAGCTGCCAGGTGAAGGAGCAGCCATCGGCAGCGCCGACGACACGAGCCAACCAGATGCCACAGCCGTGCGCCTGCAGCTGATGGCGGCCGCGCAGGATCCCGACGCGCGCCTCGTGCCAATGCGCATGCTCGCCATCGACCTGCTCGCGAAAATGGACGACGGCGAAGCGACCGCGAATCTGCTGGGTCTGTGTGAAGACGAGCGCACGACCGCACCAATCCGCAAGGCCGCGTGCAGCGCGCTCAAAGACCGCAAGAGCGGAACCGACTACATCATCAGGGCGCTCCAACGCCATGCGTCGTACCTCGACGACACGTCGCCTCCACCGGTCGGCGCGCTCGCGAAAGCAGCCGCAACGCAGCACGAGAAGCGCGCGGTGCCGGAATTGGTGGCGCACCTCCAGGATCCGTCGACGCCGCCGCAGACGCTCGCGCCGCTGGTGACCGCGCTTGCCGACCTGGGTGATCCGAGCGCCGTCGCGCCGCTCGCGGATTTTCTGCTGCTGTACCACGCAGATCCCGTCGACGAGCACCTGACGCGCGCGCTCGAGGCGATTCCGGACGCCCTGGTCAAGCTGCAGGGCGCAGCGGCCCACGAGACCTTGGAACGCGTGGTCGGGGATCCGCTCGGAGCGGGCACGATCCGTGAGCGCGCACGCCGCGCGCTCACCCAGCTCGACGACCAGGCGAAGGCCGCCGAGAAGAACGAAGAAGCCGAGAAGCTCGCGGCCGTTCAGGCCAAGGCGAAGGCGGCCGAGCCCGCGAAGATCAAGACGCTGATGCCGACGCACATCACGGTCGAGATCGTGAAGCAGGTCCTCTTGCCCGTTCGCGGCAAGCTTCAGAACTGCGTCCAGAACGCCAAGCCCGAAACCTTCCAAGCGCGCGTAGTGCTCGTAATCGAAGACGGACAACTGCTGATGGTGTCCGTGCTGCCGGAGTCGCTGCAGACCTGCATCGAGCCGCTGATCCGCTCGCAAAAGTTCCCCATGACCCAGATCAGCAAGCGCGAACGCCTCTCGTACACGGTCAAACGCTATTAGTTTACTTCCCGCGAAACAGCCTGCGGCTTTTCGCGGAGTTACATTCCCGCGAAACAGCCTGCGGCTCTTCGCGGAGTTACATTCCCGCGAAACAGCCTGCGGCTCTTCGCGGATTCAATCGTAGCGCTCGCTGTGGATGTGCTTGCGATCGAAGCCGAGCTGTTCTTTCAGTACGCGCCGCACGTCGCTGACCATGTCGGTCAGGCCGCAGACATAGACGTGCGGTCGTTCACCCGGAACGATCAGCTCGGACAGGTGCGTCTGCACGTACCCTCGCCGGCCCGTCCAAGCGTCGTCGGGCCGCGAAAGCGTGACCTGGAACGAGAAGCGCGGCTGGACGCGCGCGAGCTGCTCGAGCTCTTCGCGGTAGAGGATCTCGTCCTGGGTGCGCGCACCGAACAAGAGCGTGATGCGCGGACCCGAGGCGCCTCGCAGCTCGGCCTGCAACATGGAACGTAGCGGACATACGCCTGTCCCCGTGCCAACCAGCAGCGCCGGCTCGCGCTCGACGCCTTCGCGCGTGAAGAAGCCGTGCGGACCATCCATGGCGAGGCTTGCTCCCACCGGCAGGTCGTGCAGTGCCTGCGACACACGCCCGGTCTCGACCCGCGTGACGGCTATCTCGAAGCGATCGAGATGTTCAGGGTCTGGTGCAGACGCGATCGAATACGCGCGCTTGTCGATCTCGCCATCGACCGCGACGTGCAGGTTCACCCACTGGCCGGGCGCATACGCCAGCGGCGCGCCATCGGCGCAGGCCAGGGACAGAGCACGCGCGCTGGGCGAGAGCGTTCGCGCGGCGAGCACCACGAGCGGTCGCATGCGCTGAAGCTACCACCCGAGACGACCGTCGTCCCGTCCGTCCGTTCCTGCATTTGTTGAGCGCAGCCGTTGCCGAGCGAGCCGGCATTTGGCACTAGGCACGTAGCCATGCATGCCCCCCCCCCGCTCCGCCCGCCCGCTCGCTCGTGCACCTGGCTGCGCCCCGGGCTTGCCGCGTTGGTCGCGATTGCGTTCTCGGCAGGCTGCCCCGCAGCCGCACGCGGTCCTGACATTGGCCGCCTGCCGATGCTCACGAGCGACGATCCCGGAGCCGAGTCGGACCTGCGGGCGGCCGACGAGTTGCGTGCGCACGGTGACCTCGACGGCGCAGCTGCGCGTTACCGCACGTTCCTCGACAAGCGCCCGAACGATCGCCTGCGCCCGGTCGCGGAGCTCGCGCTCGGGCAAGTCTTCTTCGAGCAGCACAAGTACGAACCTGCGCTCGCGCTGTTCGGCCACGTCGCCCAACACCCCGAACCCGCGATCGCCGAGCAAGGTCGCTTCCATGCGGGCCTCTGCAACCAGCGCCTCGGCCACGATCGCGAAGCCGTAGACGCGCTCGCGCCCATGGTGGGTCGCACGATCGAGCCGACCGACACCGCCCTGCTACTCGCCTCGCTCGCGGAGGCATACGTGCATGAAGGGCGGGTCGCCGATGCCGTGATCACGCTGCAAGGGCTGTCCGAGGACAACGCGCCCGAACCAGACCACAAAGCCGCACGCACGCGCATCGTCGCGCTCGTGAACGACACGGCCAGTCCGGCTGACATCCGCCGTCTGTTCGACGAGCTGGATCACGACAGCCACGCGTTTCGCTACGTCGCGCTGCGCGCCGTGCGCGACGCCGATGCGGCACACGATTTGGATCGCACGCGCGTGGTACTCGACGCGATCAAGCACCAGAACATCCCGTTCGACGAATCGCTGGCTGCGATCGCGCTGCGAGCCGAGCGCCCGAGCGACGCCAACCCGGCTGCGATCGGCGCGATCCTGTCGCTCAGCGGTCGCGCACGCAAAGTCGGCGAGCTCGCGCTGCGCGGACTGATGCTCGCCGCGGGGCTGCCGCAACAAGGCCCGCCCGCCGCCAATGCTCCGCAGCTCGTGCTGCGCGACGACGGTCTCGACCCTGCGACCGCGGCGAGCGCAGTGAGTGAGCTGGTGTCCGTGCATCGAGTGATCGCGATCATCGGACCGATGGATGCCCAGGTCGCGCTCGCCGCCGGCAAACGCGCGCAGGAGCTGGGCGTTCCCCTGATCGCGCTCACGCCGGGAGGTGCGCTCTCTGCGCTTGGCCCGATGGTGTTCCGCTACTTCCCGACGCCGCGCAGCGAGACCAACACGCTCGTGATGGCCGCACGCGCCCGCGGCGCTCATCGTGTCGCGGTGCTCTATCCGCAAAACCCCTACGGCGAAGCCATGCGCGCCGCCTTCGAGCAGGAAGCGGCGGGCGCGGGCCTCGTCGTCGACAACGCCCACAGCTACGCGGCCTCCGCCACATCGTTCGGCCCCGAGGCCGCCGCGCTCGCCAAAGGCAATTTCGATGCGCTGTTCGTCGCGGACTCGTCGACGCAACTGGCGCTGATCGCCCCCGCGCTCGCGGCGGCGGGCCTGTGGAGCACGCCCCAGGGACAGCGCCCACCGCAGAACGGTCGGGCCATCACCTTGCTCGCGCCGAGCGTCGCGTTCGACCCGGATCTTCCGCGCGTGTCCGGACGCTACCTGCAGGGCGCGCTGTTCTCGAACCCGTTCGATGCGCAGAGCAGCGAGGGGCCTGCTCACGATTTCGTCGAGCACTTCAAAGCGCAGTACGGCGCGAACCCCGACGCCTTCGCGGCCTTCGCTCACGATGCCTATCGGCTGATCCGCGCGAGCATCGAAGCCGGCGCAACCACGCGCGCAGCGCTCGCCGATCGTCTCACCACGATTCGTCCGAACACGTTGGCCGGGCCCAGCCCAGGCTTCAACGCCGCCCGCGAGCCCGAGCGCGCAACCTCCGTGTTCGAGCTGACCGGCGATCACTTCGCGACGGTCGCTGCACACTGAGCCCACCGCTAAGCAACGCTCAGCGGTGCAATCAAGCACTCCGCGGAGTGACCAAAGCGCTCAGCGCAGTAACAACGCCAAGAAACCGAGCACCGCGATGCTGATCGCGATGCCGACGATCAGCTTGCCTTTGGCGGCCTGAGATCCCGGGATGCCCGAAAGCTCGATCGAGCTCACGGACGATGGACGCGCGTCCGACCCGCGGCTAGCGCTGGTAGCGCTGGCCGCGACGCGGGGGCGGGATTCTTTTTTTTCGGCGCTCGCGGGCTTGTCCGCGGCAGGCGGCAAGCTCTGCCCGAATGGTTTCGGCTCGGGTGGGGTTGCAACTGCCAGCGCCTTGGCGATTTCGCTCTCGGGCTTCTTCGCCCAGTCGTCGACCTCGCCGGTGAGCCCGTAGGCCGCGAGCATCGCTTCGGCGAGCAGCTTCGCGCCCGCGTAGCGCGTCTTCTTGTCCTTGCGGACGGCCTTGTCGACCACGTCATCGAGAGACGGAGGCGAGCTCGCGTTGATCGAGCTCGCCGGCACCGGGTTCTCGTTCATGATCTTCATCAAGATCATGGCCACGTTCGGGCCTTCGAACGCAATCTTGTTCGTGATCATCTCGTACAGAATCGCGCCGAGCGCAAACACGTCCGAGCGCTGATCGACGTCAGCTGCACCCATCGCCTGCTCGGGCGACATGTAATACGGCGAGCCGAGTGTCGTGCCGATCGCGGTCAGCTTCGCACCGGTTTCCATCTGCAGCTTGACCGAGCCGAAGTCGAGCACGCGCACGTCGACGCCGTCCGGCGTCTCGCACAAGAACACGTTGTCCGGCTTGAGATCGCGGTGGATGAAACCGAAGGAATGCGCGTGATCGAGCGCGGAGGCCGTCTGGCAGATCACGCGCACGATGCGCTCTTTGGGCATCCGCTCTTTGGGCACGTGATCTTGGCTGGACAGCGCCTTGCGAAGCTCGTGCCCCTGCAAGTACTCCATCGTCAGGAAGAACGAGTGGTCCGGGGTCTTGCCGAACTCCAGGACACGGACGACGTGTGGGTGCGTCATCTCCTTGGCAGTTTCGTATTCACGCTTGAAGCGCTCGGTCGAAACCGTGTCGCGCGCCACGTTGTCGTGCAGCACCTTGATCGCGACCCGCGCTTTGGTCTCCGGGTGGCGCCCCTCGAACACGCGACCCATGGCG
Source organism: Sandaracinaceae bacterium (assembly GCA_017881055.1). Classification (GTDB taxonomy): domain Bacteria; phylum Myxococcota_A; class Polyangia; order Polyangiales; family JAFGIB01; genus JADGRF01. The sequence continues at coordinate 17,511 of JADGRF010000156.1, forward strand.
CCATCGGCCACGCGCGCGACCACGATGTAGCCGCCGAGCTGCTTGCCCAGGCGCGCATCGAAATCGGCCGCGTCTTGGTCCTGAACGGTAATCGTGCCGTCTTCACCGCAGAAGAAGACGGCATCGGGGTAGCTGCGCGAACACGTAGGACAGCTTCGACTCACGGACCACCATGCTAACGGAGCCAAACCGCCCGAGCAACGCGGAAAGTTTGATGTTTTCGTTAAGCGAGGCGGTCACCTACATCGGGTACGACGCTCGCACCCAAACACCTCAGTCGCGCGTGATCCACCCGTCGATATCCGGGTCGTGAACCAGCGTGAGCTCGTGTCCGTCGTCGGTGCGGACACGAAAGCAGACGAGTTGTTCGCCGCGCACGCCTCCCGGCTCCGTCCAGCGGCCGAGCACGTCGCTGATCACCACGCGTACCCTGCCGTCGCTGTAGCCCTCGGGTGCGTAGTTCCAGCCGGCGGCCGCGCTGCGTAGATATACCGACAAACGCTTGCCCGTCTCTTCCCAAGACGGCGCAGCGAGCCCGACCGCGGCACGGAACTCACCGCACGCTTGCGTGAGCGCATTGCTGAGATCGACACGGTCGAATCCCGCTTCGAGGACGACCACGAGCACATAGCCATCGCCGACACGATTCACCCAAACGTCTCGATCATCCGCGGAGACCTCGAGCACTGTGGGCTCGCCAAAGCCGACCTTGCCGCTGCGCACGCGCAGCGCATCCATCATCATGATCATGTGCGCGGCGTAGACCTTCGCGTCGTACGGCGGCAGGGCCGAGGCATAGTCGATGCACTCGCCTTCGACATCGACGAAGACGCCCGCGAGCACGCGCGGCACGTTCTCGCGCAGCCTGCGCAGGATCGCCGTGAACTCGCTCTCCACCTGATCGCGCGGAGCCTCTTTCAGCGCTTCACTCATGGTGCAGTCCGGCGCCTAACGAGCCCACAGATCCAGCTCACCGATCGCACGGTCATTCTTGCGTTCGATCTCGACCCGGACCTCCGTGCGCAAGCTGGCGAGCACGTCTGCCAGCTTTTGCTTCTGCTTTTCGAGGTCGAGCTCCGCGCGCAAGTCCGGCGTTGCTTCTTCGAGCGTCACGTCGCGCGCGGGCTTGATGCTGGTCACGTAGATGGCATGAACGCCGTACTCACTGCGGATCGGCTCGGGCACGACGCCGACCTTCGACGTGGAAAAAAGGCCGCGCGAAAATGTCTCGACGAACGAGCCGTCGTTCGCGATCTCAGGCAAGTGTTCCATTCGGACCGTGAACAGCGGCGAGCTGCGCTGCGCGAATTCTTCGGCGACGCCATTCGGATCGTCGACCAGCGAGAGCGCGCGAATGGCCTCTTCCGCGAACTTGCGCGCAGCGGCTTCCTGCTCCGGCGTCGCTTGCGCCGGCAGCGCTGCCAGAATGTGCAGCGAGCCGCGACGCTCGGGCGTATGAAAGCGCGCGCGCTGCTTCTGATAGGCGCCGGCGATCTCCTCGCTGCTGGCGTGCACCGTCTCGACATCGTGAGCGAGCAGGGCCTGCACGCGCGCTTGCCGAGCTACCCGCTCGACCTCCGCGTTCCTGCCGTAGCCGCGGTGCTCGGCCTCGCCGATCAACAGGGCCTGACTTTGCAAGCGCGTGAGCGCCGCACGCGCGGAAAGCCCAGTCGCATTCGCGAGCGCTTCGACCTCGGCAATCGTGATCGGCACACCGTCGACCGTGCTGACCACGGAGCCGCCGACGTTCGCGCCACCCTGCGCGTGCTCGCCACCCGAGCCCCAGCCTAGAAACCGATGGTCGCCACCACAGCTCGCAGCCAGGCCCGCTGCGAGCAGCACGCGCTGCCAGCACTTCGAGCTCACGCGTATGTGCCTTGCGTTGTTCATTCGCCGAGCGAGGGACGAAGCAACTCGACGCCGGCGCGGAGCAACGACAGGCCCGTCACCGTGAGCACGATGCTGGCGAGGTAGTCATGCCCGCGCAGCTGCGTCACGCCATGGAACAGCGCGCCGATCGCGCAGAGCACGAGCAGCACGCCAGAGCCGTCGCGGAGCCACCGTCCCATCAATCGGGAAAATAGCGCACGCTCGCCAGGCGCGTCACGATCCTCGCCACTAACGTCGCGAGAACCATGTACGCACATGTGACCTACATGCGCATCTTGAGGCGCGAACGGGTCGGCAATGCCTCGCGCTTGAAGTTGTTCCAGATCGAGCGGCCGCCTTCGACGGTCTCGAGCTCGTCGATCTTGTCGATCGCTTCTTTGCTACCCTTCACCGCGATCACGTCGGCCGCGCCGAGCGCCTCGTTGCGCACTTCCAAGTCGCGATGCCCGAACAGCTGCACGAGCGCGTGAATGGCTTTGTCGTCGCCGCGACCGTAGCGCGCGAGCATGCTCGCCGCCTTGCGCAGCACGAGCTTGTCGTTGTCCTTGAGCTTGCCCGTCCAGCAGGTGACGTTGTCGTCACACTCGGCAGCCAGCGCGAACAGCGGCGCGTGATCTTTGAGCTGTTCGCTGAACAACTCGTCCTTGTCGAAGATCGGCTTCAGCTCCGCCATCTCCTTCTTGTTCGCGAGCATGGCGTAGCCCTGGAACGCGTACAGCCGAATCGGCGGCAGCTCGTCTTCCTTGGCCTTCGTCGTCTCCATGAAGAAGGGCATCAGCTCCGACGCGTACAGGTGGCGCATCGCCACCAGCAGCTGCGGCCGCGATTCTTTCTTGACCGACGCGTAGACACGCTTCAACTCGGCCACGATGCGCGCGGTGTCCTCGGGCGCGCGCACGATGCTCACGAGCGCCAGCGCGGCGTTGTTGCGACGTGCTTCGCTGTCCGACTTGCTCTCTTCGATCAACGGGTCGAGCGCTTCACGGAAGCCGAGCTTGCCGAGGGTGAACGTGGACTCGCGCGAGATCTCGTCGCGGTCGTTGATCTTGGCGGCAGCGTCCTTGTCCTTCTGCTTGATCGCTTCGATGTACAGCTTGACCGTGTCGTTGGCTTCGGCGTTCTGGCCGCGCAGCGTCGCGAGCAGCGGCTCGAGCGCCGGCTTGCCAATCGCGACGAGCGCGCTGGTCGCCACGTCGTCCATGCGCATGGCCGGGTTGTTCATGTCGAACCAGTACAGCGCTTTGATCATCGGCGCGGTGGCGGCAGGATCCGCGATCCCGACCAACTGCTGCGCCGCCAGGATGTTGAACAGGAAGTTCTGCGACGCATCGCGCTTCAACGCGATCTTCACGAGTGTGTCGGTCGCGCGCTTGTCCTTGAGCTTGCCGAGCACCTCGATGAACGACTTACGCATGCGGTTGTCTGCGCCGCGCGCACCGTCGACACGCGTCACCGCTTTGCAGATCGCGGCGACGACATCGCCCCGCTGCTCCGTGGGGATGTCGACCTCCGTCATCGTCAGGGCCGCCGTGACCGCGTGATCCTCGGAGACCTCGGCGGTCCAATCGAGCGCTTTGATCAGCGCGGGCAGCGTGCGCGGATCGCGCATCTCGTTCATCAAGCTCAAGATGCGCAGACCGTTCTGCGTGTCTTCGGGATGATCGAGGTAGCCTTTGACCAGCGCTTCCCAGGTCTGGTCGTTGAACTCCTTGATCGGCGCGGCGCTGCGATCGCCCTTCGCATCGGAGAGACGCGTAGCGAAGATGCTCTGCAGTCGACCAAGCGCGAACTCGCGCCGGACCGGATCGCCCAGGTCGCCCGCTTGGCCCTTCGGATCGTTGTCGTCCGGATGGCAACTAACGACGAGCATCAATAAACCTGCGGCACAAAGGAGACCTAGTCTTGTCATCGCAACCTCCCCGCCCCATGCCAGCGAATGCCAGCAGATTCCACGCGCACGCTCGATGGAGGTCCCCGAAGAACCCGCACGAACCTTGCGCTTGCCAGAATTCTCTTTTCGTAACGCCAACTTAGGCCCTACGCCCGCGCGACTATAAACAACGCCAGCGCGCACTGTCAACGCTGCGACCCCACAAACGCAGAGATGGTAGAAAGCCCGGGGCGCGCCCGTGCTACATCGCTGCGCGCGTTTACAACTGTCGAAGGAGTTCCCCGTGGCCACGTTCAACGGAAGCGATGCCCCCATTTCAGGGATGGACGACTTGCTCATCCCGTTCCACGAGGCATGCAAGCCGCGCAGCGCGTTTCGCGTTGGCACCGAGGCCGAGAAGATCGGTCTGCTCGCCGACAGCCTTCTGCCCCTGCCCTTCCATGGCGAGCGCAGCGTGCAGCGCGTGCTCTCGGAGCTGGAACGCTTCGGTTGGAAGGCCGAGCGCGAGCACGAAGGCGGCGAAGTGATCGCGCTCTTGCGCAACAACGCCTCCGTGACGCTCGAGCCGGCCGGGCAGCTCGAGCTGTCGGGCGCACCGTTCGCGTCGATCCACGACATGTGCCGCGAGTTCCGCGAACACTTGGCGGAGCTTTCTCAGATCTCGGGCGAGCTCGGCATCGTCTGGATCAGCGTGGGCTTCCACCCGTTCGCGCGCCAAGAGGATCTGCCGCACGTGCCCAAGGGTCGCTACGCGATCATGGAGAAGTACTTGCCGACGCGCGGTCCGCGTGCGCTCGACATGATGCGTCGCACGTGCACCGTGCAAGCCAACCTCGACTACGAGAACGAGAGCGACGCAATGCGCAAGCTTCGCATCTCGCTCGCGCTGCAGCCGGTGGCCACGGCCATGTTCGCGAACAGCCCGTTCTACGAGGGCACGAAGAGCGAGCGTCTGTCGGAGCGTGCCGACGTGTGGCTGAACATGGATCCGGATCGCAGCGGCATGCTTCCGTTTGCGTGGCAGCACGATCTGTCGTTCGGCAGGTACGTGGAGTGGGCGCTCGATGTGCCTATGTTCATGCTCAAGCGCGGTGCGCGCGTCATTCCGAACACCGAGCAGACGTTCCGCATGTTCTTGAAGGACGGGAAGTCCGGTGAGCACGCCACGCTCAACGACTGGAAGATGCACCTCAACACGTTGTTCCCCGAGGTGCGGCTCAAGAACACGCTCGAGATGCGCGGCGCCGATGCGCAGTCGCGTGATCTCACCTGCGCGCTGCCAGCCATGTGGAAAGGCGTGCTCGACGATCCAATTGCGCTCGACGCTGCGGAGAAGCTGATCTCGCCGCTCACGGCCGAGCTCGTGGCACGCGCGCGGCCCGAGATCACGCGGCAAGGCCTGCGCACGACGCTCGCAGGACGAACCGTGCAGGCGTGGGCCTCGGATCTACTCGACATCGCGAGCGCGGGCCTTGCGCGCTTCGGATTACGTAACGCCGACGGCCGCGACGAGTCGATTCATCTCGAGCGGATTCGAGCTCTGGTCGCGCAAGGCCAAACACCGGCCGAGGCGTTGCTCGCGAGCATCGATCCGAAGGCAGATCTGCGTGCGCAGGTGGTAGCGGCGACGCGGGTAGCGTGAGCGTCGACCACGCCGGTTCACCCGATCGACACGCGATCCATCATGCGCGCGCGCTGATCACGCCTGCGCGTCACTCGTCGTCGTCATCGTCGTCGTGCGCGGCGAGCGGGCCGCCCAACCCCTGATTCACCAGCGTTTTCAGCTCCTTGCCGACCTTGAAAAACGGCAGGCGCTTTTCCGGAACTGAAACTTGATTGCCGGTGCGCGGATTGCGACCGTCGTACGGTTTATAGTCGCGTACGGTGAACGAGCCGTAGCCTCGAATCTCGATGCCTTCCCCGCGCTCCAGCGCGCTGGTCATTGCATCGAACACGCAGTTGACGACGAGCTCTGCGCGGCTCTTGGTGATCTTGCTTCGTTCCGCAACCGCTTCGATGAGCTCAGACTTGGTCATCGCCATCCTCTTACCCGCCCCAACGATTCCGCATACTTGGCAACATGATAGGGCTAAACGCAAAGCATGTGAACAGGGCTGCAGCGGAATGGCGCGGGCGACGCAGCCTGTTGCCGCACCTTGTCCTACCCGTGGTGCTGGCCGCAGCTGTTGGCTGCAACGACCCGCCGGCCCCACCAAAACCTGCGGTCATCAGCGCGCCGCGCCAGCCTGATCCCAAGCTACCGAAGATCGACGTGCATACGCACGTGATGACGGATTCTGCCGAGCTTGCGCTCGAGATCATGCGCAGCGAGGGCGTGCGCATCAGCCTGAATGCGTCGGGTGGCTACCCCGAGAACGGGCTTGCTGATTCGCTCGCGATCGCGGGCCAAAGCGGTGGGCGGCTGCTGCCGTTCTGCAACGTCGATCTGCGGCGTGCGGCTCTACCCGGGTTCGAGAGCTACTCGCGAACCACGGCCCAGAGCTGCAAAGCGATGGGCGGGAAAGGCCTCAAGATCCCGAAGTCACTCGGGCTCGGTGTCACGGACGCGCAGGGACACCTGATCCCGGTCGACGCACCCGTCTTCGACGCGCTCTTCGACGAAGCGGGCAAGCAGGGCCTGCCCGTACTCATTCACAGTGGCGATCCCAAGGCGTTCTTTCGCCCGCCCAATGCACAGAACGAGCGCATCGACGAGCTGATGGCACACCCAAGCTGGAGCTTCTTCGGCACGGCGCCGAACGGCGAGCCCTGGCCCAGCTGGGAAGCGCTGATGGATCAGTTCGAGCGGCGCGTGGCGCGGCATCCTCACACCACCTTCATGGGGGCGCACTTCGGCAACGCCGCGGAGGAGCCAGACCGCGTGGCCCGTTGGCTCGCTCGGTATCCCAACTTGGTGATCGACACGTCCGCGCGGGTTCCTGAATTCGGGCGACATCCCGCGGCCCGGATGCGCAAGTTCTTTAGCGACTTCCAGGATCGCATCCTGTTTGGCAGCGATATGGGCGTGAGCTCCATGGGGCTCACGCTCGGCAGCAGCGGCGAGAACCCCGCGACGCGCAGCGACGTGCCCGCCTTCTTTCGCGCGCACTGGCTGTACTTCGAGACCGACACCAAGCGGCTGCCAACCCCAACCCCCATTCAGGGGCATTGGACGGTCGATGGCATCGGCTTGCCGAAGGCCGTGCTCGAGAAGATCTACTTCCGAAACGCGCTGCGCGTGTTCTCACTGACACTGCCAATGGAACCTAGCGCCGCGACCGGACACTAAGTCACGCCCGAAATCCGACAGGGGGACGTTGCGTGCACGCGGGGCGTCCGTGTGTCGAGCGTCCACTCATCATCAGTGGACGATGTACGTTGCCCGTACACCACTTCGTCGCATATCGTCGGGCCCCTACTGGGAGGACCGCTCCATGCACGCGCACGACGACAAGCATTCCGCAGGCTACGAACCCCGCTTCGAGCCCGCGCTCCGAGCTTCTGCCTACCCCGAGGATCTCGACACGCTCGCCGCAGGGATGAGCGACGAAGAAGCCCTCCGCAAGATCGGCAGCCGGACCACGACCACCGGCAAGATCCTGACCCTGCTGTTCATCGCGGGCGCAGTGGGCCTTGGCTACACGTACATGCAGAACAGCAAGCGCTTCGAGACGCGCATGGACGGCTTGAAGGAAGCCGGCGGCCTCGAAGGCGATGCGATGCTCGTGAAGGTCCGCGGCGTGCTCGAGACCACGACGTACGACGACGTGAAGGTGCGCGCGATCAGGAACCTCGCTCACTTCAAGGACAAGCAGGCGGTGCCGCTCTTGATCAACGAGCTCAAGACGCCCGGCGTCGTGCGCGCGCAGGCGGCCTCGGCGATCGCCGCGATCGGCTCGCCTGACGCCGACTCCGCGAAGCCTGCGCTCGTGAGCGCGCTGCCTTCGTGCGACGAAAAAGATCGCTCGCAGGTGGTCTGGGCGCTGGCGATCTTGAAAGAGCCCAGCGTCGCCGACGCGATCCTCACGGAGTTCATGCGCGGCATCTGGCAGAAGAACGACGACTTCGATCCGAAGGTGATCACCGAAGCGCTCGGCATCCAGAAGCTCAGCACGCCCGAGCTCACCGGCAACAAAGAGAAGCCCGTGCGCGCGCTGGTCGCGATGGCGCTGTCCGAAGCCGCTTCGCCGGCCGTCGTGCCGGCGCTCGTGCGCATGATTCAGGCGAAGGGCGAGGATGGCGAAGTGATTCGTGCCGCCGTCAGCGGCCTCGGCCGCGCAGGCGACCCGAGCGCAGCCGGCCCCCTGTTCCAGCTGATGACGGAGCGCGCTGACATGCGTCAGAGCGTGCTCGACGCGCTCGCGAAGTCCACGGCGGCGCCGCAGCTCGCGATGCTGCTCGGTCAGGCGAAAGACACGCCGACCAAGCGTGATCTCGTGCGCTTGCTCCGCAAGACCTACGATCCGCGTGCCGCCGACGCGTTCGCTTCGCTGGTGAACGATGCCGACGCGGACACGCGCAGCGAAGCTGCACAAGGCTTGGCCGAGATCGGCGACTCGCGCGCGGTGCCGCCGCTCGTGGCTGCGGCTTCCAGCGAAGACGATGGCGATGCGAACGACGCGCTGGATGCCCTGCGTCAGCTCGGGGATCCCTCCGCCGCAGAAGGTCTTCTGCCGCTGCTCGACAAGTTCCCAGGTCGCAAGGCGGCGATGATGCGCGCGCTCGGCACGAGCCACGCAGTGGCCGCCGGTCCTGCGCTCGTGAAGGAGCTCAAGGGCGACGACGTCGGTGCCGCTGCCAAGGCGATCGCGCAGATCCCCTACGACAAGGCGTATGGCACGCTGGTCGGCATGCTCAAGCGCGACAAGAAGCTGGACTTCTCGCGCCCGAGCGTGGTGACTGAGATGGCGTTCCACACGCGGCTCGAAGCGATCCAAGCGCTCGCGTACTTCGGCAAGTCGGATGCGAAGGCGATCAAAGAGCTGATGACGATCGTCGAAGATCCCGACGACGACGCACGCCTGGCGGTTGCCGCAGGCGGCGCGGTTGGACAGCTCGCGGACGCCAAGCTCTACGACGTGCTGCTCGCGAAGATCACCGATCCGAAGGTGGACGAGCGCATTCGCTTGGCCTACGTGAGCGGCCTGTGGCGCAAGCCGAGCGCGGAGCTATCGACGAAGCTTTTGCCGCTGCTGAGTGGCAACACGTCCGGTACGATCAAGG
>JADGRF010000157.1 GCA_017881055.1 Sandaracinaceae bacterium
GCATGCGCCGCTGACACACACGCCGGTCCCGCACTCGGCATCGGTCGCGCAGGCGGTTCGCTCGCACAGCCCGCTCGTGCCGCAGCTCGAGTGCGCGGGGCAGGTCGTTGTCGACGTACAGCGAATGGGCTCGCAACGCTTGTGCGTGGAACAAGGCGCAAGCGGGTCGGCGCAATCGCCAGCGCTCGCGCAACCCGCAACGCAGGAAAAATCGGAGCACACGCCGTCACTGCAATCCGCGGTGCTCGCGCACTGACGACACTTGCCACCGAGCCCAGGGTCATCGACGCAGCGCGGGCGAGCGGCGTGACAGTCCGCGTCGGAGCCACATTCCACACAGGCCCGCCACTCGGACACGCCGCCGAAGCGCGCGCCTTCGTTGCCACAGAACGGCAGCGCACCAGAACAATCGGCGTTGCTTGCGCACTGCTCGCAGATCGTTGTCGCAGATACCATGCGCGTGTCGGCGCCGCAGACGCCCGCGAAGCGAGCGCCGGCGGGTGCGGTGTTTGGACAGTCGGCCGCGCTCTGGCAGGTTTGGCCGTTGCCGAGGGGTGGCGTTGGCATCAGTGGGCACGGGCACGTGCCACACCACGGAGCAACGCCCTGGGAGCACCCGGACGATGGCGTCCCCTGATACGGCGGGATGCACGCGACGGTCGCTCCGCTCGACACGCCCGATGCATCAGGGCAATCCGCGGCGGTGCGGCAACCGGCGCTGCCTTGACCGCCGCCATCAGCGGCGGTTGCATCAGTGCTCGCGTCGGCGGCACGTGCGTCGACTCCGGCGTCGGTCACTGGGTTGGCCGAACCCACCGCGCTGCGCTGGCCACTTGCATCGACGCAGTAGCCCTGGGTGCACGCGACCGCGCGCTTCACGGCTGCGCAGTCCGCCATCGCCGTGCACACCGCCGACTTACTGTGGGGCATCGAGGTGGGTCGCGCGGCGGAACAACCCGCCAGGATCAGCGCCAGTGCCGCGTCGCGCACAAATCCAAGCATACCGTCCCTCTCTGCCCCACGATCCGCGATGGGTTGGCACAACACGGCACAAGGTCATGCGCTGAGGTGGCCACCGCCGCTCACCACGCAAGCGCCGTGCCGTGGCCTGCGTTGTCTCACACGCGTTGGGCGGCCGGGGACGGCCCGCGGGGCGCTGCGCTGATCGCTCACCACACCATCGCCGGGCCCATCACCCGCAGCTTCTCGCGCAGCGCCTCGTAGTCCGGCATCACGGGCCCGAGCGTCGCCCAGAACTCTCGCGTGTGATCGGCGTGCAGCAGATGCACCAGCTCGTGCGCGACCACGTAGTCGAGCAGGCGCGCGGGGGCCTGCACGATGCGCCAGTTGAAACGCAGCTTGCCCTTTGCATCTGCCGAGCCCCAGCGCGTGCGCTGCTCGCGGACCAGCACCGCCCCCGGCTTCACGCCTAGACGTTCAGCCCAGACCCCGACACGCCGATCGAGGCGTTCCTGCGCGCGCTCGCGGTACCAAGCGATCAGCTCCTCGCGCACGCGCCGACCCGCTTGACTAGGATCTGCACGCCGTCGGCCACCACCGCGTCCTCGATGAGCTTCTTGACCTTGTCGCCGCAGTCGCTCACATCGAGCGTCTCGTCGCGGAAGCGCGCCTTCGCAGCCTCGCGGATCTTGCCGAGCCAGCCCAGGTCGCTCGCATAGTCGAGGGCCTTGGGGTCGGGCAGCATCATGTCCATCGACTGCGCGAAGCGCCGAAACGCCGTCTGGAATTCGGCGCGCACGTCCTCGGGCGCAAGCACGTTGATGCACTGCTCCAGATCACCGCGGTTCTTCACGCGGGCGAAGAAGCGCATCGCGACGGCGTGACGTGCCTGCAACCGGGGCAGCTCATCGTGCTTGGGTTCGAGCGCGCCCTTGATGTCGCTCGGCGAGAACACCTTGAGCGCTTCTTGCAGGTCTTCGCTCACACGGTAGTCCACGACCAGGCCGTAGCTCTTGTTCTCCGCCGTGCGGTTCACGCGGGCAATCGCTTGAAGCAGCGTGTGCTCCTTCAGTGGGCTGTCGAGGTACATGACTTGCTCGACCGGCGCATCGAAGCCGGTGATGAGCATGTCGCAAACGATCAGAATCTTCAGCGGGTCGGCCTTGTTGAGAAAGCGGCTGACGATCTCTTTGCGTTGGTCCGCGGTCGTCGCGTGAGCTGCGAGGTCGGCTTCGTCGTCGTTCGATCCCGACATCACGACGACCGACTGCGGCCCGTGCAGCTCGTCGAGCTTCTGCTTGTATCTAACGGCTGCGCGGCGGCTCACCGTGACGAGCTGCGCCTTGAACCCGTTGGGCGCGATGTACTTCGTGTAGTGGTCGATGAGGTCCAGGCAGATGGCCTCGATGCGGCGCGGCGCTTCCATCACCGCTTTCTCGGTGCCGAACTTCTTTTGGATGGCACGGCGCTCTTCTTCGGTGCGGTCTGCGAACACGCGATCGAAGATCTGATCGAGCGTTTGCCCGATGATGTGCAGCTCCGCGAGGCGGCTCTCGTAGAAGATGGGCACGGTGGCTTCATCGGCCACGGCCTGCTCGATGGTGTACTGGTCGATGTACGTGCCGAAGGTTTCGAGCGTGCTGCGGTCTTGTTTGTCGATGGGCGTGCCGGTGAAACCGAAGAATACGGCGTTCGGCAGCGCGATGCGCAGGTTCGCCGCGAGTGAGCCGTACTGCGTGCGGTGGGCTTCGTCGGTCAGCACGAACACGTTGCTCGCTTCACTGAGTACGGGGTGCTTGGGCTTCTGCACGCGCTGGCCCCCCCGCGCTGATGCCGCCGACCTCTTGGAACTTCTGCACCGTGGTCATCAAGGTGTGCCCGCTCGGGCCGCTCAGTAGCTCGCGCAGCTCACGCACGCTCTCGGCGTGCACCGGGTTCGGGTAGCCACAGGCAACGAAGTTCTTCGTGATCTGATCATCGAGGTCGCACCGGTCGGTGACGAAGCTTGCGCTCGTCGTTGTAGTCGATGCCCGCGAGCACACCTTCGAGCGCAGTGTTGCTCTCTTCGAGCGCCTCCGACGCCTTGTTGAGCAGTTCGCCGAGGCCGGTGGCCGCTTTCTGAATCTCGGACCAGCGCGCACGCTTGGGCACGAAGAACTGGTGCTCGTCGTGATCCTCGGGATCAGCGCCTTCCTTGATCAGCGCCTCGCACTCCTCGTTGAAGCGATCGGAGAGGCGCTTCAAGAATAGCAGACCGAAGATATAGTTCTTGTAATCGGAGCTATCGATGGAGCCGCGCAGGATGTCGGCGGCGGCCCAGAGGTAGCGTTCCAGCTGCTCGCGGGAGAGCTTCGTCGTCGGGTCGATGTCGGGGATGACGCCGGGCTTGTCGGTCATGCGGGAGGGTTTGCCGTTGATCTTCGGTGCCGGTGCGCTGGTGCTGCTGGCGGCGGCGCTCGCAGCGGCCGCTTCGCCGGTGGCGAGGATGCGGTCGATTAGCAGCTGCTTCTCGCGGCCGTCGGCGGGCAGGTCGAGCGCCTCGCAAACGGTCTTCAGCTGGTCGCGAGACAGGCGCGAGAGCAACTCGGCGAAGTCGAAGCTGCGCGAGCGGACCAGGGCGTCGAAGTGTTTGGCGGCCACGCGGCGGTCGCCGACATCGAGGTCGTAGGCGGCGCTGAGGGCGGTGAGGGTGTCCCGGGACAGCGCGGCGAGGGCAGCGCGGCGGTGTTTCGGGGGCAGGGGGGCGGGGTGCATGGGCGTGGCCGAGGATACCAGGGCAGGCGTTGTTCCGGGCTTCGGCTGCTCCGCCGGGGCGCACCTCGATGACGCTGCTGGTGTCGATGACAGGCGGGTGAGCCCTTGCACGGTGACCGCTGCGCAGATCGCTCCTGGCGGGTTGGTTGGCCCAGATGTGTGCCACCGCGAAGCAGCTGCGGACGGAGTTGGTGTTCGATCCTGTGGCATGATTCCTGCGTGGTCGAGCTACGGAGGATCTCTATGTCCACTGTTACTTGTTGGCCC
>JADGRF010000158.1 GCA_017881055.1 Sandaracinaceae bacterium
GACGGCATCCGGCGAGCCGAACGCGTGCGCGCTGATCAAGACGTCTTCGTCCGGCACGATGTGGAAGCGAACCCGCAGCGAGGACTGCGCAACCTCGCTGCGTACGCTGTGCGGCGTGAACGCGGCGACGTGACTGCCCAGCACTTCGCCGTAGATCGCGCCGTACGCTTCATCCGGCGGCACGGCAGCGAAGTTCGGCGCGCGTCCTTCGAGCCGATCGATCGCGCGCTCGACTTGTGCACGCGACGGGCTCGCTATCACCAGCTGATCTTTCCAAAAGCCTAGGTTCTCGTCGTCGCCGTTGGTAGGACGCGCGGGTGCCGTTGCAGCTGCTCCGCCCGCTCCCGCTGCACCTTTGCTCGGCTCCACAGCCATCGCCGCGACGGCCGCGTAGATGCGCCCATCGGTTCCGTACGGCGTGGACTTGCTGCCACGCTGCTGCGCGGCCCCTTCGATGTGGTGCGCGACGCGACCGCCGTAAACCAGCACGCGCTGCGCCGGATCGTACCCCGCGATCGCGATGCGCTCTAAGTCAGGCAACGAGAACGCTTGCGCTCCGCCTTGCTGATCGAGCGGATAGCAGCGCGCAAGCGAGCGACCGAGCGCGGACAGCATGAAGCCGTCGACATCGATGACGACCAAGTCTTCGCGCGGTGGCAGCGCGGCCAAGAACGGATCGCGCATGACCACCGGCGAGCCTGCCGGGCCCGAGGGCATGGGCTGCGTGCGACGACTCAGCATGCGCGCCGTGGCCGAGGGAGTTGGCTTATCGGGAAACGCGTGCTGGATCGACGACGGGTTGGCAGGTGCAGGCGTGGCGGTCGGGCTCGCGCTCGGCATCAGCCACGCGACGCCGACCAAGAGAAAGAACGCGACAAGGATCCATCCGTAGCGCCGGTTCAATAGTCCCGCCTTTCAAATTCCCAGATCGCCAGTATAACGCAGGCCGCGCCGAAGATGATCGTGCCGAGCAGCGTACGCACCAGGTCCGCGTCCCACACGTCGAAACCGGCGAGCACCGGCCCGACGCGCGCAATCGTCCAGAAGCGCGGAATCGGTGCGATCAGCGCGAGGTAGATCGAGCGCATCGTGCCTGCTGCGAATAGGCCCGCAACCGAGCTGTGTGTCAGGCCAAGCCCGGCGACGAACAACCCGATGCCGACCGAGCCGGAGAGCGCGGCGCTGCGCACGAAGACCGCGCTCGCGAGCATCGCACCGTACACAGCGGACCACGCCAAACACACCGACAGCGAGCCCGACACGATGCACGAGGACCACACGCCCGACTTCACGCCGAGCAGCAGCGTGAAGATCAGCGCCGAGTAGCCCGAGCCCAGGAACGCCACGAACGTGACGCCGAGATACGTGCCGACCAAGAGCTCCCAGCGGCGGATGGGTAACGACAGCAGGTATTCCACGCGGCCGGGCGCCAGCAGCTCCGGCGCGAAGTCCGCGCACGCGAACGCACCGAACGGCACGCCAAAGGCGTAGACCGTCCAGCACAGCGTCACGAACAAGGGCTTGAGTGCGATGTCCGCGGGGCGCAGCGCTTGCGGCGTAGCCACACCGAACAGCGACGTGCTGGCGAGCAGCCCATCGATGACTTGGATCTGCATCGTGAACGCGAGCACGATGCCGAGCAGCGTGATCGCCGCGGCAATCGCGAGCATCCAGCGCCTGTGCGCCGCTTCGCGCACCACATCGAACGCGACGAGCAGCGCGCTAGGCATCGGCCTGCTCCATCAACTTCAGCAGCACCGCTTCGAGATCGCTGGTCGCGCACAGCTCCGCGGTAGCGCCGGCCTTCAAGAGCTGCCCGCGCACCAGAATGCCGATCTGATCGCAGACGCGCTGCGTCTCCGAGAGCAAGTGCGAGTTGATCAGCACGGTGGCGCCGCGCGCCAGCTCCTCTTGCAGGATCACGCGCACGTCGGCGCGACCTTTGGGATCCACGCCGTCGGTGGGCTCGTCGAGCACGAGCAGCTTCGGGCTGCCGATCAGAGCCGCTGCCAACGCCAAGCGCTGCCGCATGCCTTTGGAGAACGTGCCGATGCGCGCATGGGCTTCGCTCGCGAGCCCGACGCGCTCGAGCAGCCGCAACGCATCGGTCTTCGGGTCGGGCAGGCGCTTGATGCGTCCGACGCTGAGCAAGAACCCGAGCGCCGACCACGCAGGCGGCAAGTGCTGACGCTCAGGCAGATAGCCGATCTGACGACGCGCCTCGACGTCGGACGGATCTCTGCCGAGCACGCGCACCACACCGGCATCGATGCGCACCACACCCAGCAGCGACTTGAGCAGCGTGGTCTTGCCGGCGCCGTTCGGTCCGACCAGGCCAAACGCAGAGCCCTCACGCACCGTGAGACTCACGCCACGCAGCGCGTGCTTGCGCCGCAGGCCCCAGCCGTAGCGCTTCACCAAGCCCTCGACGGTGATCACGTCCGCGCGCGTCTCTGCTGGTTGCACCGTGGTCACCCTGGCTCACCGTAGCCGTTCATCGTAGCTGCTCTCGCGCGGGGCAGTCGAAAAACGCAGCAGGTGTAGTGTAAGACAAGTGTTTACCTACGTTAGCTCTGCGCGCGCTCTACGTATCGAGCGCGTCTTTTTCCGCGCGAGGTGCGCTACACTGGCAACATGAGATTGCGCGACTTGGCGCTGAGCGAGCGCGGGTGGCTCTGCGGGCTCCTCGCATTCAGTCTGTTGTGTCTGCCCGCGATCGGTTGCGGTGGAGGCAGTAAGAAGCCTCCTGCCGCCGGCACGGGCACCGACACGGACGCAGGGCCGAAGAAGAAGAAGGATGCGGGCAGCGCCGGCACGGGCGGCAGCCATCCTCACAAGGATGCGGGCCCCGGCGACCTCGACGCCGGCGACCTCGATGCGAGCATGGACGCGGGACCGCCCGATGCGAACTTCATCCCGGTCGATGCCGCGCCACGCGGTGCACCCAGCGACTGGACGTGTCCGACGTCGTTCTGGCACGACGGCATCTGCGACTGCGGTTGCGGCGACTTCGACAACTACGACTGCTTCCAATCGAGCTGCACCACGCCCGGTTGCATCGACGGACAGTGCGGCGCGTGCTTCACGGCGCAGCTGGCGTGGAAGGCGTGCGCGCCCGATCCTGACGTGAGCAACTGGAAGTGCAGCAGCGGCGCGATGGCCGACAGCACCTGCGACTGCGGCTGCGGCA
>JADGRF010000159.1 GCA_017881055.1 Sandaracinaceae bacterium
ACCACTGCCGGGGCCGTGCTTGGCGGGAAGCTGACACTGGTCGTGCTCGAGCTGATGTTAGGCATCACGAGCCTCGGCGGGCTTGCGTCGGACCTGCTGCTGCCGATCGGCTGCATGCTCGGTGCCGCCGTCGCGCTGATCTGCCTGCTCGCGTTGACGTGGCGCTCGCGCTCGGTGCTCGTGGTGCTGCTCGTGGGCTTCGCGCTCTCGTCGCTGTTTGCGTCGTTCGGCGGCTTTCTCACCACGGTCGCGCAGCAGTCGTGGGAGCTCGGGCGCGCGCTGGTCTCGTTCGCGCTCGGCAGCGTGGCGGGCGTCTCGCTGCGCCATGTGGCGTTCGCGCTCGGGCCGACGCTCGCGGGCTTTGCCGTGGCGTACAAGCTCGGGCCGAGCCTCGATCTCTTGCTGTCGGGCGAAGACGAAGCGCGCTCGCTCGGCGTCGACGTCGATTTCGTGCGGCGCTGGACGGCCATCTGGGTCGCGGTGCTCACGGGCGCCGCGGTTTCGCTCGGCGGCTACATCGGCTTCGTGGGCCTCGTCGTGCCACACGTGCTGCGACCGTACGTGGGCGTCGAGCACCGCCGCCTTCTGCCGTTCTCCGCGATCTTCGGCGGCCTGTTCGTGGCGTTGGCCGACGTCGCGTCGCGCATGCTGCCGATGTCCGAAGAGCTGCCACTCGGTGTCGTAACCGGCATCGTGGGCGCACCGATCTTCCTGCGCTTACTCGTGCGCAGCTACCAGAGGGCGCGGATCGATGTCTGAGCCGATCGAGCTCACGGACGTGCGCGTGTTCGCGGGCGGTCGCAAGCAGCGCACGCAGCTCGCGGGACCGCTTTCATTCTGCGCACGCGCCGGCGAGCTCACGTGCCTGGTCGGCCCGAACGGCTCGGGCAAGACCTCTGCGCTACGCGCGATCGCCGGCCTGTGCGAGTACACGGGCACGATCCGCATCGCCGACCAAGACGCACGCGCCTGGCCCGAGAACCAACGCGCGCGCCAGATCGCATACGTGCCGCAGCGCTCGCTGCTCGATGCGCCGCTGCGGGTCGACCGCGTGGTGGCCCAAGGTCGCTACGCGTACACCGGCGAAGCCAGCGCAGGACCGGCCGTCGACGAAGCGCTCGCCAAGGTCGACATGCAGGCGCACGCCGCACGCAGCTTCGTCGAGCTCTCGCTCGGCGAGCAGCGCCGCGTGCTGATCGCGCGCGCGCTCGCGACGCAAGCCAAGCTGCTCTTGCTCGACGAGCCCGACTCGTATCTCGACGTGCGCGAGCGCTTGCGGCTGTTCCAGCTGCTCAACACGCTGCGCGACGAAGGCCACACGCTGCTAGTGGTCGTGCACGCGCTCGACGAAGCGCTGCGTCACGCCGATCGCTGTGTGCTGCTGCACAAGGGGCAGCTCGTGGCCAGCGACGTACCGGAACGCGCGCTCGATGCGACCAACCTGGCCGCCGTTTTTGGAGTCGAGCTGGTCGAGAGCGGTGGACCGCTGTTTCGCGTCACGAAAGGCGAGCCATGAAGCGAGCCGATGCGCTGATGACGCTCGCGCTGCTCGGCTCGCTCGGCCTGTCCGCGCTCACGCTCGTGCTCACACGCCGACACGACACGGATCGCGTACAGAAGGGCTCGCCGGCGCAGCAAGGCTACGTCGTGGATGCCACCGGCGAGCGCGTGCGACTGCGCCGCTTCTCGCGCGTCGCCTCCAGCAGCATCCTGGCCGATGCCGTGCTGCTATCGCTAGCCGAGCCCGACCGCGTGGTGGGCCTATCCGAATACGGCACCAGCGACTCGTACCTGCGCTATCGCTACGGCAAGCGCATGGCGGTCGACCCCAATGGCGACCTCGAAGCGTTGATTGCGCTCCGGCCCGACCTCTTGCTGGTGAACAACTTCGCCGACCGCAAGCGCGTCGAGCGGCTGCGCGACGCAGGCGTGGTCGTGTTCGAGCTGGGCGAGATGCGCGGCCTCGGCACGCTGCTCGAGCAGATCGGAAAAGTAGCCACGCTGCTCGGCGAGCCCGAGCGCGGCCGCACCCTCGCGCACGACTTTCTGGCGCAGATGCGCGGCGTTGCAGCTGACGTTCTCGAGGCGCGCAGGAAGCGTGGCCTGTACCTCGGGGTGCACGGCACTCAGCTCTACGGCGGCGCGACGGGGACCAGCTACCACGACGTGCTCACGCATGCCGGCGTGATCGACGTGGCCGCAACCCAGTACAGAGACTGGCCCGCCTTCACCAGCGAGCAGATCCTCGCGCTCGACCCCGAGGTGATCATCACCAGTAGCGGCCACCGCGAGCTGCTCTGCCACAACGCCGCGCTCTCGCAGCTGCGCGCCTGCGCTCCCGGCGGGCAAGTGGTCGAGGTCGACTCCCGCCTGCTAGTCGACCCCGGCCTAGCCATGCTGGACGCCACGATCGCCGTCCGCGAAGCCATCTACGGCCCCATCCCCGCCCCCAAAAACTAACGCTCCGCGAGCGGGCGCTCGTTCTCGTCTCTTCTCCCACCCACCTAGCCGCCGTCGCAACGCCCCCAGCGTCGCCAAAACAGCGATGCATGAGG
>JADGRF010000160.1 GCA_017881055.1 Sandaracinaceae bacterium
CGTCGTACATGGCCGGCAGCGGATAGACACGCACCAGCACGGGCAGCGCGCCGGCCGTGTCCTTGGGCGTCGCTTTCAAGAGCTCGACCGTGTCCGGATTGGGATACGAGAGCTCGCCGCCGTCGAGATGATCACGAAAGTACTTCTGCAGCTTGGCGCGCGGCAGCTTGCTCTCGAAGTACCACTCGCGCTCGAACGTGAACGTAGGCGTGAGACCGCGTGGTAACACGATCCCAGCGACCTTTTGATCGGAAGCCATGAGCTCGCCCGCGGCGTCGTAGAAGCGCAGCTTCTCGTAGAGTTCGCGCTGCTTGTCACGCAGGTCGACCGGCGCGAGCAGAGCCCGACGCTTGTCGTCGTCGCCCTTGTGCGAGCACCCGCCGAGCACGAGCGCCAGCAGCAAGACGTGCCGCGTCAATCCGTGCTGGATGCCCATGAGGCCACCTTGGAGAAGCTACTCTTGCGATCCAGCTCGATCCTGATGCTGCCGAGCGCCGAGCCCGAACGCGTCCTGCCACCCGAAGCCTGCGCCACGATCCAGATCGAGGGCGGCGCGCTCTGGATGAACTTCTGCTCGGCCTGGGAGAAGTACGTGTCGACCGCGCCGGCGATCGGCGTGCACAAGGGCGGCTGTGTGGCTCCAAGGCCGAGCACCATCTCGTTGTCAGCTGCACCGGACACCGGCACGTTGAACAACGACACACCCGAGCTGGAGTCGTTGCGCGACGCGTTGAGCTCGGCGGCCGAGAGGTTGATCAGCAAAGGACCGAAGGTCCCGTCGCCGTTGGCGTCGTTCGTGTCGCGCGTGTGGTAGTCGACCGACCACAGACGCCCGCGGCCGAAGTCGCAGGCGTTGGCGCTATTCACGACCGAGATGAAGGTGGCGAAGAACAGGCGCCCTTGGAACAGCGCCATGCTGCCCGTCACGAGCTCGCTCGCGACGAGCGGCAGGGTCGAGGTGGGGCTGACCATCTTCTGCCAATTCAGCGCCGCCTTGTAGGTATCGGGACCGCTGCCCGTGACCGTGACCTCTGTGACCGAAGCGACCCGGTTCTTCACGGTGGGCTTGTCGAAGTTGTCGGTGTCGCCGGTACCTGCAATCACGACCAAGCGGTGCGCGTCGTCGAACGAAAGAATCGGCGTCTCGTAGCTGGTTTCACCGTCTTGCCACGTGCCGCCGACGAACATGTCGTAGAACGGCCGCACGGTCCAACCGGCCGTCGGATCGTTGTTCGCGCCGGGCGTGGTGGCGTTGATGTCGATGCGCCAGATCACGCCGTCGGCATCCATCACGAAGCCTTCCTTGGCATCGAGACCGACCGTGTCCGGGTAGACCGTGGGCGTGCCGATCACCGGTGACGGGAAGACCAGCTTGCCCGCGTTGTCCAGGCGGATCTCTTTGATCAGTGAGCCGCTCTCGAGGTCGACGAAATAGAGAACGCGACCCTGCGCGTCAGTTGCGTTACCCTTCCAGCACGGCACGTCCGAGCGAAACGGCAGCGGGGAAGGCGTGCTCGTCGTGGTCGGAATGGCTGGGAACACCCCATACGGCGCGTTGGTCGAGGGATCGCGATACGTGGGCGTGCTCGGACTACCGCCGCAATCGGTGGACGAGCCCTTCAGGCCCGAGCCACCCGACAAAATGACGATGCCGCGATCCTGTACGACCGGGCCCGATCCGTCGTCGTACGCGAACGTGGCTTGCGTGATCACGGGCTTGCCATACGTGAAGCCAATGTCGGGCCGCGTGAACTGCCACAGGAACTTCGGCGAGATCGGATCGCTGACGTCGAGCGCCACGTAGCCATCGCCGCCGCGGCGCATACCAGTGACCAACACGGTGTGATAGTCCGCGACGCTCGTCGATGCCACCCGCTTGAAGAACGCGTCCTTCACGACCGGCGTGCCATCCATGCTGAACTGATGGCCGTGCAGCTGCGCTTCGAGCTCGTCCATCTTCATCGGCGGCACGAAGCCCCACATCTCCTGGCCGGCGATATACGAAGCGGTGGGGTGCACCGTCGAGTTGCCGGCGCTCGTGCCGTTGTACGCCTCCAAGGAGAACGCGTGGAGGATGCCGTCGTTCGTGCCGATGTACATGGCCAGCGGCCGATACTGAATTTCGGACCGCTGCAGAAACGTCGTGTACGAAGAGTCCGCGGACGTCGTCGTGAGGGGCAAGCGCGGAATCGTCGGGGACGAGTGGTACACGTCGGCCAGCCGCTTGTTCGCGCGCACGCTGTTGCCGCGCCCGTACATCCAGTCCGTGATCTTGTCGCGCGTGGCGGTGTCGGAAGCGACGAGACCGAAGCGATCGGGCGCCAGCGTATTGAGCTCAGCGTACGTGCAGAAGGTCGAGCCACACTTCGAGCCCGAGATCACGCGATCGAGCGAGGCATTCAGGCTGGTGGACGTGGACTGCGGCAGCGCCGTCCACAGGTGGCGATACTGCTCGGCCCCGAGCGTGCCGTTCAGCGTGTCTTGGAAGCGATCACCCTGCGCCGGATCGATGGCAAGGGGCGCCGGCACGATGCCGTTGCAGCCGATGCGCTCGCGCTCGATGATGCCCGTCCACGGCGGCGCGATGCCGTTCTGCACGACGCCAAGCGCCTTCTGGAAACCGGCCGACACTTGGTATTGCACGGCAGACGTCGCGCTCGTGGCGAACGCCGGCACCGAACGCGAGACGGGATTGCTCAAGCCGCCGAGCACGCGATCCAACGACGACGAGAGCGCCGCGAGGCTGGGCGCGGAGTCGTCCACGAAGATCGCCGTGTCGGTCGAGCCCGTCGGAGCCACGCTGCCGCCTTGCGACGCGATCAAGTTCAGCTGAGCACGCGTGGCCGTGTCCGTGGTGTTCACGCCGATACCGACCACGAACAGCTGCTTCATCTGCTGCGTGTCACCGCTGCGGCCCGTCACGAGATCGTGCGCGACGTCGGAGGCCAGCGGATACGGACACTTCATCAGGTTGGGATCCTCCATCGGAGGACAGTTCATTTGCTTTTTGCAGTCGCAGCCGTACGAGCGGTAGTCGTCGTCCGGGAAGCCGTCGGTCAGGAGCAGCGCATAGCGATCGCGACAACCGCCGAACTGGTCGGTGAGATCGTTCTTGAAGTGGTAGTAGAGATCGTCGAGCGACGCCGCGATCGGCGTGCCACCAAAGGGCCGTGTGCGCAGCAGCGCATCCTGGATGTTCGCGTTGAGCTGAAACATGTCGCAGGGCGGCGTCGTGCACGAGTTGACGGAGATCAAGGCTCCCTCGGTCGCCACCGGGCTGCGCGCACCGGTGTCCATCGCGTAGTCCTCGGTGCAGTTCGGGTAGTGGAACTGGTGCGGACCGGCGTACGACCACATGCCGTCGACCGAATTGCTGAGCGTCGTGTCGAACGCGCTCTGATGGATCAACGGATTGGCGCCGCGGTACGTTTCCATGCCGTCGAACGTCATCAAGCCGAAGCGCACGGTGGCGGCGTAGCTGTCCATGACGCCGTTGTTGCCTTGAAACGGCTGCGCCGTGGGATTGCCGACCAAGTTGACCGTGGTCGGATACGGCGGCGTCGTGTTGCAAATAGCGGAGCCGCTCGCGCAGTGCCACGGCTGGTGGTACGGCAAGAAGTACCCTTGATCGTAGGTCGCGCCGTTGCTCGTGGTGCGCGGCAGCTCGTTGCAGCGAAAATCCGTGAACGTGCCGGTGAGCGCTTCGAGCACGTACGACCAGCGATTCTTCTCGGCCACGGCGGGCGCGACCGGCGTATCCGTGGTCGGGCAATTTGGCAAGCACTCGAGACAGCCCGGCGTGGTGCAGGTGCAGCCGGGTTTGCGCTCCATCGAGCCCGACGTGTCGACGATGACCATGACGAGCGGCTCGAGGTTGCGTAGATCAGGGTCAGGGCTGCTCTGCGCATGCGCGCCCGCGCTGCCCGCGAGCGCAAACAGCGCTGCGAGTATCGCGAGAGGTTTCTTGGCGTTGCTACTGCTCATGGGGACTTGGCCTCCGCGCGCTCGACTGCGCTGCGTCGTCATGGGATCAACATCGGCGGTGTGATGACGGTGCCGCGCGCGTCGTGGGCCGCCATGAAGCGGCTCGCGGTGTACGAGAGGCCGTTCGCGAGCGTCCAAGTCTTGGTGGCCGCACCCGGCACGTAGCTGCGACCGCGCGCCGTGACCACGCAATAGAACTGAGCCTGCCGCGGCATGTTGCTGCCGCTCTGATTGATCTGCGAGCCGGCCGAGGCCGAGACGGGCAACGGCTGGCAGTCGTAGATGTCCACGACGTAGTCGACCATCACGGAGGCAAGTAGGCCGGGACGTTCCGCGCCCGGCACGTAACCCGAGCGCGGACCGAGCGTCCCGAGCGTGTCGAGCAACGTGCCGCCCGTCGCGCCGTTCGCGACCGTGAGTGGCGCCATTCCGTACGGCAGGTACGCGCTCTGCTGCTCCCACTGTGTGCGGTTGGCCCAAGCAGGATTCGTCGTGCTGATCTCGGGCTCGCCGAAGAACGACATCCTGGGCAAGACATGCTGCGGCGGCAGAGAGCTCTTGAGCTGCGTCGTGTAGAAGCTGCTGTTCGCGGCGGTGGCGTCGATCCACGACAGCGTGGTCGAGAGCGCGGCCTCCGCGATGTACTGCGTCTGAATCGACATGCGGTTGTAGCCGGCCGCGCGCACCTCGTGCTGTGTCGACTGCAGCGCGATTCCGGCCATCGCGGTGGCCGTGAGCAGAATCAGCATCACGAGCAGCATGACGGCGCCCTCGCGCGACTTGGCGCGTGCTGCAGCTGACGAAGTCGTGGGCTTGTGCGCCATCAATAGCCCCGAAACGCGATGTTGGGCAGGAAGACCTCGGCGCGAGCGGAACGCACACGAGCGGCGCCCGGGCGCTGGTTGAGCTGGCAGGTGCCCGGAAGGGCGGAGCCTGGCTGCGCAAACACCGTGAACGAGCTGAGGGGTGCGGTGAACCGCACGGCCATCTCGGGCTCTTGCTCCGGCGTGCGCGCGGCGACGTCGATGATCACCGAGCGCAGGTACTCGGGATTGGCGCCCACGTTTACAGGCGCTGTCTGCGCCCAGCTGACGGTGTTCGGCTGATTGAGGCCGTTCGAGCTGCGAAAGCGCAGGTTGAAGCTCACGACGTAATCGAGCACGGAGCGCGAGTCGGCGTTGCCCCCGCCCGGTCGCGGCAGCACCGCCGTATGATCGTTGCCGACCGCCTCGAAGCGACGCAGCACCGCGACTGGCCCGTTGGCGACCGGGTAGCGTGCGGCCTCGTCGGCGGTCGCCGCTTGCACCTCGTAGACGATGCTGTTGAGCGGCGAGATCCAACCGCCGCCGATCGTGCAGGTGTTGGGGATCGCCGGGGTCACCCCGACGGTGGGATCGGCACCGGTGGTCGTGCCGCCGGTCCCGATGCTGGTGAAGAACATCGAGTCGGACTGCGTGTGGATGCGGACCATGCGGCCGGGCATGAACGCTTCGGTGAACAACGCAGGCACGAACGTGTCGTTTTCCCAGTTGTTGAAGTCGCGCCGAAAGCTCTGCCAGTCGTGCCCCACGGTCACCGAGGTGCTCGTGTTGCCGGTGCCGATCGCGTACTCGCCCGAGGTCGAGTAGTTACCCATTAACACGACGCGATCGAAGGTGACCTCGCCACTGCCGGTGTTGATGCCACCGCACGCGTCGGCCAAGGCGGGTGAGCCGACGTCGTCGCCGAAGTCGCTGATCGCCGCGACGGGCGCGCCCGTGTACGTCGGCGTTTGGCACGACTCGCCCTGGACCAGCGCGCGAGGCGTGCCGAGATAGCCCGCGCGCTGCAGGTCGCGCTTCAGCTGATCCATCGCCATGCGCACGGCGGTCTGCGTGTTGGAGACGCGCTGTTGCTCGCGGAAGTGTCGCGTCGAAGCCTTGCCAACGGCGTAGATCGACGTGATCGCCACACCACCGATCGCGAGCGCAACCATGAGCTCTACCAGCGTAAAGCCTAGGCGCGAGGCCTGCTTCGTCGATCGTGCTCGGGCTTCTCCGCTGATCACGCAGACACTCCTAGCGACCCGCCGGACGGATCACCGTCGACAGATACACCGTGTGGTAATTGTTGTACTGCAGGCCGCCCGCACCGGGGTTGAGCAGCACGTTGTTGTCGACGCAGTTGGGGAAGTCGACCGCGAGCGTATTGGCGGTGTTCTTGGCCGTGACCGAGATTTCCTTTGCCCACCACACGCGCACGTCCGCACGCAGCGCGCGATCGTCGGAGATCTTGAGGCGATCCCAGTACACCCACGAAAGGCGCATCGACGCGCAGTAGCGCACGAGCCCCATACCGTTCGTCATGTCGAGCTGGTCGCGACCAAAGTAGTCGAAGCCGTTGGACATACCGACTGTCGGGCCCAGGTGCGTACCCGTGACCGGAATGGTGGTGAACGCGCCTTCTCTGCCGTTCCTCGTGACCTCGAACAGGAACTCAGTGTTCACGAGATCGGTCGCCGGTACGCCGGACACGTTGACCCAGCGCATGCCATCGAGCTTGAGACGCTCGATCCAAGTCTGCGCGATCTGCGTCGCTATCGTGAGCTCGCGCGCATGCACGTTCCCGCGCACCGTCTGCTGCTGCATCGCGATCAGCGCCATCGCACCGATCGTCATGACGCCGATCGAGACCATCACCTCGACCAGCGTGAAGCCGCGCTCATGCGACCGGTGGCGCCTCATATGCGAAGCCTCGCGTTGCCGCCGGGCGGATACAGCACCTCGCGGATCATGCCGTGAGGGACCGAGTTGA
This sequence comes from Sandaracinaceae bacterium, assembly GCA_017881055.1. Taxonomy (GTDB): domain Bacteria; phylum Myxococcota_A; class Polyangia; order Polyangiales; family JAFGIB01; genus JADGRF01. The sequence goes on from JADGRF010000160.1 coordinate 6,778, forward strand.
CGGTGCGCGTGATCGAGAACTTGATCGTCGTCTTGTGTGGCAAGAACGTCCAACTCGCGCCCGTGGTGCCTTGCAACGTGAGGCCACTCGGCTGGTAGCAGAGGTTGACCGCTGCCACCGTGTCGGTTCCGTTGTTCTGCTTCGCGGTCAAGCGAATCACGTGGCGGTCGTGGTCGGCGGCGTCGGGCGAGCCGCTCGCCGTCGGGTTGTACGCGGCCATGTCGAACACTTCGATCGGATACTGATTTCTCACGGCGCCGTTGGTGATCGCGACGTTCCACGGCGTGGTCGTGCAGTGGTTGTTCATGCCTTCCCACACCGTGATCCGACCCAAGTTGTTGCTGGCGGTTCCGTCGTATTGCATCAAGTGCGCGAGGCCCGTCTCCTCGACGCGCGCGCGCACGTAGCGCTGCAGCCGCACGAGCTCTTCCGCGGCACCGGCCGCACGCGCGTCCGCGATGAACTCGCCGATGCCGGGCCCGATCAGCATCGCCATGACGCCAATGATCATCACGACGAGCATCAGCTCGATCATCGTGAAGCCCTGTTTGGATCGAGAACGGACCATAGCCGTTGTCAGGGCGATGCAATGCGCGTACCGCGCCCGATCCCTGCCTCCAAAGAGCTGAAATCCATCGAGAAAGCGTACCGGCTAGTCCCCCGACGGACCGCATTAACTGCAGATCCTTGCAATCTTTTCCTGCTCCCGTGTCGGGGCCACTCCCACCCCGTGCCAAGATCCACTTTCGACATAATCAGGCAGTAACACAGCAATTCACATTCGCTTGACAGCCTCCGCGCCGTCGTCTAACCAACGCTTCCCGTACGCGAAAATGGCGGAATTGGCAGACGCGCTAGATTCAGGTTCTAGTACCCGCAAGGGTGTGGAGGTTCGAGTCCTCTTTTTCGCACCGCTCTGAGTTTGGGAGGGATTCGGCAACGGATCCCAACACTTCCACCGGTGAGCCAAACGCGACGGCCACCGGTGCCGTCCGTGAAGTATCTCCGCTGCCCGAAGTGCGACGAGGTGGTCTTGAAGTTTCAGGACGCTCGGCGGCTGTATGAAGACGCGATCGCGATCTATCGCAAGCAACACGGCTTACTGTCTGCAGACGAGATCCGCGCGATTCGTGAGCAGTTCGACCTGAAGCAGGCCGACCTCGCGCGCCTGCTGCACCTTGGCGCAAACACGATTTCGCGTTGGGAGTCAGGGCGCAACGTGCAGACGGCCTCGATGGATATCTTGCTGCGGCTGATTCGAGATCTGCCGGGCAGTGTCGCGCATCTGCGTAAGCACGCGGCGTGAGCGAAGCGAGCGCCGTGGGGAGAGGCGCAGCACTCACGCCGCTCGCTCGCGGCGACTGGCTTCCAGTGCATCGGCCTCGGCTCGCGCCTGGGCCTCGAGGCGCGCCGTTTCCTTCGGCAGATCTTCGAGCAGCGCGACCAGGCCGCCGGATAGGAAGAACGGCAGGATGGGCAGCAGCATGTTCACGAGCGTGCTCGCAGCGCAGAGCGCCGTGATGAACGAGAAGCCGGCGAGCAGCACGCGATCGGATTGGCTGCGGATGCGCCGCATCTTCCACTCGGTCATGAACACCGGCAACAGCCACAAGCCGTAGAAGAGGGCGAAGCCGACCGCGCCGCGATTGCCGTACACGATGATCCAGTGACCGTCCTGCACGCTCAGGTCTTTGGCATCCTGCGGATCGTAGACGTGCTCGCGACCGAAGCCACCCCAGCCGAACCACGGACGCTCGAGACCTTTCATGACGAGCACGTCTTCGTTGTCGAAGCGAAACTGCAGCGAGTCGCCGCGCTCTTTGCCGCCGATCTCGCGCGACCACTTCACGAGCTTCTCGGTGGGAAGGACGTCGAACACGCGCAGCGCGGGATACGCGAACACGACCAAGCACAGGAACATGGTGACGCGCATCTGCGTGCGCACGCTGGCGAGCAGCAGTATCACGCCGGCAAACACACCGAAGATGAGCGCGGTGCCGGCTTTGCAGAGCACCAGGATCACGAACAGGTAGCCGGCCACGACGTTGATCGGGATGCCGTTCAAATGACGACGTCCGGCTTTGCGGAGCGAGAGCGTGGCGATCAGCGTGAGGCAGACGAAGAAACCGACGATCAAGCCGTGGCCCATGAACACCGTTGGGCGATAGCCGCCGTAACGAATGTTCTGGGCCCAATCGAGGCGCGCCGCGAAGCCCCAGAGATGCTGATGCAGCGTCGGGCTCATGCGGATCTCCCAGAGAATCGGGATCGAGTAGACCAGCCCGGCGCTGGCCAGCGCGGTGAAGAAGATGCGAACGTCTTTGCTGGTGCGCAGAAAGATGCGACCCAGCGTGAACGGCAGACCGAGAATCATGAAGTCGGTGAGCGCGATCGACGCGCCGTCATACAGCTTGAGGCCGGGCAAGCGGCGCGTCGGCCAGACGCCGTACACGAGCGCGTCTTGGTTCGTGTAGTACGTCGCGAGGCCGCCCATGGCGATGAACAAGAGAATGAGATCGAGTGGTCGTGTGCCGAAGCGCACCGAACGCAAGCGTGCGCCGGCCTTCCAATAGGCGCCGGCCAACGCGCACAGCGCACCGATCGAGTATTTGTCGAGCGCGGGGAGAATCGGAAAGTCGAAGTTGGCTTGCTCGGGCAACCACATCGAGGAACCGAGCAGCACGAGCACCGCCGCACGCGTCGGCGAGCGCTCGCGCGAGAAGATCCACATGCCCACTGGGAACGCCGCGATCAGCGCGAACGCCGCGCGCAGACCCCAGGTGTCCCAGTAGTAAATGCCGGCGAAGACGATCACGAACGACCATCATGGGCGAGGTCGGGCGCGCACTCAACCCGGCTCTTTCTTCTAGTGGGCGAGTCCGAAGGCGTACAGCGCCTGGCGCAGGCCGAGGCCGATCAGCATGCCGCCTGCAAACAGGACAGGGGCGAGGAGCTCGCGCATCGGACGAAGCAAGCCGGCGCGCGTGAAGGCGGGCAGCAGCACGAGCAGCGCCGGCACCTCGCACAGCGCGGCAGCCCAGACCAGGCCCGGCACGCCGAAGAAGTGGTAGCCCGCGGGTACGGCGGTCGCGAGCCAAACGACGCGCACGAGGTTGGTGGAGAAGCCGTCGCGCGTGCGGCCGAGCGCAAACAGGCAGAACTGACACGGCGAGACGATCGCGGCGAGCGCGACGCGCACGGTGAGCACCTGCAGCATCCAGCCCGCTTCGACATACCGGTGGTCGTATAGGAAACCCACCAGGATCTTGCCGAGCACGCACAGCGCGCCGAGGGCGGGCATGGCCAGTCCGTCGGTGGCCAGGCGCGTCTTGTAGTACATGTCGCGCAGGCGCTCGTGACCTTCGGCGCGCACGCGGCTGTATGCGGGGAAGAGCACGCCGGAGGCGATGCGCGAGATGATCTCGCCGAGCGCACCGCTCAAGAACACGGCGATGCTGTAGACGCCGAGCGCAGACGTGCCCAGGAAGTGACCGAGCATGAGCCGATCGCCCTGCTGGCTCGCGAACGTGAGCATGGACGAGCCGGCGATCCACTTGCCGAACTCGAACATCGCTTGCGCCGACGGCTTGTGCCACTCGAAGCGATTGCGATAGCCGACCCGCAGAAAGTGACTCACGACGGTGGTGAGCACGGCGCTCGACAAGAGCCCGCCGATCAGCGCCCACGGCGACCGATTGAGCTTCGCCCACGTGACCATGACCACCACGCCGAGGATCTGACCGCCGACGTCGAGCAACACCAGCGGCAACAGCGACAAGCGACGACGCAGCGTGAACATCGCCGTCGAGTGGAAACCCAAGATCACGACGGCGAGCGAACCCGCGGGCATGAGCACCCTGAGAGACGGCTCGCCGTAGAACACCGCGAACGGGATCGAGAGCAGGCACGCGGCAAACCACAGCACGAAGCCGCGCATGGCCTGCCACGTGAAGATCGTATTGAGAAAGTGCGGGTCTTCACCGCGCTCGCTTTGAATCACGGCCGCGTGCAGACCGGCGTCCGAGAACATGACCAGGCCCTGGTTCACGATGTTGACGATCGCCATGATGCCGAACGCCTGCGGATACAAGAGGCGGCTCAGCACCAGGTTCGAGCCGAGCCGAATCGCCTGGCTCGTCGCCATGCCCACCATCTCGAACGCCGAGCCTTTGATCAGCAGGCGACGCAAGGCCGACGCGGCTTCGGGCTTGGTTTCGAGCGGGCTCTCGAGCGGGCTTTCGACGGGCGCGGTCAAGGTGAATCCTGCTCGTGGACGGGCGGGTCGGGTATCGCGCGCTTGGCGGGAGAGCGCAACCCGAGAGTATGCTACGTAGCGAGCCCGATTCGGCACGGAGTTTTTCGGAGGCCTACGTTGCGTGTTCTTCTGATCGCCGAACAGGCAAATCCCGAGTGGGTGAGCGTGCCACTCGAGGGCTGGTCCCACAGCCGTGCCATCGCGCGAGTCTGCGATGCACACGTCGTGACGCAAGTGCGTAACCGTGATGCCTTCGCGCGGGCGGGCCTCGTCACGAGCAAAGACTTCACCGTGATCGACAACGAGCCGGTCGCGCGGCCGGTGTGGCGGGCTGCCACGGCGATGCGCAAGCTCGGCTTCGGGTGGACGCTGGAGACCGCGAGCCAGACCCTGCCGTACTACGACTTCGAGCGCAGGGTCTGGAGCAAGTTCGGCGAGCGCATCGTGCGCGGCGAGTTCGACGTGGTGCATCGGCTCACACCGCTCAGCCCGACGATCCCGAGCGTGATCGCGGGCTTGGTTCGCCGAGCAGGCGTACCGTTCGTGTGGGGACCGATCAACGGCGGCGTGCCGTGGCCGAAACAATTCACCGGGGTGCAGCACGCCGAAGGCGAGTGGCTGTCGTCGATTCGCGATGCGTACAAGTGGCTGCCCGGCTTCGATGCCACGCGTAAGCATGCATCTGCGATCTTGGTCGGCTCGAGCGACACGCTCGCGCAGGTGCCCGAGAAGTATCGCGACAAGTGCGTGTACGTGCCCGAGAACGCAGTCGATCCGTCGCGCTTTCAAACGCCGCGCGAAGGTCCGCCGGGCACACCGCTGCGCGTCTGCTTCGTCGGACGCTTGGTGCCGTACAAAGGCGCCGACATGTTGATCGACGCCGCAGCGCCGCTGGTGCGCGAAGGCAAGCTGCGCGTGGATCTGTACGGTGACGGACCGCAGCGGCCCGAGCTGGAAGCGTTGATTGCGAAGCAAGGCATGGGCGAGGGCATGGTGCTACACGGACACGTTGCGCACGCCGAGCTGCAGGATCACGTGCGCGCAGCCGATCTGTTCGCGTTTCCGAGCATCCGCGAGTTCGGTGGCGCCGTCGTGCTGGAAGCGATGGCGCTCGGTGTGGTGCCGATCGTCGTGCGCTATGGCGGTCCGAAAGAGCTCGTGACCGAGCGCAGCGGCTATCTGCTCGAGCTCGGCACGCGCGACGAGATCGTGAGGCAGCTGCGCGCGGCACTCGCGCGCATTGTCGCGGATCCGAGCGTGCTGGCCGAGAAGGCGCGCGCGGGCCGCGCACGCGTGGCGAAGCACTTCACGTGGGATGCGAAAGCGCAGCAGGTGCTGGCTACGTACCAGTGGGTGCGTGGTCGCGGTCCGAAGCCGGCGCCGACGATTCCGTTGAGCGACGAATAGTCGCGCTGCGACCGCAGGCAGCGCTCGGCTCTCGGTCCTAGCGCTCGGCGAGCTGGTAGTTCAACTCCAGCAAGCGGCGCAGCGTTTCGCGGTCGTCCCGCCAGATGCCCTCGGGAAATCCGTAGCAGGCGCTGACGGCGTCGTTGAGCGCCGCGTAGGCCGCACCCAGCTCGGGAAGCTGACCGGCTTCGAGCTGGGTGTGGATCTTGGTGAGGCCGAGCGTCTGCTTCGTACAGGCAGCCGACCGCAGCTGCTCGAACGCCTCAGCTGCTGACGCGACTGCGTTCGCCTGCGCGCCGTCCGCGCGCTCTTGGGGACGATAGCTGCCATCAGGCAGGCGCGGGAACGGAAAGGTCTCGAAGATGGTGGTGTTCGTGTAGCGCAAGTCACCCTTGAGCGTCGAGCCGCGGGCGCGCGACCGGAGCGCGTGGAAACGCGATTGCAAAATGCCGAAGTGGTAGGCATCACGAAGCGCGATCACCATGAGCTGATGATCAAAGCAAATTCGAGCGTTCTGCCGGGCGACGATCAACCAGGGCGACACACACGGAACGACCGCTACTTGCTTGAGCCCCTTGATCGCGGTGCGCAGTCCGACGCGTGGCTCGACGAAGCGCCACCAAGTCTTCGCGTACGCTTCACGTCTGTTGTCTTTGCGAATCGGATACACGTACTTGCGCACATGCCGCATCGCACCGGGAAATTGCTCGGCTTCTTCTTTGCTCATCAAGGCGAAGTCGATGATGAACCGAGTCGGCTTCTGGTCGATCTCCCGATGCCTGCGTTAGCTGGAATCTGTCGCGCGGTGGTGACGTCGAGGGATTCAGTCAACGATGGCGAGATCGACGAGACCTCTTTACCATTCAATGTCCTGATGCCCTCGTACGGCGCCATGACCCAGTTGACGATGCCGATGTGCACGGCCGCGTCACCAGGCCAGGGATACGACTTCCATGCGTCGGTGAGCGTACCGTCAGCTGCAAGAATACGATCGATGCTCGCTTCGCGGCTTTCATTCTGCGCCACAGAGTTCGTGCACACATAGCCCGCACGCTCGCCCGGTCGAAGCGTGGCGAGGGCCTGCGTGAACCAATAGGTGACGTAGTCTGCGCTCCGGTTGTGTGGAAACTTCTCGAACAGCGTCTCGACGTACTCGTCGCCTAGCTCAGCTCTCAACTTACCTCCAGACCCAGCTCACGCTTGGACAGGTGCTCACCGATCCAGAGCACTACGCGCGCCAGAAAAGCCGCAAAGGCGTTGATCTCGATGCCATGCAGCTGTTGCACCGTAAACCACGGTCGCGGCGGCGGGGGTCGAATGTCGGCGCGACACTTGGCGACCTTACGCTCGAGCACGGTCCACTTGGCGGCGAGAGCGGACTCTAGCCGCTTCATCTCGCGATACACCACGTACAAGAAATTGCCGCAGCCGCAAGCGGGGTCGAGCACGTGAAAGGCTCGCATCTGTTCGACGGCACGCTCGGCGTCCTTCGGTGTGCGCAGAGACGCAATGCGATCACGCCACGGGTCGATCACGGTCGGACCCACCACGCGCGCGAGGTCGCTCTCGCGCGTGAAGTGCGCGCCCAGCTCGTGCCGTTCGACGGGGCTTAGCGCTTGCTCGAAGATCGAGCCGAAGATTTCGGGGCGGACATCCTGCCAGTTGCGCTTCGTTCCCTTCGGAGCCGGCACGCGCACGGGGTGCTGCTCGAAGATCGTGCCAGGTCGCGTGTTGACCTCGTAGATCTCGAGCAATTTCTGCAGGAACGGCTGCGCGCCGGCCTGCTCCGTGCCGGCGTAGCCCCGCCACTGCTCCGCAAAGATCTGGAGCCGAGGTCTGCCGAGGATTCATTGCCGTAAAGGCTACCAGATGCCCGCTGCCCAGAGCGATCACGAACGACGGGTCACACAGATCCAGTCGGCGCGGTGAGCGCTCAGTGCGCGTCGCGCTGCCGCAAGTGCTCGCGGAAGTACTCGATGGTCTTGCCGAGGCCTTCTTCGATCGACACCTTCGGCTCCCAGCCGAGCAGCGCGCGCGCCTTGGTGATGTCGGGGCAGCGGCGCGTCGGGTCGTCGACCGGAAGAGGCTCTTGCTTGAGCACGGACTTCGAGCCCGTCATCTTGATCGTCAGCTCGGCGAGCTCGCGGATCGTGCGCTCGCTCGGGTTGCCGATGTTCACCGGGCCGGGATCTTCTTCGAGCGCGAGCAAGCGCACGAAGCCTTCGAGCAAGTCGCTCACGTAGCAGAACGAGCGCGTCTGCTGGCCTTCGCCGTACACCGTGATCGGCTGGTTCTGCAGCGCCTGCAGCACGAAGTTGGAGACGACGCGTCCGTCGTTCTCGTGCATGCGCGGACCGTACGTGTTGAAGATGCGCACGATGCGCGTGGCCACACCGAACTGGCGCGCGTAGGAGACGGTGAGCGCTTCCGCGCAGCGCTTGCCTTCGTCGTAGCAGGCGCGCGGGCCGATCGGATTGACGTGGCCCCAGTAGCTCTCGCGCTGCGGATGCTCTTGCGGATCGCCGTAACACTCACTGGTCGAGGCGATCATGATGCGCGCACGTACTTCACGCGCCATGTCGAGCATGTTGAGCGTGCCGTGCACCGCGGTCTGGATCGTGCGAACCGGGTTGCGCTGGTAGTGCACCGGGGAGGCGGGACAAGCGAGGTGGTAGATCTCGTCGACCTCGATGATGATCGGCTCGGTCACGTCGTGACGCAGCAGCTCGAAGCGGTTGTCGTCCAGCAGGTGCTCGACGTTGCGGCGCGCGGAGGTGAAGAAGTTGTCGAGGCAGACCACTTCGTGGCCAGCGGCCAGCAATTTTTCGCAGAGATGCGAGCCGAGAAAACCGGCGCCGCCCGAGACTAAGATACGCTTGCGCATCGCGCGTCTATAGCGCGTTCCTGAGGGCCCGCAAAGGACGCCGCGGGTGAGACTTTTCGTTGGAATCGAGTAAACTCCGGCCAGCTCTGAAAAGAGCACGGCCCGCGCCACGCGAACCACGCGAACTCGAGGAACCGGAGGAACCGTCCCATGCACGCGACCATGCGCATCGTCAGGGCGTCCACGCTCGCACTCGCGGTCTTGCTGCTGCCCACACTGCTGGCAGGCACGGGCTGCACCGGCAAGGTCGGGGGCAAGGGCGGCAACGACGGCGGGCCCGGTGCAGGTAGCGCCGGTGCGGCCGCTGGCAATGGCGGCATCACGACGGGCGATGCAGGTGTGACCGGCACGGCAGGCAGCGGCGGGAAGACGGACTCCGGCGCTACGGGCGCAGCGGGCAGCGGCGGGAAGACGGATTCCGGCGCGGCCGGCGGCGGCGCTGGCACGGGTGGCACCGTCTCGATCTTCGTCGCGCAGGGCCACAAAGGCCGACTCACCATCTCGTGCGACGACGGCAAGACGTGGATCAACGACCACAGCGACAACCCGAGCGCGCGCTGTTTCGCGACTGCCACGGACGACTGCGATCACGATCCCGCGGCCGCGCGCGGCCTCGGGTACGGCAACGGCTACGTGGTCGCCACGTTCGGCTGGGGCATGCCCGGCCACATCGGACGCAGCAAGAACGGCATCGACTGGGAGAGCTTCGCGCAGGCGGCAGGGTTCTACGCGGATCTCGACTTCGGCAACGATCTATTCGTATTCGACGCGGTGACGCCGAAGTTCTCGAGCGACGACGGCAAGACCCTGCAAGCCGGCGGCACGATCACGTTCAACAACGGCGTGACGGATGCGCGCGCGATCGCGTTCACGCCTAAGAACGGCGGGCGCTTCGTGATCACGGGCGAAACGGGCAGCATGCACGACGTGGTGATCAGCAAGGACAACGCAAAGAGCTGGGTGCATCCCGGGACACTGCCGCCGGAGTGCGGTGGCAGCGTCACGGGCATCACCTCGAGCGACTCGATCGTGGTCATCGCGCAGGGCGGCGGCCGGGTGTGCAGCTCGAACGACGGCGGCGACACGTGGGTCACGACCAAGGTCAGCTCGGATGGCTTCACGTCGCCCCCGGTGTGGACCGGCAGCGAGTTCATGGTCTGGCAGCAGAACGCGCTGTTCCGCAGCAAAGACGCGGTCGCCTGGACGATGGCCTCGATCACACCCGCGAGCGTGCACATCGGGCAGGTCGCTGTGAACAAGCACGGCACGTTCGTAGCCGTGAACGGCGATTGGCAGGCGTGGTACGATAAGCAAGAGTTTTATCGCAGCACGGACGGTGTCAGCTGGGACGTGTTGCCGAAGACGGCGTTCACGGGCAGTCACCCGATCTACTTCATACAGGCCGCCGACGTGGAAGCGAGCGCGCAATGCCCCGCCCCGTAACACGCACACGCACGCACGCGCAGCCCACGCGCACGCTGCTGCTGTTGGCGGCATGTGCGCTCGCGCTCGGCCAGTGTGGTTGCCATGGTGGCCGCGTGCAGAAGCTCAAGTCGCTGCTGGCGTCCACGGCGACCGCGCTCACGGGACCGAGCGCCGCGAGCGCCGCGCGCAAGCCGACCGGCTCGCAGAAGCCACGTGTACCTCTCGGCGTGAACCTCGGCGGCATCGTCTACTACTCGACCTCGATGCCGTTCACGGATGCCATGAAGATGGCAGACACGCTGCACAGCCACAACGCCACGGATGTGCCCGGCGGCCGCAACGCGTACGACAGCGAGCTCGCCGGCAAGATCCCATGCGACGAGAACGGCTATCCGCTCGAGATCCCGTACAACGTGCCCGGCGCCGAAGGCCCGCAGATCCTGGAAGGCGCGATCGCCACGGCAATCTACGCGGGGCAATACACGCTGCTCTACGACGGCGATGGCGACATCGAGTTCCTCGCGGGCAGCGCACGCGTACTCTCGAAGGGGCCCGGGCGCATGCTCGTGCAGGTCGAGCGGCGCAGCGAGCTGATCCTGTTCGCGATCACGCGCAGCGCGCGCGCCAATCACCTGCGCAACGTGCGCTTCTTCTTGCCGGGCTTCGATCCCACGAGCGCGCCCAAATTTCATCCCGATTTTCTAGCGCGCCTACGCGGCGTCGATACGCTGCGCTTCATGGACTGGGGTCGCGTCAACGGCAGTGACGTCGAGCACTGGAGGCAGCGCGCGACGCCGGACATGTCGCAGGGCACGGGCAAGGGCGTGGCGTTCGAGAACATGATCGACCTCGCGAACGAGGTCGACGCCGACGCCTGGATCTGTGTGCCGCACAAAGCCGATGACGACTTCGTCGAGCAGCTCGCGAAGCTGGTGAAGGCGCGCCTGTCGCCCAAGCACCGCGTGTACGTCGAGTATTCGAACGAGCTGTGGAACTCGATCTTCCCGCAGCTCGGCTGGTCGATCGACCACGGCTGCGCAGTGGGCGTGAACGACGCGGGCCCCTACTCCGGTGCATGCAACGACGGCGGCCCGCGCTTCTGGGCCGGTCTCAAGTGGAACGCGCGCCGCTCGGGACAGATCTTCAAGACGTTCGAGAAAGTGTTCGACGACAAGACCAGAGTCGTGCGCGTGCTCGCCGGCCAAAGCTCGAACGAGAGCCTGAACGAGAGCCTGCTGACGGCGTTCTACGATGCGCGCGTGAACCCCGCGGGCGGTGAGGTCGACGCGTTTGCGGTGGCACCGTACCTGGGGGCCGAGCTCGCGCAGAACATCGGCCGCGGCAAGCAGCGCGCCTCGATCACGCCGGCGGAGATCGTCGAGCGGCTCGGCAAGCGCATCGACGAAGACGTCGTGAAGCACACCGCCACGAACAAAGTCATCACCAACCACTTCGGCGCGCGCTTGATCGCGTACGAAGGCGGTCAGCACCTGGTCGCGTTCGAAGAGCTGCAGAACGACGAGGCGTACACGCAGAAGCTGGTGGCCGCCAACCGCGAACCGAGCATGCGCGGCGTGTACGACGCAATGCTCGATGCCTGGTGGAAGGCGAGCGACAACGACTTGATGATGTTGTTCACGTACATCGACAAGCCGGGCAAGTTCGGCTCGTGGGGCATGCTGGAAGAACAGACCGAGCCGACCGAGCGGGCACCCAAGTTCCGAGCCTTCAGTGATCGGCTCACGAAGCTGCGTGGCACAGCCATGCCTTCACCTCAACCGTGACTCGAGCGATCTTCGTATGCGTCTCGGTTTCCTCGTTCCCGAATTTCCTTCGCAGACCCACGCGTTCTTCTGGCGAGAGCTGTCGGCCCTGCGCGACGCGGGCCACGAGGTGCAGCTGCTCTCCACGCGGCGCCCGAGCGACGACGCCTGCCCGCACGACTTCGCGGAGAGCGCGCGCGCTCAGACACACTACGTGTACCCGCCGCAGCTGAC
>JADGRF010000161.1 GCA_017881055.1 Sandaracinaceae bacterium
AGCAGGCGAGGCAAGTTCTCGAAGCCCGCGCGCGTCTCGATCTTGAGGACGACTCCGATGTCGGCTCGTCCGAGCGCGTCGAGCTCCCGATGCAGCGTACGGACGTCCTCGGGCGTGCGCACGAACGACAGGCTGACGGCGTCGGCGTGCTTGGCGACGAATCCGAGCGCGCGCTTGTCGTCGTGGTGGAGGCTCGGGATCGTCGTCAGCGTGTCGGGTAGATTGATGCCTTTTTCGGCGCGCAGCTTGCTGATCGGCTTGTGGGTGCGCAGCACGCGCAGCGTGAACGCCTCGTGCTTCTTGCGCGGAACACGCTCGACCACGGTACGAATGCGCCCGTCGTCGAACAGCACGCGCTGGCCGAGCTGAAGATGCTCCAGCGCGGCTGCCGGCACGCATGCCACGACGCCCGGGGTCACGATTCGCCCGTCACGATCACGGCGCGGTGGCTTGCCCGGCTCGCTGTCCTGCGTCAGCAGCAACACGTCGTCCGTGCGCACCTCGATCGCTGCGCTCGGAGCGGCCCCGGCCAGCAGCGTCATGGCCTGTGGGCGCCGCCCGACTCGATGGAGACGCGCCTGCATACGCTCGACCACATAGGCGCGCGCGACGCCAAGCGCTACGGCTTCGTCGCGCGTCACACCCTCGATGCGCAGCGAACGCTCTTTTCCGCGTGCGTCGCGGAAGCGCAGCTCGTCGCCCTTGCGTAGCGTGGCGAGATCTTCCGCGCGCAGCAACAAGCACGGCCGGTCGTCCTCCGGCAGCGGCGCTCCGATCGTGCGGATGACGACCCGGGCGGCCGAGGTGACGTTGCCGAGCTCGTCCTTGTCAGGCTTCCAGCTGACGACGCGCTTGGCGCCGGTGATCGCCCCGGTGCGAATCTTCGGACCTGCCAAGTCCATGAGCACGTGACAGTCTGCACCGGTCTCTTTGCGTGCGTCGCGCAGCGCGTCGACCATCTGGGCCCACTCGTGCTCGCTGTCGTGCGCGCAGTTGATGCGCAGCACGTTCATGCCGGAGCGCAGCAGCTTGGCCATCCAGGCAGCGTCGGCTTCTCTTGCGGACGGCGCGGTGACCATGACGTACACGTGCCGATCGCCGGGGCGAGGCCCGAGTATGTCGCGCGTGTGCGAGCGCAGCCGTTGCTTGGCCGTCTCCGGGGACATGGCGCGCGCGCGCTGTCTCCGCAGCCGGGACAGGACGCGCGTGGCACCCGCGTGGCCGCGCAGCACCAGCGCTTCATGCACGCGCTCCGACGCCGCCAGCACGCTGTCCATCACACAGCTCTCGGAGCGTCCGAGTGAAGTCAGACCGAGCTGCGACAGCTGCATCTGAAGGTCGCGCAGATCGTCCTGGCGCAGCGCGACGTAGTGCACGAGGTTTTTTGCGCTCTCGCGTCGGTCGTGGGTAACCTGAGCGAGCGCCGGTTTCATGGCGCGTTCGAGGTCGGCGAGCTTGCCCTGCAGCCGCACCAGCTCGCGCGCGACCGCAACCAGATGCGCATCCTGTTCGGCGTTGCGCGACGACAGCGCGGGCTTGCGGCTCATGCTCGGAGTAGTGCAATTCGCGTACCCCGTGGCAACCATGTGTCGGAGCGCCGTGCGTCGCGTAGGTCTCGACGCCGGCGCCCGTGCGCACAGGATGCTGCGCAATCCTTGCGGCGATTCGCGGATTGCCCGCGGTAACTGCGCCTGTCGCGTGCAGGCACGGAGTTGGCGTAGAAGCTGCGCGCGCTCGGCTGTCCGCGCGCAGTTCCTTCGCAGACCGCAGTGCGGCTACTTCTGCGCTGGGCCGTGGCCCCCGTGCCAGCCACCTTGGCCCAGCTCGGACTGGTCGATGACCTTGTCGCCGTTCTTGTCCATACGCTCGAAGCGCTCGTCAGCTGCGGCATCGGCCTCGTCCTGCGTGATCGCGCCGTCTCCGTTGGTGTCGATCATCTTGAAGAAGAAGTCGTGGCCATGGCCGGGCCCGAAGTTGGCGAGCTCGTCGCGGCTAAGCGAGCCGTCGTGGTTTGCGTCCAGCTTGCCGAACATGCCGGACGGCATGCGCGGCACTTCATCGGCGCTGAGCTTGCCGTCGCCGTTCTTGTCCTTGCTCGCGAAGTGCTCCGACTTCTTGCGATCGAACGCGGCGCGCAGCTCATCGGGCGTCACTTTGCCGTCGCGGTTGGCGTCGGCGTCACTGAACATGGCGCGTTCGTTCGCGAACAGCTCGTCGCGCGTGATCTTGCCGTCGTGGTTGGCGTCGGCTTTTTCGAGCAGCGCGCCACGCATGCCGGGACCGCCGCACCGCCCATGCCCCTGTGCGGCAGCGACGCCCGCGACCGCGAACAGACAACCAATGGAGACCAAAACGAGTTTTTTCATGACGAGAAGACCTTTCCTAACGGGTTACATCTCATCCAACGCGCGAGCGGGCCGTTTCCGTCGCCAGCGCGAAAGAAAAGTGGCAGGCCTGCAGAAGACGCCGAGAAAAGCGCCGCAAAATGCGCCCCGCGCAGCCTAGCGATAGCGCCCGTCGAGGTAGATCAGGGGCCTCGGTTCACCTTCGCGCACGCGGGCGGCCGTCAGTGCGCCGATGCAGATTAGGTGTGTGCCGTACTGGACGACCATGGGCGGTGCGCAGAAGAAGTTGGCCTCGGCGTCCGCGAGGTAGGGTAGGCCGCTCGCGCCGTGACGCTGCCAATCGCCGAGCGAGAAGCGCTCGCCGCGATCGGGCTCGGCGCAGCGCTGCGAGATCGCCTGCATGTTCGCCGACAGAACGTTGATGCAAAACGCCGTACCCGAGAGCAGCACCGGATGAAGCACGGTGTCTTGATGCACGCACACGAGCAGCGCGGGCGGATCCATCGATACCGATGTGACGGACGAGGCCGTCATCGCGTGCCGCGCGCCGAGCGCATCGACGGTCGAGATCACGCATACGCTCTGCGCCATGCGTCGCATGCCGGCGCGCGCTATTTCCGCGAGCTCTGTCAGCGCGGTCGTGCCTGGGCTCATCGTTCTTGCTCCTCGTTCCCGTGTTCTACGAGCGGTGCTGCCCAAGCGTGAGCGTACGGTTTCGGAGCGCTGTAAAGAAGGCGACACATGGTCGTCCGAACTGAAACGTGTTCTACCTCGAAGACCGCGTGCCCGAGCGCCGACGCGGGATCGGAGCGGCAGCGATGCGAACTATTTGGCTAGTAGCAGTGCTAACGGTGTCGGTCCTGACTGTGGCGTGCGCGGGTTCGCCCGCAGCCAAGTCTTCGCTCAACGGGGTCGACGGGTCCACTTCTGGAGGCGGAGCCGGCGCCGGGAGCGGTGCCGGCGGTTCCGGTAATTCCGGTAGCGTGGGTGCGGGGAGCGACACGGCTACGCGCGGCACAGCGGGTCTCGATGGCGGTGGGGGGCCGGACGGGCTGCACAGCGATGCCGGAGTGGTCGGCAACGGCGACGCGGCCACCAGGCTCGGCGACGCCGCGGTGGCGCAACCGTGCGGGGCGTTTCCAGCGATCACCGATCTCTCCGCAGCGGGCTCGTTTGGTTCGATGAACGCGGCGGCCGGGTCGAACTGCCAGATCTATCGGCCCACCACACTCGGCCAAAACGGTGTTCGTCATCCGGTAATCCTCTGGGCGAACGGCACCGGCGGACCGACCACCGTGTATGCAGCTGCGTTCGAGTATTGGACCTCGCACGGCTTCATCGTCGTCGCAGGCAACTCGTCGAACGGGCAGGGTTCTGGCGCGGAGCTACTCGGCTGCCTCGACTACATCCTGCAGCAGAACACCACGGCCGGCAGTGTATTCGAGGGCAAGGTCTGTCCGCGCGTTGCGGCCTCGGGCCACTCGCAGGGCGGCGGTGGTGCGTTGATGGTTGGGGTGGATCCGCGCGTGAACGTCACGGCGCCGCTCATGCCGTACATCCAGCAGGGCTTCGGCGGCTACGATCAGGCGTCGATTCCCAAGCAGAACGGCCCGATGCTGCTGCTCTCGGGCACGAACGACACGATCGCGGTTCCAGCTGTCAATCAACAGCCGGTCTTCGACATGACGAACGTGCCGGTGTTCTGGGCGAACTTGGTCGGAGGCGACCATGTGGCCGTGTCGCTGAACGGCCTCACCACGTACCGTGAAGTCATGCTGGCGTGGTATCGCCTGCAGCTGATGGGCGACGAGACGTTCCGCGGCGAGTTCTACGGACCGAGCTGCAAGCTGTGCGGCGACAGCACGTGGAAGATTCAGCGCAAAGGCATCAACTGAGAGGCGCTAGACCGTCCGAGCCGTGGCTCAGCGAGTTATCGTCGGCCAGCGAGAAGGGCGGATACGGCTGCACGAGCGAGGCGTGATACACGAGCACGCGCGCGATCCAGCTCAAGTAGTGACGCTGGAACGTGCAGAGGCCCGTCGGGCAACGCTCCGTGAACAGAATCGACAGCGCAGCGACAAGCCAAAAGACGGCGGAGACGATGCTCAAGAGCGCCAGCATCAACGCATGCGGAATGCTGAGCAACAAGCGCGCGAGCGCCTGCCCGGCGCTGGGTTCGCCCGAGACCGTGACTCTCAGCTGGACCACGCGCTCGCTGCGACTCAGTGGAAACCGATCCGTGACCAGCAGCATGTACGCATAGAACGCGACGACCCAGCTCAGGCACTCCACGAGCCAGCCCGAGTCGTGCGCCGGAAACCTGGCCTCGGTTCTGCGCGAGATCAGGACGGCCGCGGCCACGGGCAGCACGAAGTACAGCGTACCGAAGAGACCCGGCGAGGAGTGCTGCAACGTGCCTGCGGCGACACAGATCAGGCCGCGCAAGAGCAGCTGCACGCGCTCGAAGCGCGCGGGCGGCTGCATTTCGACCAACACAGGATAGGCCATTCAGTGCGCGCGATTGGGCACGGTATCGCGCCTCCCCGCGGATCAGGTACGCACCGCATCGGCGCCGTCAAGCGCGCGGTTCCCGCTCACTGCACGGTCGCACCGCCGTAGCGCCCGCACGCCTCAGCCCGCCGTCTTCTTCCGCAGTTGGCTAGACGCCCGCGGCGACGGTCTGCAGTCGATCGCGTTCGGCACGGCGGACGCGGACGCGTGCCTAGCGGCGTTGCGCGAGCGGGTCACGTCGTGGTTCGCAGCGCGGCGCCCGAGGCAGCGATCGCGCTCTACCGTGACGGGCTCGGCCTACGGCTGTCTCTCGATCATCCGTCAGCTCGTGACCGGCGGCATATCACTTCGGTCCAAGCAGCGGGGTATCGAGTAACGTGACGCGGGCTCCGTCCTGCCAGACCTCGACGTGCGCGTGCTCGCCGTCGTGCACGCTGCCGCGCGCGAAGTCGATGAACACGGCCACGCGTCGATCTTGCAGCGACGAAAGCTCGATGCGTGGCATGGACACCGTGAAGTGCAGGCGCGGGTCGCCATCGCCGTGCAGCTCGAACACGGTGCTGCTGCCGCGCTTGTTCACGAGGTGCACCTCGAAGGCGTTGCGCACGCGGCCGTCGTCGACGGTGAACGGCGGCGCGTCGCGCAGGCGCAACAGGTTCGCCTCGAACGGGCGGCTCGTGCTGAGCGCGAAGCTCATGACGATCACACCGAGCAGGCCGAGCGCGCCGTAGAAGTAGACGCGCGGGCGCATGAACGTGGCGCGCTGGCCTTCGAGCCCGAGCTGGGAGTCGTAGCGCACCAGGCCCACTGGCCTGTCCAACTTGAGCATCACCTCGTCGCACGCGTCGATGCAGCGCGCACAGCCGACGCAGTCGATCTGCAAGCCGTTGCGAATGTCGATGCCGGTCGGACACACCACCACGCAGCGGTTGCAGTCCACGCAGTCGCCGCGCTTTTCCCCGCTGCTCGTGGCCTTGCCACGCGGCTCGCCGCGGCCAGCATCGTAGCCGATCACGAGCGTGTTGCGGTCGGTCAGCACGGACTGCAGGCGCCCGTACGGGCAGATGATCAAGCAGAGCTGCTCGCGAAACCAAAAGAAGTCGAGGTACAGAAGCCCGGTGAGCGCCGCGGCCCACACGAAGGCCTCGGCATGCGCGCTCGGGCTGTGCAGCACCATGCGGTACAGGCGCGGCAGAGACACGAAGTACGAGATGATGATGTGCGCGACCGCGAACGCGAGCACGAGAAAGAGCGCGTGCTTGATCCCCTTGCGCCACAGCTTGTCCCAGGTGGTGGGGCCGGCGTTGCGGCGCATGCGCTCGTTGCGCGGGCCTTCGATCAGGCGCTCGAGCGGCCTGAAGAGGCCTTCCAAAAAGACCGTCTGCGGACAGGCGTAGCCGCACCACACGCGGCCCCACAGGGCGGTGGCGACGATCAACGAAAAGCCGACGCCGCTCAGCAGGAAGAACACGAGCCATGCGTCCTGCGCGTTGAACGTGGCGCCGAACAGATAGAAGCTGCGGTGCTCGAAATCGAGGAACACGGAGGGATGTCCGCCGATTTCGAGCCACGGCAGCAGGGCTAAAAGCGCGATCAAGAACGTGAACGCGATCTTCCGTCTGCGATCGAAGCGGCCATGTACATCCGCGGGATGCACGAAGTTGCGCGAGCCATCGGCGCGTAGCGAGCTGGCCTTGTCGTAGACGGGTAGTTGATGTGTATTCACTTCGTGCTTCTCTTCACGCCGCAGCCACGTTCACAAGCCCTTCCAGGGCTCGCCCTGCGGCGCCTTGCCTGGCACGTTCGTGTTGCGAATCGACAGCACGTACGCGGCCACGTTCTTCACCGATGCTGCGCCGAGCACGGGGCCCCAGGTCGGCATGCCCTTGGCCGGCACGCCATCGCGAATCGTGCTGAAGATCTGGACCGGGCCTCCGCCGTGCAGCCACACGCTGTCCGTGAGGTTGGGGCCGATCTTACCTTCGCCTTTTTCACCGTGGCACGCGCTGCAGGTCGCGTCGAAGACTTGCTTGCCAGCGACCACGCTCGCCGGTTGTTTGGCCACGAGCAGCACGTCTTCATCGTTGACGGTGCCCTGCGCCGCCCGCTGCTTGGCGTCGTAGGCGGCGAGCTCTTCTGCAGCTGTCGGCTCGACGTGTAGCTGCTGGAACGCCAGCCAGTAGCCTGCGGCGAAGATCATCGTGCCGTACAGGATTCCCAGCCACCAGTTCGGCAGCTCGTTGTCGCACTCTTCTATGCCGTCGTACTCGTGGATGACGTCGCCCGAGATGGCGTCCGTGCGTTTGATGTCAGCCATGGGAATCGACCTCCGAATCCGAGAGCGGCAAGGCGGCGAGGTGATCGACCTCGTCTTTGTTGGAGCGTAGGGCGCGCACCGTGACCGCGATGAATACGACCATGAAGATCGCCAACGCCACGATCGGGAACACGATCACTGGGGAGCGTGCGAAGTAGTCTGCGGAAAATTGCGAGAGCATGACTAGCGGTCTCCTGCCTGTGCGAGGCCTTGGCTGCCGGGTGACGGGTTCTGGGCGAGCGCCGGACGGCTGTCCGACAGGCCGACGCGCTGCAAGAAGCTGATCAGCGCTACGATGCGGCTGTCTGCTGCAACGTCGATGCCTGCCTCCGTGTGCAGGCCCGCGGCAATGGCTTGGCCGGCGCGCGTGGCGTCGGCCTCTGACCGAGGCGATAGGTCTGGCCGTCGATCACCGCCTCGAGCCCGGCGCCCGCCGTCTCTTGCACCTCGCTGCCGGTCAGATGCCGCGCGGAGGTCTGGGCGAGCGCGCGAGCAAGCGCGCTGCTCTTCGGATGCGCGCTGCCCGAGACCAGCGTGTAGAGCACGTCGCGTTCGTGCGCGCTGAGCGCGCCGAGCGGCGTTTCGTCGCGCAGTGAGAGCCGGCCGGTGGTGAGCGTGCCGGTCTTGTCGAAGACGATGCGGCGCACGGACAGCGCGCGATCGAGAAAGCTCTGCGTGCGTACGAACAGGCCGGCACGTCGCAAACCCGCCAGCACCAGGTCATACGCCATGGGGCTGGCGATGCCGATCGCGCACGGGCAGGTGACCACGCAGATGGCGGTCGCGACTTCCAGGCCCCGAACTACGTCGCCCGTACGCAGCGCCCAAAACGCAAAGCCGCCGAACGCCGCCGCCAGCACGCCGAGCACGTACGCACCCGAGAACCACTGAAAGCGCCCTGGCGCGGACACGTCGCGGCTGTGCGTGCGTGCGAGTAGATCCGCGAGCGTCGAAGCTGCAAAATCCGTCTGCGTACGCAGCGAGAGCGGGGAGCGGCCGGCGTTGAACGCACCGGCAGGCACGACGTCGCCGTTCACGTACTGGGTAGGCTCGCTCTCACCGGTGATCCAGTCGAGCGAGCACAGCGCGGAGTCGTTGCCGAGCACGCTCGCGACCGGCACGAGATCTCCGGAGGGCACGAGCAGCTGATCGCCCGCGCGCAGCTCGGGCGCGCGCACCAGCTCGACCTTGTCGCCCGCGAGCCTGCGCACCCACACGTTGTCGGCGCCGGACTCGCCGAGCAACTGTCTGCGATTGCGCACGACGATGCGTTCCTTCAGCCAGCGCCCGAGCAGCATCAAGCCGATGAACGTCGCGAGCGAGTCGTAGTACGCCGCGCGCATGTCGCCGGTCACGAACGACCAGACCGCAGCGCCGTAGGTCAGCGCGATGCCCACGGTGATCGGTAGATCGAGATGCAGGATGCGCTGCTTGACCGCCTGCCATGCCGAGCGCGCAAACGTGGGTGCGCCGATCAGCACCGCCAGCGTCGCGCACGCGAAGTTGAGCGTGTGTAAGAGGCGGTAGAGCGCGCCTTCGTGCAGGCCGAGGTAGATCGCGGCCGCGAACATCATCGCGTTGCCGCCGAGCGCCATGCACACGGCGGTACGCAGCAAGAGATCGTCCGAGCTGGCCTGTTCACGGTCCGCGGCGTCGCCGCGCTCGCCTGGCTCGCCCACGAGATAGCCGAAGCTCTCGAGCGCGGCCACGAACTCGACCAGCGGAAACTGCGCACCCACGCACAGCTCGGCGCTGCCGCGGCCGGGATTGATCACGATGCGCAGCGCGTCAGGCTTGCGTGTGAACAGCTCTTGAATGAGCCACACGCAGGCCGCGCAGCGCAGACCCTGCAGCTTCATCGAGAGCTCGCGGCCGCCGCCGCTAGCAGCCAGGTCGAGCGCGATCGGCTGTAGCCACTTGTGATCGCGCCGGCCGTTCTGCACGTCGCGCGCGGGCTCGATCTCGGTGCCACGCAGGTCGTAATAGCGAAGCAGGCCCGAGCGAGTGAGCAGCTGGTGCACCGCCTTGCAGCCCGCACAGCAATAGCCATCGTCACGCACGCCCTGCAGCGTGTTGCCGCAGTGAAGACAAGAGCTGATCACGAGCGCGTCCATGGGTCCGATTCGGCGCAGACTTCGCAAGGTCCGGGCCAAGCTCAATGACAGTGCAAATGCCGTGCAGCCGCGGGGTTCTGCGCGACCTCGATCCATGCGCGGATCGGTCGAGCGATCAGCAGACACGCGGCGATCACGAGCGCGCCCGCCGCAATTTGGCGCAAACGCGGCGTTGCGTAGGTTGGCAACACGCGCGCGAGCACGCTCGCACCGAGCAACGCGAAGCCGCTGGTGGTGACGAAGCCGAGCATCACGCTCGCGCCAAGCGTTGCGCTGGCCGTCGCCACCGCGCTCAGCAAGGCGGCGGCGAGCGCGCCGCACGGCAAGAGCGCAGAGAATGCGCCAAGTACCGCAGGATTTTCGGGCACGAGCTGGAGCAGCGTTCCCGCCAGCGACCGTCCGCGCGGTGCCGCCGTCAGCTGCACCAGCGGTGCGCGCTTGGGCAAGAGCCCATACGCAACCCACAGGCACGCGGCAGAAGCCAGCGTCCCGAAGATCAACATGGCAGGCAGGCTAGGCGCGACGAGACGAAACACGGAGCCGACCTGCCCGGCGACTCCGCCCGCGAAGGCGTAGCCGAGCGTGCGGCCTAGTTGATAATGCAAAGGAGCTGCGCGGCGTGCGCTGCGCGAGCACGCGGCCGCGGACAACGGCCCACACATCGCGGCGCAGTGGGGAAGGCTAACCAGCCCGAGCAGCGCGCCGGAAAGCAGGGCACTAAGAATGGCGGGCACAAAACAGGAGCTCCCTACGCGACGGCGGCGAACAGCGCGCGACGCATCTTGGTCTGCGCTTCGTGCTCGATCTGGCGCACGCGCTCGCGCGAGATGCCGAGGTCGCGACCGATATCCGCCAAGCTGCGTGCGCTCTCGCGCAGGCCGCGCTCCTCCACCACGCGACGTTCGCGCGTGTTCAGGCGCCGCAGCGCGCTCTGCACACGCACGTGGTTGTCTTGCAGCTCGCGCGCTTGCGCGACGAGGGCTTCGGGCGAAGGCTCGCCACACGTCGGCTCGAACGTGCGCCCCTGCACCTCGACACCGCACGGGATGTCGCGTCCGTGCAGCGCGTTCTCCATCTCGTCGACATCACGCACATCGACGCCCAGCGCGCCTGCCACCGCTTCACTCGACGGTGCTTCCCCCGTCTGCTGCGTCAGCGTGCGCTGCGTCTCGCGCATGTGGGCGAGCAGCTTGCGCGCGTTGCGTGTCGAGGGAACTCGTACCAACCGGCGATTGGCCAGCGTGTAGCGGCGGATATACGCGCGAATCCAGAGCGCCGCGTAGACCGCGAAGCGCACCTGACGTTCGGTGTCGAAGCGCTCGGCCGCTTCCACCAACCCCACGAGGCCTTCGCTCACGAGCTCATCGAGTGGGCAACCGTAGTTCCCGAACTCGTGCGCGATCGTGAACACCAAGCGAAAGTGAGCCCGCAAGAGTGTGTCGAGGGCACGCTTGTCGCCGCCGCGAGCTGCCTTGGCGAGCGTCTGTTCTTCGGGTGCGGACAGCGGCGCTGTGAGGGCGGCAGCTTTACGTAGGCTCGGGGCGGCACTCGCTTGGCGGGTCGGGCTCATGAGGACTCTCCTGGCTTCGTGGCGGCACCGGCCATGTCGGCCGTGCGCAATCACATAGAGCAGGAGCCGTGCCACCAGCGTTCTCCCCGATTTCTCCGCGCGCGCGCAGAACCTCCCGCAAGATTTGCGGCGGGTTCTTCCCCGATCGCAAGCTCTGCGCGAGCTTGGTTTCCACTCGTTATTACGTGGACACGCTGACCAACAACGCTAGCACTAAGCCCACGCCGGCCTAGCTCAGCGCGCCGCGGCTCGCATCTCTTCGAAGAACTTCGTCCACACCTCGTTCGGTGACCACAGTGCGCGGAAGTGTGCCTCCGCGCGCTCCGCAGACCAACCAAGATCAGAAGCTCCGAACAACGCCATGAAACACGACACGCGGTAGTTCGCGGCGCAGTGCACGAACACACGCTCGCGAGCCGCGCGCATGATTTCGAGGAAGCGAGTGAAGTCCGCGCGCGTCGGGTTACGAAAGTCGACGGGGATGTGGTGGTACGCCATGCCGAGGGCAGTCACCGAGCTCGCTTCGTCCGCCAGGCTGTGAAACTTGGGATCGAGCACGGCGAGGTTCACCACCACGCGGAACCCATGGTCGGCGATCGCGCGCAGCTGCTCTTCCGTAGGCTGACCGGACGTGCCGTAGCGCTCGCCGAGCGCGATGTAGTTTCGAATCTCGTGCAGGTTCACGCGCGTAGCTTGGAACGTGCGTGCTTCAGCGTCTACAGACGTCGGACGCCGCGTCGTAGACACCACCTGCGTCGTGGCAGCGATCGACGTGCACGATGCCCACGCAGCGCATGAAGCCTACGTACGAGAAGTACGCGAGCACGAGCAGCGCAAAGCCGCGCTTCGCAGTATTGCTTCTTGCCCAGTCGACTTTCAGCATCGGCCGGCCACAATCTTAGCGCAGAAGCCCGCAGGAACCTGAACGATGTTCGACCGCCCGCAATTCATCGCCGACTGCCTGGCCGCCAACCAATCGGACCGCACGCATCGGCCCGTGCACGAGCTCGTGGCGCGAGCCGTCGCCGAGCCCGGTTCCGTGCTGACGGCGCTCGGCGAGCCGCAGCGCGCCGGCATCGAGACACTGCATCGCTCGGCGGAGCTCACCATTCTCAACGTGGTCTGGGGGGCGAAGATGACGCTCATGCCGCACAACCATCAGATGTGGGCGGTGATCGGTATCTACACCGGTCGCGAAGACAACATCTTCTGGCGTCGGATCCCGACCGAGGACGGCGGACACGGACGCCATGGACGTATCGAAGCCGCGGGCGCGAAGGCGCTCTCGGTGGGCGATGCGGTCCCGCTCGGTCGCGACATCATCCACTCGGTCACCAATCCCATCCCGCGGCTGACCGGTGCGCTTCACGTGTATGGCGGCGACTTCTTCGCCATAGGGCGCAGCGAATGGGATCCCGAGACGCTGCGCGAGCAGCGCTACGACGTAGTCCGAGCGCTGCAAGCGTTCGAAGACGCGAACGGGCTGCAGCGCTGAGCTTGCGGAAGCGGCGCCCGCCAGGGCAGCATCATCGCCGCATGATCCGTCAACTCACGATTCAGTTGTCGTTCGCGTCACTCGTGGCGGCCGTGGCCGCATTCCTCGTCGCCTGCTCGGGCTCGTCCTCTGGCGGCACATCAGACGGGTGCTTCCACGTTGACTATCAATTCTGTCCAAACGACAAGCCCGTGACGCAGGTGGAGGTCGACGCGTGCAACGCCTGCTCCACCAAGTACAGCGCCCTGACCGCGTGCGACCCAAGGGCTGGCTTCGTCTGCATCGACGGCAAGTCCGACACGCGCAAGGACGGCGTTTGCTCGGCGCAGATCAACGCGTTCGAATCCTGCTTCATCGATGCGCTGCGACCTGGCGACGCCGGGGCGCACGATTGAGCGAGCCATGCGCTGCCCGCTCTGCGATCAGGATCTGACCGACCACGCACCCGAACACTACTTTGGCTTGGAGCTCTGTCGAGCGTGTGGGCTGGGCCAAGTCGTGCTGCCGCTGCGTGATCCGTCGCAGCGCCTGGAGGTTAGCTATTCGCCGCGCATGGACGACGCGCGGCCACCGAGACCCGCGACCATCGTGGCCGACGGTCAGCTCGAGCACGCACCCACGATCGCCGTTTCGTTCTGGCGGCGCCGCTGGTGGAGCGCTTTGATCGAAACGATCACCGGCCGCATCCGGACCGGCGACGATGTCTTCGACAAGAACGTCTGGGTCTACACGCGCAACCCTGGCTCCGTGCGCCGGTTACTCGCCTCCCACGCCGTCCGCGCGAGCCTGATGGACTGCGTCGTGTCCGGCGAGATGCGTGTGCAAGCTGGAACGGTCAGCTGCCGCCGCGTGGACAACGAGCTCGGCGTCAACGACGTCAACGAAACGACGCGCGCCGTCCTGATCTTGATGCACCAGCTGCGGAACATGTGACCCGCGGTCCGGCTCCTCGTGGGGCTCTGCCCGCCATCCAGCTCACGGCTGCGCCCTCCTGATCGCCCGCTGCACACCCTGCGCCCAGGCATCGCCCGGATCGGCGCGAACACCCTCGGCGCTCAGCTCGAGCGCCAACGCCATCTTCCCGGCATCCGCGGACGCGATCGCGGCCATCATCAACAAGGTCTGGGCTCGATTTCCGCTCTCGGTTGCATGCAAGAGCGCGTCGGCGCACTCGCGTGGTCGGGAGAGAAATTGTCGGCGATCCGGATCGACACACGGGATGCCATCCCGCGCTGCGACTTCCGCGTTCAGACCGCTCGTACGCACGAACAGCTCGCCGTAGTCGTCGAAGCGCACGAGTGACCAGCGTGGATCGAGCGCTAGTTTCTGACGCAGGTTCGGCACGCGATGTTGCAGGTGCGCTTCACTCGGGCTCGTGTAACGCAAAAGGGCGACCTGCACGTCGTAGCGGTCGAGCTTCTCGTCCCAGCCCGGCCTTCCGTACGCAATCGACTGATACACGTCGTGGACGAACGCGGGTGAATACGCCTCGAGCCGCGCATCGAAGAAGCTCTTGCGCGCAGGGTAGAACATGCCGAGAAACGGCCCAGACCACGCGTTCGAGACGTAGGTGTTGCCGCGCAGGCCGAGCTTTTGCATCGCCGAAAAGCACGGCAACGGCCAGACCGTGGGCGAATAGCCGAAGCCCGGCGTGTGATCGCGAAATACGTAGAACGGCGCAAGCAGCAGCAAGCTCACCAGTGCCAGCTGACGAACGGCGCTGCGTGCGCGTGCGAGCGCGTCGGGCGGCACACGGCTCCACGCGGCGGCGACTATGGGCGCCGACACCACGCCGAGCGCGTAGGCCATGCGCGCAAAGCGCAGCGTGAGCAGGACGTAGCAGAGCACGAGCCCGATCAGTGCGGCGTGCAGCGTGCGCATGCGCAGAAGCAGCGTGGTCGCGACGATCGCCAGCCACACCCAGAGCGCAGCAAGTAGCGTTACGGGAAAACGCCACGGTGCGCGAAACTCGACTAGGTGCTGAGCGAGATAACTGTCGCTGCCCATCTGAAACGGGAACAGCAAGATCGAAGGCCCGGTCGGGTGGTAGAGCCAGAGCGTGAGCGCTGAAAGTGCAGCGACGGCGATCGCGGTCAGCAGCAAAGTTCCAGCAGCGCGCACGCCGTGTGGCAGCTGCGCACCGTCTCCGGCACGAAGCACGCGCGCACGCAGCGGCTCGAGCGCGCAGCCCATGGCGGCGATCACGATCACGATCAGCGAGTCGATCGAGCCTGCGTGCAGGTGCGCTGCGGCCGTGGCGATCAGCACGAGCACGAACAGCGCGCGCATCTCCTCGCGGGCTCCGAGCCGGCGATGCGCAGCATCGAGGTAGCTCGCCAGGCAATACATGCTCAGCGCGAGCGTCCAGTGCGTGAACAGATACGGTCGCGACTCGAAGCGGAACGAGCTCGCCATCGCCGCGATCACGCACGCGAACGTCGCCGCCATGGCGGTTGCGCCGAGCTTGCGTGCCGTGCCGTACACGGCGCCCCAGGTCGCGCTGACCACGGCCATCTTCAGGGCGATCACGCCGGCGATGCCGACGCTTCGGAACACCAGCTCGAACAGCACGCCGGGCAGCCACTGGTGCAAGCGCCATGGCTGCATGGGCTCGCTGAAGCTGAGCACGTTGGTCGCAGGGATGTGTCCGGTTCGCAGGATCTCGCGGCCCGTGGCGAGATGAAAACCGAGGTCGCCGTCGCTCGCGACGAAGCACGCCATCGCTGCGGTGCACACCATCACCCACGCGGCGGACCAACGTTCCCGAAGCACGCGCACAGGATACCACCACCTGCCGGCAGAGCGCCTAGTTCGCTGCGGGCGGCAGCGCGAAGCTCACGACTACGTTGCGCCCGACGCACGCTCCTTTCTATGATCGCTGCGCATGCGTCTTTCGCTCGCCTTCGTGCTGCTCGTGGCCTTTGCGAGCACCTGGCCCTGCTTGGGAAATGCGCCCGCGTTCGACGACGAGTTCCTGATCTTCAATAACCCCTTCGTGCAGAGCTGGGACCACCTCGGGGAGAACCTGACGCGCGACTTCTTCTACACGCCGAGTGGCGCACAGATCGGCTACTACCGTCCGCTCACGAAGCTCGCGTTCATCGTGCAGTTCGGCGCGTTTCGGAACGCGGTGTTCGGCTATCACGCGCTGTCGATCGCGACGCTGCTGCTAGCTGCGCTGCTCGCGTATCTCGTCGTGTTGCGGGTCTCGGGCTCGCGAATGAATGCAGCCTTGGCTGCAGCTTTCTTTGCTTGCCATCCCGCGCAGGCCGGCGCCGCGAGCACGATCGCGCCGCAGTCGGATCTGTTCGTGGCCGTGAGCGTGCTCGCGGCGTTCTATGCGTATCTGCGCTTTCGGGAGAGCGCGCGTGGCCTGTGGCTCGCGTTCTCGGTCAGCGCAGCCGCGCTTGCGCTCGGCTGCAAGGAGCTTGGCGTGATCGTGCCGCTGCTCGTGCTCGCGTGGGAGCTTGCGGAGGCGCGCGGCTGGCCCTCACGCGCTCGCCTTGCACCGCTCGCGTGGTTCCTTCTTCCGCTCGCGGGCTACGCGCTTTTGCGCGTGGTGTTCAAGGTGCTGCCCATCCAAGGCGAGCCTTCTGCGCTTGGCGATACGCTCGCGACCGCTGGCAAGATCACGCTCTGGGGTGTCGCTCGTTCGGTCGCACCGCTCGCCTTCATTCCAGAGCTGCACACCGATCGCCCCGCGGGCGACTTCCTCTCCATCGTGCTCTGGCTCGGGCCTGCGCTGCTGTTGGCTGCAGCGTCACTGGCAACGCTCCTGCGCCTGCCTCGCGCGCGCCTCGGGTTGATCTTCCTAGGGCTCCCGCTCGTACCTCTCCTGTCCAGCCAGTCGCTCATTCACATGAGCGAGCACGCCGACATGGTAGTGCTGCCGGATCGTTGGCTGTATCTGTGCGCGTTCGGTGGCAGCGTGCTTTTGGCGGAGCTGCTCACGGCGCTTTGGCAGCGCAGCGAGCAGCGCGTGGTCAGGTTCGCGCTCGGTGCCGGCGCGCTCACGCTGATCGTCGTTCAAACGCTGCTGTCCGCGGAAGAGAGCGCTAGCTTCGCCACCGAGAACGCGCGCGTCGTATACATCGCGGAGATCTTCCGCTCGCACGGCGTGTACCCGCGCCACTCCGACGATCAACTCCTCGCGGCCGACGCCATCCTGGCCGACGCCAAAGGCGACGCAGC
>JADGRF010000162.1 GCA_017881055.1 Sandaracinaceae bacterium
GCGGCCTCTGGGATCGCGGAAGGCCTGTACTATACTGTCCGACACTTCCGGATCGGGCTCCGGCAAAAACCTGTGAGGTCATGAGCATGGCGCACCTGGCAACTGCAATCGACACCACCGCACGCAAGTCCCACCTCGATGCAGCGCCCGAGGCGACGTCCGAGAACAACGAGCTTCGGACTGCGTTCGACCGCATGAAGCAAGCGTATCGACGCGATCCCGTGCCGAGCTACGCGGCGCGCATGGAGAGCCTCGGCAAGCTGCTCGAGCTCGTGCGCGTGAACCAAGCGCGCATCGGTCAAGCCATCTCGCAGGACTTCTCGTGTCGCTCGCTGCATGAAACGCAGATCGCCGAGATCTTCATGCTGGTGAGCGAGATCAAGTACATGCGCGCGAACTTGAAGAAGTGGATGAAGCCCAAGGCTCGCCACGTCGCGATGTCGCTCAAGCCGGGCAGCGCCAAGGTGCATTACCAGCCGCTCGGCGTGGTCGGCGTGATCTCGCCGTGGAACTACCCGGTGTCGCTGGCGATTGGGCCGCTCGCCACGGCGCTCGCCGCGGGCAACCGCGTGATGATCAAGCCCTCGGAGTTCACACCGAAGACATCCGACTTGCTGAAGCAGCTGCTCTCGGAAGTGTTTCCGCCCGAGCAGGTCGCGGTGATCACGGGTGGCCCGCAGGTCGGTCAAGCCTTCAGCGAGCTGCCGTTCGATCACCTGCTGTACACGGGCTCGACGCGCGTCGGTAAGTTCGTGATGCAAGCGGCGGCGAAGAACCTCACGCCGGTCACGCTCGAGCTCGGCGGCAAGTCGCCCACGATCGTGCACGAGAGCTATCCGATCGCGAAGGCTGCCGAGCGCATCGCCTCCGGCAAGTGGTTCAACGCGGGTCAGACCTGCATCGCGCCGGACTATCTCCTGGTGCCCGAAGCCAAGCGCGACGCGCTCGTGGCGGCGATCCAGAGCGTGGTCGCGAAGTTCTATCCCACGCTGAAGGACAACAACGACTACAGCGCGGTCGTGAACGAGGTGCACTACAAGCGCTTGACGGGCTACCTCACGGACGCCGTGGCGCGCGGTGCGAAGAAGATCGAAGTGAACCCGAAGGGCGAGAAGCTGGATGGCGACGGGCGTGACACGCGCAAGATCGCGCCGACCATGCTGCTCGACGTGAACGACGACATGACCGTGATGCAGGACGAGATCTTCGGACCGATCCTGCCGATCGTCACGTACAGGACGCTCGACGAAGCCGTGCAGTACGTGAACGACCGGCCGCGCCCGCTGGCGCTCTACTACTTCGACTTCGACAGCGAGCGTGCGCGCGATGTCCTGGAGCGCACCGTGTCGGGTGGCGCGGCCGTGAACGAGACGGTCATGCACTTCGCGGTCGACGACCTGCCGTTCGGCGGCGTCGGTCCGAGCGGCATGGGCGCCTACCACGGCTTCGAAGGCTTCGAGACCTTCTCCCACAAGAAGGCCGTGTTCTACCAAGCCCGCTGGAACGGCGCCGGCATGATGGCTCCGCCCTACGGTGAGCGCGTCGAGAAGCTGCTGAAGATGTTGATCGGCAAGTGATCGCTGGCGCCGCAAAGGTTTGCGCAGTGCGCAGGCGCCGACTCACCGGGCGGCGAGTTGCTTGAAAACAGTCCTGTAAGTAGTGCACGACTCGATCGCGCGCTCCGCTATGCGGATTGCGCGGAGGCTCGCGCGGTGTCGGGGGTATAGTCGAAGCATCGTGGCACGCGCTCCCAGAGAAACTCGCTTCACGGCGGCGAGTGGTTTGTCGTGGCTGTTGCTCGCTCACCTGAACGAGACCGGCCGGGACGTGCCGGCGATCGTCAGGCAGTCGGGCGCGCGGCTCGGAGACCTGCTGAATCCGGAGGTGCGCATTCCCTTGTCGCAGATGCACGCGCTGTGGCGTGCTGCGGCGGCAGTCTGCGAGGACGAAGCGCTCGGCATTGCCATCGTCAACCGGATCGATCCGAGCTCCACGGCGTCGTGGCCGGAGCCGTTCTCGCTGCTAGAGCACCTGGGCCGCGCGAGCGCGACGCTGCGTGAGGGTGCGCCGCTGCAGAGGCGCTTCATGCGCCTGCTGCGCGATGGCCTGACGTTGTCGCTCGATGGCCCGCACGAGCGTCCGATTCTGCGCTTCGAGTTCGCGCTGGCCGACGAGCCGCGCGAGCTGATCCATTTTCATCTGGCCTCCAGCATTTTGTATTTGCGGCGCGTGCTGAACGACACCCACTCGGTGCTGGAAGAGATCTGGTTCGCCGAGCCGAAGCCCAAGAACGAACAGGGTTTCACCAGCTTCTTTCGCGCGCCGCTGCGCTGGGATGCAGCGTGCTACGCGATCGTGACGAGCGGCGAAGTGCTCGACCGGCCGATCCCCGGCGCCAATCCGATGCTGCTCTCGGTAGTGCAACGCCGCGCGGAGAGAGCCGTGGCGGGGTTACCAGCCCTCGACGACTTCGCGGAGCTCGTGCGTGAGCGTGTCGAGGCCGAGCTCGAAGCTGGCACTACGAACGCCAGCTCGATCGCAGAGAAGCTCGGCATGTCGCAGCGCACGCTGCACAGGCGGCTGCAGAGCGAAGGCACGAGCTACCAAGAGGTGCTCGACAAGCTGCGCTGTCGCCTGGCCTGGCGCTACCTCGCGTCGCGCAAGCACACCATCAACGAGGTCGCAGCGCTCGTGGGCTTCGCGCAGCCGAGCGCGTTTCATCGCGCGTTCAAGAGCTGGACCGGCGAGACGCCGTCCGATTACCAGGAACGCTTCGCGAGCGCGCCTACGCCCGTCTCCTCGCCCCCGCGCCGCGCGTAGAATCGCAACGCCCCGGCTCTTCGGGGAAGAAGCCGAAGCCGCCGGGTGGCGTCGTGCAGCGGCTTTAGCCGTCGAAACGTTCGTTTGGGAAATGAGACGATCCGAAACACATCCTGGGACGGAGATACGTGTTGGAAACCACGAACCGATAGCTGTTTCGCTTATTCTCGGATTGGAAAAAGCTGAGAAACATTGGGCAGACATGCTGCTTTTGTGTCGCGAACTTTTGCGCACGCAGAGGAGAGCGGTCGGCCCATGTCGCACGGAAAAGCAGTCCGGATTCGCCTGAGTGAGCTTCACAGCCCCGCCATGCGGGCCTTCCACACCACCTGGCTGGCATTCTTTCTGTGCTTCTTCGGCTGGTTCGGCATTGCCCCGCTGATGGCCGTGATTCGGGACGAGCTGCACCTGACCAAGACCCAGGTGGGCAACACGGTCATCGCGTCCGTGGCGATCACCATCGTGGCCCGCCTGCTGATCGGCTGGCTGTGCGACAAGATCGGCCCGCGCCTCTCGTACAGCGCGCTCCTGATCCTGGGCTCGCTGCCGGTCATGGGCATCGGCCTGGCCCACGACTACACGAGCTTTCTGATCTTCCGCCTGGCGATCGGCGCGATCGGCGCGTCGTTCGTAATCACGCAGTACCACACGTCGCAGATGTTCGCGCCGAACTGCGTGGGCACCGCCAACGCGACCAGCGCCGGTTGGGGCAACCTCGGCGGCGGCATCACGCAGATGGCGATGCCGATGTTGTTCGCAGGCATCGTCGGTCTCGGCGTGACCGAGCATGCGGCCTGGCGCTTGGCGATGGTGATTCCGGGCGCGCTCCTGTTCGTGATGGGCATCGTCTACTACCTGTTCACGCAAGACACGCCGCGCGGCAACTTTGCCGAGCTGCGTGCGCGCGGCGAAGAAGCCGGTGCAGCCAAGAGCGGCGGCGGCTTCCTCGTGGCGGCGCGTGACCTGCGGGTGTGGGCGCTGTTCGTGGCCTACGGCGCGTGCTTCGGCATCGAGCTGACGGTCAACAACGTCGGCGCGCTGTACTTCCACGATGCGTTCAAGCTGAGCGTCAAGGGCGCCGGCATCGTCGCGGGTCTGCACGGCACGATGAACATCTTCGCCCGCACGCTCGGCGGTTTCGTGAGCGACCGTGTGGGCATCGCGCGCGGTCTGCGCGGCCGCGTGGCGGTGCTCTCGTTCGTGCTCTTGTGCGAAGGCTCGCTGCTCGTGTTCTTCGCGCGCGCCACGGCGCTGCCTCAAGCGATTTGCTTCTACATCGCGTTCTCGCTGTTCGTGAGCGCGGCCTGCGGTGCGACGTACGCGGTAGTGCCGATGCTCAACAAGCGTGCGCTCGGCTCGATCGCGGGCATCGTCGGCGCGGGCGGCAATGCGGGTGCGGTGCTCGCAGGCCTGTTGTTCCGCTCGGAGACGCTGCGCGCCGCGGACGCGTTCGGCTACTTGGCGATCGCGGTGGTGGTGGCGTCGGTGCTCGTGCTGACGGTGCGCTTCTCCGAACAGGAAGAAGAAGCGGCCAAGCGCGAGATGGAAGCGAGCCTTCTGGCGCGTCGGATCGCGGACGACGAAGCCGAAGCCGCATCGGCTCCCGCGTCAGCTGCGTCGATCGGCGCAGAGATCTCGTGAAGCAACCGGCAACAGGTACTAGGCACGGACAGGAGTGGAGCAGAGCCTATGAGAAGGGACAAAGTCGTAGTCGTCGGTGGAGGCATGGTAGGGCATCGCTTCTGCGCGAAGTTGCGCGAGCTCGACCGTGCCGGACGCTTTCAGATCGTGCTGCTCGCCGAGGAGCCCCGCGCGCCCTACGACCGCGTGAACCTCACGAAGTACTACGAAACGCGTGATCCCAACGCGCTACAGCTGGCCGAGGAGGGCTTCTACGTCGCGCAGCACATCGATCTGATGCTCAACGAGCGCGTGGTGGAGATCGATCGTGACAAACAGCGCGTGCGCACCGCGCGCGGCGAGTACCACGAGTACGACGAGCTGGTGTTGGCTACGGGCTCCGCGGCCTTCATGCCGCCGATGCCGGGTATCGACAAAGCGGGCGTGTTTCCGTACCGCACGATCGACGACCTGATCGCGCTCGAAGGCTACGCCAAGAACGTGCGCTCGTGCGCCGTGCTGGGCGGTGGCTTGCTCGGCCTCGAAGCCGCGCGTGCGGTTCAAGAGCTGGGCCTCACCACGCACGTGGTCGAGATCGCGCCGCGCCTTCTGCCGCGCCAGCTCGACGACGCGGGCGGCAAGCTGCTCTTGCGTGCGATCACAGCCCTCGGCGTGCAGGCGCACCTGGGTCGTGCGACCTCGCGCATCACCGGCGACGAACGCTGCACAGGTCTCGCATTCAAAGACGATTCGGAGCTCGCGGTCGACATGGTCGTGGTCTCCGCGGGCATCCGTCCGCGTGACGAGCTGGCGCGCGCCTCGGGACTCTTGCTCGGTGAGCGCGGCGGCGTGGTGGTGGACGAGACCCTGTCTACCAGCGATCCGCACGTGCATGCGATCGGCGAAGTCGCGCTGCATCGCGGCGTGATCTATGGCCTGGTCGCTCCCGGCTACGAGATGGCCGAGGTGCTCGCCAAGCGCCTGCACGGCCAAGAGGCTTCGTTCGTGGGCGCGGATCAGTCCGCCAAGCTGAAGCTGATGGGCGTCGAGGTTGCGATGTTCGGCGAGCCGTTCGCGCCGCTGCATCACGGTGCGCCGACCAAGGAGATCGTGCTGCACGACATGGTCAACGGCGTGTACAAGAAGCTCGTCGTCAGCGACGACACCAAGCGCCTGCTCGGTGGCGTCTTGGTGGGCGACGCGTCGCAGTACGGTACGCTGCTCTCGCTGTGTCGCGGCGGGAAAGAGCTTGCCGTGCCAGCTGACGAGCTGATCCTCGGTAAGCGCGGCGGTAGCGGCGATGCCGGCGCCTCGCTGCTCGACGACGCCGCGCAGGTCTGCTCGTGCAACAACGTGACCAAGTCCGACTTGTGCGTGAAGATTCGCGACGGCGTGTGCTCGCTGCCCGAGCTCAAGGCGTGTACGCGCGCGGGCACCGGCTGCGGTGGCTGCATGCCTCTGGTGACCGACATCTTGAACACCGAGCTGGCGCGTGCTGGCAAGAGCGTGAACAAGGACCTGTGCGAACACTTCGTCTACAGCCGCACGGAGCTGTACGAGATCATCGCGGTGCGTCGTTACCGCAGCTGGGAGGAGATCGTCGAGAAGATCGGCCGCGGCTACGGCTGCGAGATCTGCAAGCCCGCGATCGCGTCGATCTTGGCGAGCGTGCACAACGACTTGATCCTGAACCACGACACGCTGCAGGACACCAATGACCGGTTCCTGGCGAACATCCAACGGACCGGCGTGTACTCGGTGGTGCCGCGCGTACCGGGCGGCGAGATCACGCCCGAGAAGCTGATCGTGCTGGGCAGCGTCGCGAAGAAGTACAACCTGTACACGAAGATCACTGGCGGTCAGCGCATCGACTTGTTCGGCGCGAAGATGAACGACTTGCCCGAGATCTGGTCGGAGCTGATCGCGGCCGGCTTCGAGAGCGGGCACGCGTACGGCAAGGCGCTGCGCACGGTGAAGAGCTGCGTGGGCAGCACGTGGTGCCGATATGGCGTGCAGGACTCGGTAGCCTTCGCGATTCGCGTCGAGGAGCGCTACAAGGGCATTCGCGCGCCGCACAAGCTGAAGAGCGCGGTCAGCGGCTGCGTGCGCGAGTGCGCCGAAGCGCAGAGCAAGGATTTCGGCATCATCGCGACGGAGAAGGGCTGGAACCTGTACGTGTGCGGCAACGGCGGTGCGAAGCCGCGGCACGCGGACTTGCTGGCCTCGGACATCGACTCCGAGACGTGCATTCGCTACGTCGATCGGTTTCTGATGTTCTACATTCGCACGGCGGATCGGCTCACGCGCACGTCGGTGTGGCTCGACAAGATGGAAGGTGGCATCGAGCACCTGCGCGACGTGATCGTGAACGACAGCCTGGGCTTGGCCGACGAGCTCGAGGCGGAGATGGAGCACTTGGTCAAGACGTACCGCTGCGAGTGGACCGAGGTCGTGAACGATCCGGAGCGGCGCGCGCGCTTCCAGCACTTCGCGAACACGCCCGATCCGGATCCGACGCCGCGCTTCGTGAATGAGCGTGGTCAGAAGCGCCCGGTCGATTGGCCGAAGCGTGTGCGCTTGCCGCTCGTGGATGCTGCGTCGGCCAAGCCGCGCTCGGGCTCGCACAAGCGCTGGGTTCCGATCGTGGACGCGGCTGCGGTGCCGCGCGAAGGCGGGATCGCCGTGAAGTACGGCAACGCGCAGCTCGCGGTCTTTCAATTCGCGTCGCGCGGCGAGTGGTACGCGACGCAGAACATGTGCCCGCATCGGCAGGACATGGTGCTGGCGCGCGGCATCATCGGCGACCAAGCCGGCACACCGAAGGTGGCCTGCCCGCTGCACAAGAAGACGTTCGCACTCGACTCGGGCGAGTGCCTGTCGGGCGACGACCTGCGCATCAGCACGTTCCCGGTGCAAGTGAGCCAAGGCATGGTGTACGTCGAGCTGCCGTCGGTGGCGGTGCTCGAGGCGCAGCTGTGCAAGAAGGAAGAAGCCTGCGAGCACGAGGCGGCGGAGTAGCCGTGGCGCACGGAAGCAACGTCGTACGCTTGCCGCTGATCCAAGCGTACCTGCAGGAGCAGCGCGAGCTGACCGCGGTGGAGAAGTTCGCGCGGCATCACGACGAGCAGCCTGCGGGCGCAACCGAGCAGTACTACGAAGAGCTGATCCCGCTCAGCAAGCCGAAGCCCGGCGAGCAGTATGGCTTTCAGGTGGATCTCGATCGCTGCACGGGCTGCAAGGCCTGCGTCAGCGCGTGCCACAGCTTGAACGGCCTCGACGAAGGCGAGACCTGGCGCTTCGTGGGCCTCTTGCACGGCGGTACGCCCGAAGTGCCGGTGCAACAGACCGTCACCACGGCGTGTCATCACTGCGTGGATCCCGCGTGCATGAAGGGTTGCCCCGTCAACGCCTACGAAAAAGATCCCGTGACCGGCATCGTCAAGCACTTGGACGACCAGTGCATCGGCTGCCAATACTGCACGCTCACCTGTCCGTACGAAGTGCCGCAGTACAACGCGAAGAAGGGCATCGTGCGCAAGTGCGACATGTGCAGCGATCGGCTCGCGGTCGGCCAGGCACCTGCGTGCGTGCAAGCGTGCCCGAACGAAGCGATCTCGATTCGCATCGTCAGTCGCGACGCCGTGATCGAGGATGCGCAAGCCGGCGGGTTCTTGCCGGCGGCGCCTTCGCCCGGCATCACGGTGCCTACGACCGTGTACAAGAGCGAGCGCGCGTTCCCGCGCAACACGCTGCCGGCTGACTTCTACGCGGTGCATCCGTCGCATCAACACCGGCCGCTGGTCGTGATGCTCGTGCTCACGCAGCTCTCGGTCGGCGCCTTCTGCATGGACCGCGTGGTCAGCGCGCTCGTCTCGGGCGCGGCACCTGCGCTCGTGCGCCCCGTGCACTCGCTCGCCGCGCTGTGCATGGGCCTGCTTGCGCTCGGCGCCGCCGTGTTTCATCTCGGTCGGCCGCTCTACGCATTCCGCGCGGTGCTCGGCTTGCGCACGTCCTGGATGAGCCGCGAGATCGTCGCGTTCGGCTTGTTCGCGAAAGCGGCCATCGTGTACGCGGCCGTGGTCTGGCGCGAGCCGCTCTGCGCGGTGCTGCATTGTCCGAAGATCCCCGAAACAGTCGCCCGTTCGCTGGAGACTTACCTGGGAGGCTTCGTGGCGTTGTGCGGTGCGCTCGGCGTGTTCTGCTCGGTCATGATCTACCAAGTCACGCTGCGTAAGCTGTGGAGCTTCTCGCGCACGGGCTTCAAGTTTCTCATGACCACGATCGTGCTCGGTGCGTCCACCACGCTCTTCACGAGCGCGTTGGCGAGTTGTCTCGGCGCCGGACGCGACGGAGCCGCGCAGCTCGGCGCGATCGGCGTCATCGTCGCGAAGGCGCTCGCGCTCGCGGTCTGCGCCGAGCTCGTGTTCGAGGCCTCGATCTTCGTGCACCTGCGTGACAAGCAGCAAGGTGAGCTCAAGCGCACGGCGCTCCTGCTGATCGGCGAGCTTCGGCCGCTCGGCTGGCTGCGGCTTTGGGCTGCGATCCTCGGTGGCTTGTTCTTGCCCCTGGCGATAGCTGCCAACTTGGACGGGACGGCGAGTCTCGGCGTCGTGTTGTCCGCGGCCCTGTCGCTCTTTTGCTTGTCGCTCGGCGAGTTGTTCGAGCGCACGCTGTTCTTCGCCGCCGTGAGCGTGCCACGCATGCCGGGAGGCGTCGGCTGATGACGAGCAAGTGGGACACACTGCTCTTGCGTGCGAAAGACCTGATGCGCGAGAAGAGCGGCTCGCTCACGCGTGAGCTCGAGCGCAAGGACGCCGGCTTCGGTCTTGGGCAAGTGCCGCTGAAGTCCGCACCCGACGCGACCACCACCATGGTCTGTGGTTTCTGCTCCACGGGCTGCGGCCTCACCGTGCACCTCAAAGAAGGTCGCGCCGTGAACCTGTCGCCGACGCGCGGCTATCCGGTAAACCTGGGCATGGCGTGTCCGAAAGGCTGGGAGGCGCTCACGCCGCTCGCGGCACCCGATCGCGCCGTCACCCCGCTCCTGCGCAACGCGCGCGGTGAGCTTCTGCCCGTCGAATGGCCGGTCGCGCTCGAGACGTTCGTCACGCGCGTGCGCGCGATTCAAGAAAAGCACGGCCCCGAGTCGGTCGCGTTCATCAGCACGGGACAGATCCCCACCGAGGAAATGGCCTTGCTCGGCGCGCTCGCGAAGTTCGGCATGGGCATGATCCACGGCGACGGGAACACGCGCCAGTGCATGGCCACGTCCGTCGTCGCGTACAAGGAATCGTTCGGTTTCGACGCGCCGCCCTTCACGTACCAGGACTTCGAAGAGTCGGACGTGCTGGTGTTCGTCGGCGCGAACCCGTGCATCGCGCACCCGATCATGTGGGAGCGCGTGTGTCGCAACAAGCACAAGCCCGAGATCGTGGTGATCGATCCACGGCGCACCGAAACGGCGATGGCCGCCACGCTGCACGTGCCGCTCCGGCCGAAGACCGATCTCGTGCTGCTCTACGGCGTTGCGCACCTGCTCGCCGCGCGTGGCCAGATCGACCGCGCGTACATCGACGCGCACACAA
The DNA here is from genome assembly GCA_017881055.1 of Sandaracinaceae bacterium. Lineage (GTDB taxonomy): Bacteria > Myxococcota_A > Polyangia > Polyangiales > JAFGIB01 > JADGRF01. The sequence goes on from JADGRF010000162.1 coordinate 10,026, forward strand.
AGGGCTACGACGAGTTCGCCGCGCAGCTCGTGACGTACGAGCCCGCCCACGTGGCGGAGACCTGCGGCATCCCGGTCGAGACGCTGGAGCGCTTGGCGAAGTGCATCGCCGAAGGCAAGCGCGTCTCGTTCTGGTGGACGATGGGCGTGAACCAAAGCCACCAAGGCGTGCGCACCGCGCAGGCCATCATCGACCTCGCGCTAATGACCGGCAACATGGGCCGTCCCGGCACCGGCGCGAACTCGATCACCGGCCAGTGCAACGCCATGGGCTCGCGCTTGTTCAGCAACACGACCAACCTGCTCGGTGGCCGGTCGTTCACGGACGAACAGGATCGCGAGCACGTTGCGCGCGCGCTCGGCATCGACGTCGTGCACATTCCCACGCGCGGAAGTCTCGCCTACGACCAGATCATCGAAGGCATCCTGAAGGGCAAGATCAAAGGCCTGTGGGTGATCGCGACCAACACCGCGCACTCGTGGATCAACCAAGCCGATCTGTTCGACACGCTGAAGCGCCTCGAGTTTCTCGTAGTGCAAGACATGTATGCGACGACGGAGACCGCTGTGCGCGCGGACTTGGTGCTGCCGGCGGCCGGTTGGGGCGAGAAGGACGGAACGTTCATCAACTCGGAGCGCCGCTTCGGCGTGATCAAGAAGGTGGCGCGCGCTCCGGGCCACGCGCTCGCCGACTTCTACATCTTCAAAGCGCTCGCCGAAGCGTGGGGCTGCGCAGACATGTTCGAGCGTTGGAGCTCGCCGGAAGCGGTCTTTCAGATCATGAAAGAGCTGTCACGCGGGCAGCCGTGTGACTTCTCCGGCATCGAGAGCTACGCGCAGATCGATGCACTGGGCGGCATCCAATGGCCGCTGCCCACGGGGCAGACGCCGACCGCATCCGAGCAGCGTCGCCTGTTCGAAGACGGGAACTATTTCCACGACGATGGCCGTGCCCGGTTCATCTGGAGCGAGCCGAGCGCGCTGCCCGAGGCCACTAGCGCAGCCTATCCCTTGTTCCTGCTGACGGGGCGCGGAAGCTCCGCACAGTGGCACACCGAGACCCGCACGAAGAAGTCCGATGTGCTGCGCAAGCTCTATCCGAACGTTCCCTACGTGGAGGTCAGCCCGCTCGACGCCAAGAAGCTCGGACTCGGTCCGAACGAGTGGGTGTGCGTACGCTCGGCGCGCGGCGCAGTCGTGGTGAAGGCGTTCGTGACTCACGTCGTGCAGCCAGGCCACGTGTTCATGCCAATGCACTACGCATCCACGAACCAGCTGACGTTCGCGGCGTTCGATCCCTACTCGCGCCAGCCCGCGTACAAAGGCTGCGCCGTGCGCCTCGAGCGCGTGGACGAGCTCACGGCACGTACCGCGCAGGCGACCGAGACCCGATCCTGACGGCGCCTGGGTACCACAACCCCCCCAAGAGCAGACATAAAGAATCCTCTGCGAAGCCGAGTCATTCAAGCAGCCCCGCGGACGCGGCGTCCGCCACGCGCCCAATCAGTGCATCGGCGTTCAGCGCCTTCTCGAAAATGGAAGGCTGCTGATTCACAACAACATGAGTGAGCTGGAGTTGCGCCCGCAAGCTGTCGGATGGAAGAACTGGCTCTTCGTCGGCAGCGATGACGGCGCGCGCGTCAACGCGACGTTCACGATCGAAGCTTGCCGGCTGTCAGGTGCATCGTGAAAGGGAATGTCCGAGCACCGCACGAGGGACTCCCCGTCGTACCCGAGATGGCTGAGCTCCGGTCGGGGAGGCCGAGCCACTTCGGCGCGGGGATGCTCATTGGCATCCATTGTATTCCGAGGCGGCCCGCGCACCTCGGCGCACGCGGCGCGCTGCCACATGAAGTCCACGAATGGGATGAATAGGTCCGACGGGGACGGCTGGTGCAAGACACGGGTCGCACTCCCGCGTCGCGCAGTCAGCCTCTCCCACACTGCCGCTATCAACGGAGCCCCGCGGCTCGATTCTGGACCGTCCGGGGCCACAAGTGGCACATACTGCACCCGAGGTCTCGATGCAGCACGCAGGCAACAGGTGGTTCGGCGCATGGCTGGCGGTTTGGTGTGTAGCGAGCGCATGCGCTGGCTCGGCCGGGAAGCACGGCCGAGCTGCCGGCGCCGGCGCCGACATGCACGACGCCAGCGTGCACGACGCCGGCGACTCTTCGCTCGCTGGGTCGAGCGGCGGCACCGGAACCGATGCTGGAGTCAGCGCGGCGCTGCTGATCACGCCGACGGATCCGGTGATCGAGATCGTGAACGGCAAAGCGCAGTCGCTGAACTTCAAAGCCACGGCCGGTGGGGCCGCCGCGATGCCGGTCTGGTCGATCTCGCGCGCGGAGATTGGCACCATCGATCCGAAGACCGGTCACTTCGTCAGCGGCAGTGTAGGTGGCCAAGCGACCATCACCGCGGATACCGGCAAGACCAAGGTCGCCACAACCATCACCGTGAGCTTCGTGACGACCGACAACGGCGCCGGTGCGGGAGGCGCTTGCGGCGTCGGCGGCTGCGGCGGCGTCGGCGGTGAAGGCGGTGGTCCCGCCGTAAGCGCGGCGCAGAAGAAGGCACTCGATGCCAAGCCGGCGGCAAGCACCAAGCTCGTGTGGCTCTATCCGTACGATCAAACGGTTTGGCCTCTCGGCTTGCTCGCGCCGCTGTTGCAGTGGGATTTCGATCCTGCCACGCCGGCCGATGCCATCAAGCTGCAGCTCGACAGCCAGTACTACACGTACACGGGTTACTTCGCGCGGCCGGCGGCGCTTACCGCAGGCGCTCCGTTCGTGCGTCACCCAATTCCTCAGGCGGTATGGGATGCCGCAACCCGTTCGTCGGCGCGCTCGACGCTGAAGGTGCAGCTGACAGTGCTGACGGGGAACAAAGCGTTCGGTCCAATCACGGAGACTTGGCCAATCGCCGGCACTTCACTCAAGGGCACTGTCTACTATCAGTCTTACGGCACCGAACTGGCGAAGAACTACACCGGGGCGGTCGGCGGCGACGGCAAGTTTGGCGGCGCAACGCTGGCGATCAGCGGCGGCGACACTTCGCCCAGCTTGGTCGCGGGCTCGGATGGCGATGGCAATCAGTGTCGCGTGTGTCACGTCATATCGGCC
>JADGRF010000163.1 GCA_017881055.1 Sandaracinaceae bacterium
AACGTGGTTTCAGCTGACACCGTCAGGGTTTCAGCCGCTCGACGCGGACCCCGTCCACGTGCCTCGCGAGCTCACGCAGATCGTCCAAATCGCCGGTGATCACGAGATCACCGCGCGTGGCGGCCGACGCAACTACCGTCGCATCCACGGCGTTGGATCCTCCCGTTCTTGCCAACAGCTCGCCGGCACGCTCGGCGATCGTCGGCGAGACCGAGTCGATCGTTCCGCATTCCAGGATCGCGCGGTGCTCTCCTCGCCACCATTCGGCAACCACGGTGGCAGGAATCGTGATCTTCGCCCGCGACAGCTTGCACGCGCGCAGCAGCGCAAGTGCGTCTGCCTTGCGGCGCTCCAAGGCCACGAGCATGCCCGTGTCGAACGTCACACCACGCGTCGCCTGGCCAACGTTCTTCCGCGCAGCCATCAGGCCGCACCGAGCTTGCGCAGCCATCGCTCGACGTCGCGCTCGGAGATCTCGACGCCGTCCCCGAGCGTCTCGAGCACCCGCTCGCGGGCTTCCTGTTGGGCAGCCTGGGCGATTAGCTCGCTGAGCAACGACGACGCGCTGCGTTTGAGTCGTTTAGCCCGCCGCTCTAGGTAATCCGCCGCAAATGGATCCAGAGAATAGCTGCGTTTCTGCACCGCCATCTTCGTACCTCCCAGTACGAAGATGTACGTCCGAAAGGTGCGAAGCGCAAGCGGCGGCGCGGCGTCCGAGCGACACGACTGCCTCACGCCTTGCGTAAGTGCCACGCCTTCGGCTGCACGAACGCGCGGATGCCTAGGATCGACAGCGTCGTGCCGAGCCCGGAGTGGCCGCGGCCGGACCACGGCAAACGCGGGCTCACGCGATCACAGCAGTTCCAGTACGCACTACCCGCATGCACCTGCGAGAGCACGGTCGCGGCGCGGTCCTGCTCGCGACAGTACACACCCGCGGTGAGGCCGTACGCGGTGTCGTTCATCAAGCGCAGCGCCTCCGCATCGTCCTTGACGCGCGCGATGCCAATCACCGGACCGAAGCTCTCGTCACGCATCAGCTCCATCGCGTTGCTGGCGTCTGCCACCACGGTCGGCTCGAAGTAGTTACCCGGTCGCGCCATGCGCTTGCCACCGAGCAGCACGCGCGCGCCCTTGGCCTTGGCGTCTGCGACTTGCCGCTCGAGCACGTCGAGCTGCGCGGGCCGGGTGAGCGGGCCGATGTACGTGCCCTCGTCCGACGGATCGCCGACTTTGAAGCCCGCGACCTCTTTCACGAAGCGCTCCACGAATGCGTCGTATACGCGCTCGTGCACGTAGATGCGCTCGACCGAGCAGCAGCTCTGCCCGCTGTTGTAGAACGCGCCGTCCGCGAGCGATGCAACCGTGGTGTCGACCACGACGTCGTCGGTCACGTACGTGGGATCTTTGCCGCCCAGCTCGAGCTGCACCTTCAGCAGGTGCTTGCTCGCGGCTTCGGCGATCTTGCGCCCGGTCGCGTACGAGCCGGTGAAGCAGACGGCGTGGATGCCCGCTTCGATCAGCGCCGCGCCCGCATCACCGCCGCCCAGCACCGGAATGAACACGTCCTTCGGCACGCCTGCTTCGTGCAGCAGGTTTGCAATTGACACGCCCGTGAGGGTCGCGAATTCCGACGGCTTGTAGAGCACGGTGTTGCCCGTGAGCAGCGCCGGCACGAACACGTTGCTGCCCACGAACCACGGATAGTTCCAGGCCGAGATGTTCGCGACCACGCCGAGCGGCTCCCAGCCGATGCGCTCTTCGAGCGTCTCTTCGCGCAGCACGGTCTCGTCGCTGCAGGCACGCTGCACGTTGTCGAGGAAGAACTCGATGCGCGCGGGCACCGCGCCGAGCTCGTTGCGCGCCTGGGCGATGGGCTTGCCCACCTCGCGGCTGAGCACGCGCGCGAGCGCCTCTTTGCGCTCGATCACCAGCTGGCGAAAGCGCCGAATTACGTCGATGCGCGCGCCTGCGGAGCGCCCAGCCCAGTCCGGCTGCGTGGCGCGCGCGGCGGCCGCTTTGCGCGTGATGTCTGCCAGCGAATCTTCAGCGACTTCGTCGTAGGCGACGCCGGTCGAAGGATCGACGATCTTCATGCGCCAAGGGTAGCGCATTTCCAGCACTTTCAAGCGACTTGCGGAGAGCCGCAGGCTGCTCCGCGGCACTCGACTTGCGGAGAGCCGCAGGCTGCTCCGCCGGACCAGGCCCACACTCAGAACGCGCGCTCGAAGATTGCGCTGAAGTCGGCCTGCGTCACCGGCCGCGGGTTGTTGCCGTGGCAGGAGTCGGCAAACGCCAGCGCGGACAGCTGTGCCAGCTTGTCCCGACCGACACCTTCTGCCCCGAGCGTCGCCGCAATGCCCACGTGCTCTTTCAGCTCGCGCAGCCACGCCAGGAACGCTTCCGGCCGTGTGTCGGTTAGCCCCACGGTTTGTGCCATGACGGTGAAGCGCTCCGGCACAGCGCCCACGTTGAATGCCAGCGCATGGTCGATCATGAGCCCGTTGGCCAGGCCGTGATGCAGATCCGCCGCCGTGCCCAGCGCGTGCGCGCACGAGTGCGTCAGCCCCAGGCCCTTCTGAAACGCGATCGCGCCCATCATCGACGACATCAGCATCGAGCCGCGGGCCTCGAGGTTGTTAGGCGAGTGCACCGCCGTACCAAGCGCCCGCGCGCCCAGGCGCAAGCCCTCGAGCGCGACACCATCACAGATCGGATGAAAGCCCTTGGCCAGGTAGCTCTCGATGCAGTGCGTGAGCGCATCCATGCCGGTGGCCGCGGTGATCTTCGCCGGCATGCCCACGGTCAGCTCGGGATCGGCAAAGACCAGGCGCGCCAACAAAATAGGGTGGAAGATGATTTTCTTCACGTGCGTGGCTTCGTCGGCGATCACGGTGCTGCGACCGACCTCCGAACCCGTGCCGGCCGTCGTGGGCAGCGCGATCCAGAACGGAATCTCGCGGCCGAAGGCGCGCGCGCCGGGCAGGTCGTCTTCGTAGTCGAAGATCTCGCCGGGGTGCGTGGCCATCAGGCCAATCGCCTTCGCCACGTCGAGCGCCGCGCCACCGCCAAAGCCCACGATGCTGTCGGCGCCGTGCGCGCGAAACGCCGCTACGCCGGCCGTCACTTGCGATTGCACCGGGTTGCCCCACACGCCCGAGAACACGGCGGGCGCGAGGCCAGCCTTCGTCAGCAGCTCGCTAAGCTCACCGAGCATCGGCAATGCCGCGATGCCTTTGTCGGTGACGATCAACGGTCGCTTCTTGCCCTCGGCAACGAGCGCAGGGCCCGCGAGCAGACGCGCGCCGGGGCCGAAGTGGATCGTGGTGGGAAACGAAAAACGGTAGGTGGTCATCAGATGATCTCGAAGTAACGTTTGAGCTCGAAGTCCGTGACGGCGTCTTGAAACTGCCGCCACTCCCAGCGCCGCGAGGCGACGAAGTGCTCCACGAATTCGCGGCCGAAGATCTGCGGAGCAATCTTCGACGCCGCGAGCTTGTCAGTTGCCTCATCGAGCGAGCGCGGCAAGCGCTCGACGTCGGCCAAGTAGCCGCTCGACACGACCGGCGCGTCTTTCAGCTTCAGCTTCTGCTCGATGCCCCACAGGCCCGCCGCCAAGCACGCGGCGATCGCGAGGTACGGGTTCACATCCGACCCCGGCACGCGCGTCTCCAGGCGCGTCGACTTCGCGCTACCCGGGATCACGCGCAGCGCGACCGTGCGGTTGTCGATGCCCCAGGTCGGCTTGGTGGGCGCCCAGAAGCCGTCGACCAAGCGCTTGTAGCTGTTCACCGTCGGTGCGAAAAACGGCAGGATTTCAGGCAAGAGTGCCAGCTGACCGGCGATGTAGCTCTGAAACACTTTGCTCATGCCGTGCTCGGCTTTCGCGTCGTAGAACAGGTTGGTCTTGCCGTCGTCGGTCCACAAGCTCTGGTGCGAGTGTCCACTGCAACCCGGCAGGCGCGCGTTCCACTTGGCCATGAAGCTCGGCATGATGCCGAAGCGGGCGCCGATCTCTTTCGCACCGGTCTTGAACAGCACGGCACGGTCGGCCGCTTCGAGCGCATCGCCGTACAGAATTGCCGCTTCCAAGACGCCAGGGCCGGTCTCGGTGTGCAGGCCCTCGATCGGCACGCCGAACGCGAGCATCTCGTCGAGCAGCGCGTTGAAGAAGGGCGCGTTCTGCGAGGCACGGATGATCGAGTAGCCGAACATGCCCGGCGTGATCGGCTGGGGCTCTGTGTGACCCTTTTTCGCGAGTGAGTCAGGCGTCTCGCGAAAGTTGAACCACTCGAACTCCATGCCGAACAGCGGCTTCATGCCCAGCTTCTCGCTGCGCGCGATCACGCGCTTGAGCAACTGGCGCGGACAGATCGCAAGCGGCTTACCGTCCACGCCTTCGAAGTCGGCCAGAAAGAACGGGATGTTGCCGTCCCAGGGCACGCGGCGGAACGTGTTGGGATCGATGCGCGCGAGCGCGTCGGGATAGCCCGTGTGCCAGCCGGTGTAGCTCGCGTTGTCGTAGCAGACGTCGGCGGAGTCCCAGCCGAAGATCACGTTGCAGAAGCCAAAGCCGGACTTGGTCGCGGACACGAACTTGTCGCGATGTAGGTACTTGCCGCGCAGCACGCCGTCGAGGTCGGTGATGGCCACCTTCACCTTGGTGACGTCGGTCGAGCGACCGAGCTCTTCCAGCACGCTCGATTGATGGAGCTTTTGTTGTTTGCCCGCCACCGCTGCCTCCCGATCCACGCGCTCAGTTCCGGTGATCCACGCGCTATACTCACGGCGCGGGGGGCCATGGTAACCCTCTTTTCCGTTTCGTGCCGCTGTGGTTAGGTACGCAAGGCGGCTCGCGATGGGCCCTGGAGCTAGGCATGAGCAAGACCATTCGCCTTCACGGAATGAGCACGGTGGCCGTCACTGTGCTCGTGAGCGTGCTCTCGGGCTGTTCGCTCGGCCTCGACTTCGACCGTAGCAAGATCAAGAAGGCGGACGCGGACGCGGGCCAAGTCGGCGACGGCGGCCCGATCGCGGATGCGGGTCCGAAGAAGGACGCCGGCAAGCCGATGAAAGACGCGGCCGTCGATGCGGCCACGAACGACGCCGGCCACGACGCAGCGGTGACCCACGACGACGCGGGTGACGACGCTGGCGCCGACTGCACAGTCGCCAGCCAGTGCCCAGGCGCAGACACCACGTGCAGCATGCGCACGTGCCTGCGCGGCGTGTGCGGGGTCAAGCATGTCGCGAACGGCACGGCGGTCGCGTCGCAAGTTGCCGCCGACTGCAAGAAGGTCGTCTGCGACGGCAGCGGTCACGAGAAGACCGTCGCCGACACCACGGACGTGCCGGCTCAGACCGACCACGACTGCCAGGACGCGCAGTGCAACGGCGCCGGCGCCATCACGCACGTCGCGAACAACAGCGACGTCCCGCTGACCGACAACAACCAGTGCACGAACGACACCTGCGCAAACGGCGTCCCGTACCCGGCCAAGGGCGACGGCATGGCCTGCAGCCAAAACAGCGGGCATTTCTGCCTTGGCACCGCGTGCGTCGCGTGCGCGGTCGCCAGCAACTGCGGCACCGACACCGAGTGCAGCATGCACACGTGCGATGCGAGCGGCGCGTGCGGGCTGAACCTGCCAAACAACGTGGCGATCGCCAGCCAGACTCCGCATGATTGCAAGGAAGTACAGTGCAACGGCGCGGGCGGCAACAAGTCGGTCAACAAAGACACCGACAAGCCTGACGACGGCAACGACTGCACCGATGAAGTGTGCACCACCGGCACGCCGAGTCATCCAAACTCGACGCGCGGCGCGACCTGCGCCACCGGGGGCAACACCAAGTGCGACGGCAACGGCACCTGCGTGCAATGCGTGCTCGACGCGCAATGCGGTGCGGGCCTGTGCGTCGACGACGGCTGCACGGCCAAGGGCACGCTGAGCGCGGTGAGCGCTACTCCCGCATCACTCGTCGCGGGCGCCACCGCCAACCTGACGCTGCTCTTCACCACCGCAGGCAGCTGGGGCAAGACCGGCGTGCTGAGCGTGGTGTTCCCGTCGAGCTACGACGTCTCGCACGCCAGCCTCGTCTCGGAAAACGTCAGCGGCTCGCTCGCGCTCGGCATCACCGGCCAGCAGGTCACGCTGACGCGCAGCGGCGGGACGACCTTGCCCGCGAGCACGGCCGTCTCCGTGGTGCTCGGCGGCGTCCGGATCCCGCAAGTCTCAGGCACGACCAACGCGATCGCGCTCGCGACCCAGACCAGCGCTGCGGTCGACATCGATACCGGCAGCGCAGCCGGCGTGATGCTCACGCCCAGCACGATCAGCAACGCCAGCGTCGTGCCTGCCTCGACGGCGATCAGCGCGACAGGCGTGGTGACAATCACCGGCACGACCACCAATCCGTGGGACCGAGCTGGCAGCATCGATCTCCAGTTCCCGAGCGACTTCAACGTGAGCGGCGCGACGCTCACTAGCTTCATGGGCTCGAGCGGCATGTTCGTGCTCTCGGTCAGCGGTCAGATCGTGACCCTCACGCGCCAAGGCGACGGCACGACCACCGACAGCAGCACGCTCACGATCGTGCTCGACAACATCGTGAACCCGAACGCGGCGATCACCACGGGCAGCACCGTGCTCACGACCCGCATCGGCAACGGCATCGCGATCGACAGGGGCACCGCGCCCGGCGTCGATATTATGTAACATACCCGCGGAGCAGCCTGCGGCTCTCCGCGTAACATACCCGCGGAGCAGCCTGCGGCTCTCCGCGTAGTTCGTGACTTACCTGCCATGACAGAATCGTTCGCCAAGATCGCTGCGCGTTACTCGGTGATCTTGTTCGATGCATACGGGGTGCTGAAGAACTCGTTCGGCGTGATGCCCGGCGTGCTCGACACGCTGGTGCGCCTCAAGAACGAGGGCAAGCACATGTACGTAGTCACGAACGATGCGTCACGCTCGCCGCAGGTGATGGCGCGCGCCTACGTGCACCCGACCCACGGCGAGCTGATCAGCGCCGAGCGCCACGTGACGAGCGGCCTGCTCACCTCGGAGTTTCTACGCACCAAGGTTCGTACCGGCCGCGTCGCGTATCTAGGTAAGCCCAGCTCCGCGTACTACATCGAGCAAGCGGGACTGATCCCCGTGCCGATCGCGCAATGCGAAGCGCACGCCGACGTGAGCGCGCTCGCCCTGCTCGACGACGAAGGCTTCGACTGGCAGCTCGACATGAACCGCGCGCTCAACCTGCTGCGCCACCGCAACATCCCGGTGGTGGTGGCCAACGCCGACCCCACCTACCCCGTGGACACGCACAACGTCGCGATCGCCGTCGGCAGCCTGGGCGACTTGATGGAGCGCATCGTGCACAAGCGCTTCATTCGCTTCGGCAAGCCCGACACGCTCATGTACGCGTATGCGTATGCGCAAGCGCAGACCAACACCGCGATCCCGAAGCTAGACAAGAGTCAGGTGCTGATGGTCGGCGACACCCTCGACACGGACATTCTCGGCGGTAATAAGTTTGGCATCGACACCGTGCTCGTACTCTCAGGCAACACGCGCCGCGAAACCGCCGAGCTCGAGATCAACTCGACCGGCATCATTCCGAACTACGTCTGCGAATCCGTGCTAGGTTAGCGCGAGCTAGAGCCCCATGCGAAACCTGCTGCTGCCAAGCCTCGTCTGCCTCGCACTGTACACAGGGTGCAGCAGCGCGGAACAACGGGCGCGAAACGACGCGGGCACACGCGATGCCGCTGCGAGCAGCGCTCCGACCGCGGACGCCGCCCTGCCGCATGACGCGAGCAGCGCGGGGGCTCCCGGTCACGATGCCGCCGTGAGCAGCAAGCACGAGGACGCCGGCAGCGCGCACGATGCTTCAGCTGACAGCGGTCCGGCACTGCCTGCGCTGAAGAACCCATGCCGCGCGGACGCGCACTACGGCGCGGCGCTGACCTCGTCTTCTCTGGCGGCCACCAAAATCACGGACACGTTCTACTTCACGGAAGGCCCCGTCTGGGTCGCGAGCGAGAACGCGCTCTACTTCTCCGATGTCCAAGCCGGGGCCGGCGCCGACAACGTCCAGCCCTCGAACATCCAGCGCTTCACGCCGCCGAACACCTTCACGCTCTGGCAGATGAACAGCGGCAGCAACGGCATGGCGCTGTCGGCCGACGCAAAGCAGCTGATCGCCTGCACGCACGACACGCAGTCCGTCTCGTCGTTCGAGCTGGCAGGCAAGCTCCGCAAGACGCTCGTCGCCGACTACCAGGGCAAGCACTTTCATTCTCCCAACGACGTCGCCGTGCGCAGCGACGGCACGCTCTACTTCACGGATCCCAACTATCAGCAGGGCAATCGCTCGACGAACATCGTCGACAAGACGCGCGTGTACCGGCTGGCGCCCAGCGGGGTTGCAACTGTCGTCGACGAGAACCTCCAGCAGCCGAATGGCATCGCGCTCTCGCCCGACGAGACCCTGCTCTACGTCGACAGCCAAGACGGCAAAGTATCCAAATACGCCGTGCTCACGGACGGCTCGACCGGCCCGGCCCAACCGTTCGTCTCGGGCCTGCAATCTCCCGATGGCATGACTATGGACTGCGCCGGCAACCTGTACGTCGCCGAATTCAACACGGGCCTGGTGCACGTGTACGCCCCCGACAACCACGAGCTCGGCACGATCAGCGCGAGCGCCAACACGACGAACCTGGCCTTCGGTGGCAGCGACGCAAAGACGCTCTTCATCACGTCGGGCGCCCGCAGCGGCAGCTCCGGCCTGTACTCGATCCAGCTCGGCGTCCCGGGCTTGCCGAACTGATCCTGAGTCAGCTGCAAACGCGTCACGCCTGGCTCAAACCGAGATCCACTTGTTCTCGAGCGCCCAGACCGTGCCGGCCAGCGCCGCCAAGATCAGGAGCAGCACGACCGCCGCAATCTTCAGCACGATCGCAAAATCGGCGCCCGACGCCTTCGCGCGCACGACCGGTGCGGTGGCCGCAGCTGCTGCCGCCACCGCCTCGCTCGCCGCCGGCGTGGCCACCGCCGCGGCATCCGCCGCAGCCACCGCTTCCAGCCCCTCGGGCTTGGTCGCACGCACCGGGCGCAGCGTCTCGATACCTACGTCGCCGATCTTGCCGCGGTTCGGCTTTGGCTCGGTCGGGGGCTCCTGTGCGCTGTTCTGCAGCACCACCTCGAACTTGCCGATGCCGATCACGTCGCCGTAGTTCAGCACGCAGTCTTTGGTGGCCTTGCCGTTCACGAGCAAGCCCGCCTGGCTGTCCGAGTCGCGGATGCGAAAGTGATTGTCGACGTAGATCAGCACCGCGTGCGTACGCGACACGCTGACGTTGTCGATCACCAAGTCCGACGCCGCGTCACGCCCGAGCGTGATGCGCGTGTGCAGAATCGGTGTTCTTTGGAGCTCCCGGTCCCGGAGGCGAAGCACGAGCTCGGCCATAGCGTTCAGGATACCCGAAGCTCGGGACTACCCGAAAAGTTTCTGGGCGCGCGCACCTTCGCGCACACACAGCTCTATTCGAGCGCAGCCAAAAGCTGACGAAAGTCTTGCCGCTCTAGCGCTGGCAGGTAGTAGTTCACCGCTTCACGCGCCAAGCGCGCGTAGATCTGCGGCACGAAGAAGTGCTCGCCAACGCGGATCACGTAGTTCAGCACGAAGAACCGATACGCCTCTTTGAGAAACAACAACTCCGGCTCGGTCAGCGGGAACACGGCGTGGTACGCACGCAAAAGCCCTGCAAAACGAGGCTCGAACAGCGGATCGGACAGGTAGCTGAACGTGCTCTGGTCTCCGTCCGCACGCACCAGGCGCCCGAGGAAATAGAAGTCGAGCATGCGCGGCTCGATCCGGAACCAGTCGTAGTCCCAGCGCGAGAACAACGAGAAGCCACCGTCTTCGTCGTACTCGACCGAGAAGTTGCCGCGGTTCCAGTCGATCAGCACGGGGATGTGGTGAAAGGCGTGATAGCCGAGCGCCTCGGAGTTTTCGAGGAACGCGTCGCACTGCGCTTTCAAGAACTGGGCCTCCATGTTGGAGAGGCCGCGCGCGCTGCGCCAGGCGGTTTGATCGAGCTGATCGTAGAGCGAAGCGATGTCGGAGCCGAGCGTCTTCCAGGTCGGCGGCAGCTCGTGGTGCACGGCGTCGCTCGCTTGGTGAAAGCGCGCAACCTCCGCGCCGATCGTGCGGATGTCCTCGCTGCCGAGCACGCGCGGCGTCACACCGCGCCGCGCCACCTCGCCGTAGAATACGACCCACGTGCCGCCGGCCTCGTACGTGAAGATGTTCCCACCCTTCTGCAGCACCGGCGCAAGAAACGTTTGGTAGCGCGTGCCGCGGAGCAGCTCACCGAAGCGCGCGATGCGCGCGTGGTCCTGCCGAAAGTGCACGTACGACCCGTAGCTGGACACCTTGGCGAACACGCTCGGCGCGCGCGCACCGTCGCGCTGCAAGTCGAGGCGAAACACGTCGTTGGTGGAGACGCCGGGGCTGCTCTCCTCGGCGCCCACGACCACACGCGGATCCCCGAGGGCCTCCCACGCGTCGAGCACCACCCGCGGCAGCTCGTGACTGTCCATGCCGCGCACGATCCCAAAGGCGCGCCTGCCGGTCAATCACTGCGCTATGCTCGCGCGGCTCGACATGCAGACCTTGCAGAACCCCCAGGCATGCGTGGACGCGGTGCTCGCGCGCGTCGGTAAGCGCATCTCGCTCACCACGCCGCTCGGTCTCGGTAAGCCCAACCACCTGCTGAACGCGCTGTACGAGCGCGCCAAGCGCGACCCAAGCATCGAGCTTTTGATCCACACCGCGCTCACGCTGGAGCTGCCGAAGGGCAAAAGCCTGCTCGAGCAGCGCTTCCTCGCGCCGATGGTGCGGCGCCTGTTCGGAAACTACCCGGACCTCGCGTACGAGCTCGATCGCATGGCGGGCAAGCTGCCGGCGAACGTGCGCGTGATCGAGTTCTACTTTCCCGCGGGCAAGTACCTGAAGACCCCCAGCGCGCAGCACGACTACATCAGCAGCAACTACACGCACGTCGCCCGCGACCTGTGTGCACGCGGCGTCAACGTGCTCGCGCAGCAGGTCTGCGCCGGCGTGGTGAACGGCCGGCCCATGCTCAGCCTCAGCTGCAACCCGGATCTCACGCTCGATCTGATCGCCAAGATGCGCGCCGACGAGAAGTCCGGCAGCGCGATCGCGATCGTCGCCCAGCTCAACGATCAGCTCCCGTTCATGCACGGCGACGCGATCGTTCCAGCTGACACGTTCGACGTCATCGTCGACGACCCGCACGGCAGCTACACGCTGTTCGGCCCACCGAAGCTCTCGGTCGCCGACGCCGATCACATGATTGGCCTGTACGCCAGCACGCTGGTGAAGGACGGCGGCGAGCTGCAGGTCGGCATCGGCGCGCTCGGCGATGCCCTCGCGCACGCGCTCGTGCTGCGTCAAACCAACAACGCGCTGTACCGCGAGGCGCTCGACGGGCTCTCCGTGCTGCGCCGCAACGCAGACGTGATCGGACGCATCGGCGACCTCGCACCGTTCACGCTGGGCCTGTTTTCCGCGACCGAGATGCTGGTCGATGGCTTCATGCACCTGTGGCAGGCCGGCATCCTGAAGCGCAAAGTCTACGACGACGTCGCGCTCTCGCGCCTGCGCAACGAAGGCCGGATCGACGAGCAGGTCACGCCCGAGCTGCTCGATCTGCTGCGCGCCGCGCGCGCGATTCGCACCGTGCTCACAGGGCCGGATCTCGCCTACCTGCAGCACTTCGGCATCCTGCGCGACGAGCTCAGCTACGACGCCGGCAGTATCGTCGCGCGCGACGGCTCGCGCGTAGTGCCGAACCTCGAAGATCCCGCAGCGCGCGCGTTTCTGCATGCCCACCTTGGCAGCACGCTCCAGCACGGCGCCGTGATCCATGCCGGCTTCTTTCTCGGTCCACCCGCGTTCTACGCCTGGCTGCGCAACCTGCCTGAAGAGCAACGCAAGCTGATCGACATGCGCAGCGTCACGCGCATCAACCAGCTCTACGGCCACGAAGAGATCGATCGCCTGCACCGCCGCGACGCACGCTTCGTGAACACCTCGATGATGATCACGCTGCTCGGCGCAGCCGTGTCCGATGCGCTGGAAGACGGGCGCGTCGTGAGCGGTGTCGGCGGCCAGTACAACTTCGTCGCGATGGCGCACGAGCTGCCCGGCGGTCGCTCGGTGCTGCAGGCGCGCAGCACGCGCGAGGTCGGCGCCGAGGTGCGCTCCAACATCGTCTACAACTACGGCCACACCACGATCCCGCGCCACCTGCGCGACGTCGTGATCACCGAGTATGGCATCGCCGATCTCCGCGGCAAGACCGACCAAGAGTGCGCGATGGCCATGCTCGCGATCAGCGACTCGCGCTTTCAAGAGACGTTGATGAACGATGCCAAGCGCGCCGGCAAGCTGCGCCCGGACTACCGCATCCCGGACGCTCAGCGCGCGAACACGCCCGAGTCGTACGAACGACCTCTGGCACGCTGGAAAGCCCGCGGCGCATTCGGTCCGTTCCCGTTCGGCACTGATCTCGACGCCCAAGAAAAGCAGCTGGGAGCGGCATTGCGTCGGCTCGAAGCTGCAACCACGACGCGCCCTCGCCTAGCGCGCGCGCTCGCACAGGCCGCGCTGCACGGCTGGCCCGGCGCGGACGTCGAGCCGCTGTTGCGACGCATGGAGCTGCACGCGCCGAAGACCGCCGAGGAGCACCTCTACGCGCGCTTGCTCGCTGCGTCGCTGCGTGAATTGATCTAAAGTAGATTGCGCGCGATGGCGAAAGTACGGATCAGGCCCGGACATGTGCGCCCGCTGTGGGCGGGCCATCCGTGGGTCTACGCGCAGGCGATCGCGAACGTCGAGGGTCAGCCCGCGGCCGGTGACGTCGTCGACGTGATCGATGCACAGGGCAAGTGGCTCGGCCAAGGCTTCTATTCACCGGGCTCTGCGCTCGCCGTGCGCCTGCTCAGCCGCAAAGAGGGCGAAGCGCTCGACCAAGCGTTCTTCACGCGCAGGCTCGCGAGCGCGCTCGATCTGCGTCGCAACTGGCTGCAGCTGCCGGACGCACGCACCACCGGCTATCGCCTCGTGCACGCCGAGGGCGACAACCTGCCCGGCCTGATCGTCGACATCTACGATCGCGTCGCTGCCGTGCAGCTGCTGACCGCCGGCATGAAGCGGCGCGAAGCCGAGATCTTCCGCGCGATCGCCGAGACCGCCGGCGTGACCAGCATCCTCGAGGTGCCCAGCGCCGAGAACCAAGAGCGCGAAGGTTTCAGCGTGGAGCCGCGCATCGTGCACGGCCCGGTCGTGGACACGCTCGCGTTCTCGGAGCTCGACTTTCGCTACGAGCTGCCGCTGACGGCTGCACAAAAGACCGGCTACTACTTCGATCAGCGCGACAACCGCGCGCGTGTCGAGTCGTTCGCCAAGGGTCGACGCGTGCTCGATGCGTTTTGCTACATGGGTAGCTTCTCGCTCGCGGCCGCCCGCGGTGGCGCGAGCGAAGTGCTGGCGATCGATCGCTCCGACGGTGCGCTCGCGGCCGGCGCGCAAAACGCCGAGCGTGCAGGCCTGTCACACCGTATCCGCTTCGAGCGCGCCGACGTGAAGAAGCACCTGCCCGAGCTGATCGTGCGCGGTGAGCGGTTCGATCTGGTGATCATGGATCCACCGAAGCTCGCGCACAGCGCCAAGCACCTGGACCGTGCGCGCACGGCCTACCGCGCCTGGAACGCCCAGGCGTTTCGCTTGGTGGCCCCCGGCGGCATGCTCGTCACCTGCTCGTGCTCCGCGGCCATGCAGCCGCACGACTTCGTACGCACCATGGCGATCGCCGCGGCCGATGCGGGTCGCGATGCCGTGTTGCTCACGCTCGGCGAGCAGTCCGCCGATCATCCGACGCCGCCGGCCTTCGACGAAGGTCGCTACTTGAAAGCTGCGTTCTTGCGCGTAAGTTGAGCGGATGCCGGCCATCGTTTCTGTGAATCGCCGCGCCCTCAGTGCCGTACTGCTGCTCGCGCTCGTCAGCTGCGGCAAGTCCAGCAGCAGCGCCGATCTGCCGAGCGGCTGGTCCGGCGCGCAGCGCATCACCGACTTCACGCAGAAAGCGTGCAGCGGGTCGGCGCTCACCGGACCGCCTGCCGTGGTGCAGGCCTCCGCGATCAAGAACGCGATCGACGTCGAGTACCTGCACGCCGACTTCCGTTGCCAGCAGGACGTCGAAGGCTTCGTTCGCGAGAACGGCACCGCGATCGATCTCTTGGTGCAGCCGATCGATCTGCATCCGAAGAACATCGTACGCTGCGACTGCCTCTACGACATCATGCTCGAAGTGAGCGCGACGCCGGGCTCACACCGCGTGACGGTCTATCGTCGCTGGGACGCGATCAACGTTCCGAACGATCCGCTGTTGGTCGGGCACACAGACGTCGTCGTGCCGGCAAAGTAGACATGCAAGCAGACGTGTAACCGGACCGCTTTGGGCCTGATGTTCGCGCGCCGCTTCGCGGGCGCTTGTGCGCGCATCTACCAAAGACCGGAAACCACCGATCTTTCTGCATGCGTTCGACGTGCATCCCAACTTTGGAGGGGTAGCGTGTAACGGACCTTGCGCGACATCGGGGGATGCCGCGGTTCGAACCACCGAAGGAGGACGTGGATGTTCACCATCATTTCCAATGCTGCTTCCGGCTCCGTGTTGCGCGGGTTGCTCGGTACGTTCGCCGCGCTGGTGCTCGTGCCGCTCGCCGCGCTGCCGCTCGGGCTGCTCGCGTTCCTGCTCATACCGGTCGCGATCTGTGGCATGCCGTTTCTGCTGGTGAGCTTCCTCGGCTCCGCCAACACCGAGCACGCCCTCGCCGTGCAGCGCGCGTCGTACCGCCCGCCGGCCATGGCGACGCACGCTCACGCGTAACCGCGCGATCGGGTCGGTCCGTCGGTCAGCGCCGAATGCAGAGCGCGCGCTCGGTCACATCGAAGCCGCCGCGCCGATCCAGGATCGTGAAGAAGAAGCGCACGAGCTTGCCGCTGGTCTTCACCGCCGCGCGCTCGCTCGCAGACATGTTCCAGGCGAGCGAGTGCTTGAGCACGCCGCCCGTGACCGGATCCTCGGGATTGAACACGATGAAGCGACGCTCCAGCTTACCCGCGGTCGCGTAGGCGGAGATCTCGATCGTCTCGAGCACGCCACCGGCCTTCTCGCGCTTGCTCGCCGGATACTCGAACGTGATCGTGTCCGCCCGACCATCCGAAAACGGCAAGAGGCCCATCGTGGCGGCGTCCACGCAGTCGTCGTCCGTCGCCGGCAGCATGCCCTGGGGCTCGTCCCAGGTCTTCCCGCCGCGCTTCCAGGTCGCATCCTTCAAGCTGGGATTGTCGTTCGCTTGGTTCGCGTTGTGCTCGATCGGGATCGTGCCGTACACGGCGATCTCGTCGGTGTCGCTCGCCTTCACGCCCGCGATCGGGTCGCACTGAAACAGCTCCGGATTCGACGGATCGAGCACTGGCGTCCCGTTGCGGCACAGGATGCCGCGCACCAGCTTCTTCGCGATCTTGCTATCGGCTTCGATCGCGACGTTCAGCTTGGGCAGGCCGGTCACGCACACCGCGCCGAGCGCGCCGAACGAGACCTGCGAGTTGGCGTTTCCCTTGCACGACAGCGTCTGCATGCTCGCGCCGGCCAGCATCTGAGCGGCCGCTTGATCGGGGCTCGCGGCTGCGTCGAGGAACTCCTGGCAGATCGGAATGCCCGAGAACTGCGTGGGCGCGGTGCACACGATGAACAGCGACGACACCATGCTGTCGTCCTGCATCGTGCTCGGAAACACCACCGACCAGGTGAGCGTCGCGCTCTCGCCGGGCTTCGGCGTGCTGCGCGTGGGGTCGCCCTTCACTTCCGTGCGCGCACCGAGCACGCGCATGTGCGTGATCAAGGTGGCCTTCGGCAGCTTGTCGCCGCACGCGCCACATACCAGCGCCGCCGCGAGCAGCGCGACCCACGAAACGATGCGATGCATCTCGATCTTCATCACAGTTCCCCCCGCAAGCCGATGTTCGGGAAGATCGGCAGACCGGAGATCGACGTGGTCTTGCGGTACTCGAAGTCGTAGATGATGCCTTCGGAGTTGCTCGCGTTGTAGATGTTCTGCACGTCGAGGTAGAGCGCGAGTTTCCAGCTGTCAAACTTCCATTGCTTTTCGACGCGCAGATCGAGGCGCTGGTAGACCGGCGTGCGGATGCTGTTGAGCGTGCCGAAGATCGGCGAGTACTGACCCGTGTCCTTGTTGTACACGGCGCCGACCACGGGTGTGCCCGGGTTGCCCGACACCAAGCGGAACGTCAAGCCCGCTTCCCAGCCACGACCCAAGCGATACACGCCCGAGATCGTCAGGATGTGCGGCTGATCGTAGTCGAACAGGTGATAGCCCTCGTGCCGGTCCTGACGCTCGGAGCGCGACAGCGTGTACGAGAAATAGCCAAGAAAGCGTCCGCGCGGGTTCACCTTGGCCGACACTTCCAAGCCGTAGATGCGGCCCGAGCCGCCGTTGATGAACCTGGGCGCTTGGCCGAACGGTGTGCCCAGCACGCGGTCGTACATGTACTTGTAGAAGCCCTCGACGCCGAACGTCACGTTCTCGCCGAGGTCGCGATCGATGCCCGCGTCCACGTGCACGGTGTGCGTGGGCTTGAGGTTCGGATTGCCGAACGCCGGCGAAGACTCCTGGTACTGCGGCGGCTGCGAGAACAAGCCCACGCCGCTCTTGAGGCGCGTCTTGTCGTCGATCGAGTAATGCGCCGCGATGCGCGGATCGAACGCGTACGACTTGATCTCGCTGAAGTAGTCCACGCGCGAGCCGAGCACGATGCGCAGCGGGCGCAGATCGAGATCGCTCTCCAAGTACAGCGCCGGCTGCACCACGGTGAAGTTGTCAGCTGCCGTCACGCGATCGCGGTTCGAGAACGTGGTCGCGTTCGGACCGTTGTCGGCGTTGCCTTCTTGCTGCGTCACCGGCGGACCCGAGTAGCTCACGCTGCCCGGCAGAAACACCGTGTCGAGACCGGCGATGATGCGTACGCGATCACTGACACGCGCGCGCCACTCGCTGCGCAAATACACGTCCGTGCCCTGCAGCTTGAAGGCGAACGCGCTGCCCACGCCCACGTTGAACTGAAAGCGACCCACGGCGAGCTCGAGGTCGTGGTCGACGCGGTCGCTGATCTTGCGCGACCAGGTCGCATGCACGCGATGGAACTGCGTGGACAAGTTGAAGTTGCCCGAGATCGCCGCATCTTGATCGGACGGCTCGGTGAACAGCAGCTTGAAGTTGTCCGAGCTGCCGTACACGACCAAGCGCAGCTTGTCGCGATCGTCCGGCTTGTACGTCGTGATGGCCTGGTAGTCGTAGTACACGGGCGCGGCCAGCGCGTTCACGTTCGACGACGATCCCAGCACCTGCTGGAACACCAGATCGATCCACGAACGACGCGCCGCGAGCGCGAAACCCCAGTTGTCGGTGATCGGACCTTCGACGAGCAACGAGCCGTCGATGAAGTTCAAGTCGGCCACGCCGTGCAGCTTGTCGGTCGGCGGATCGGCGAGGTTCGCTTCGATGATGCCGCCGCGCCGACGTCCGTAACGCACCGAGAAGTTACCTGGATAGAAGTCCACGCTCTCGAGCAAGCGCGAGTTGATGAAGCTGGTGAGACCGCCGAAGTGGTAGAGCAGCGGCACCGGCACGCTCTCCAGCATCACCTGCGTGTCCTGCGGCGCGCTGCCGCGCACGATCAGAAAGCCCGCGCCGAGCGGCGGACGCGCCACACCCGGCATCAGCTCGATCGCACGTAGCGCATCGCCGCGCGTACCCGGAATGCGCGTCAGCTCTTCGCGGCCCATCGTGCGGCGTGTGACCTCGCGCGGCGGAGCAGGCACACGCGCAACCGCGTGGAACGCCTCCGGATCGGGCGCGCCCACGAGCTTGTACGTGATCGCCGTGGCTTCACCCGCGACCAGCGTCTCTTCGGCTTCTTGATCGGTGTACTCGCGCTTGGCGAGGTGCACCGTGTAGCGACCCGCAACCAGCTCGTCGAACACGAAGTGGCCGGTGTCATCGGTCACCGCGCGACGCGTCGTGCCGCGCGTCGCGTCATCGGCGCCCGACACGATCACCTCCACGCCGGCCAGCGGATGCCGATCGTCGACGTCCTGCACGGTGCCTTCGATGCGCGACGGCTTGGGTTTCACCTCTTCGGCAGGCGGCGGCTCGGCCAGCTTAACTTCGAACACGTACGGAAACAGGATGCGCGCCGGTATCGGCGCTCCGTCGCGTGTCGCGGGCTCGAACAACAGCTTCTTACCCGCCTCGAGCGCGGCTTCATCGAAGCCGTTGCCAACCGGCGCGTGCACCTTCGCATCGCTGACGGTGCCATCTGGTGCGATCACCAGCTCGAGCTCGACGCGCGCGCTGTTCACGCCTTGCTCGAGCGCCGCGGGCGGATACGTCGCCTCCACGAACTGCTTGAGCTTCGGCGGCACCAGCACCGGCGCTTTCGCCTCCGGCTTGGCCTCCGGGTTGCCGGGAACGCTCGCAGCCTGCGCGTACACGGCGGCCGGCACAAGCAAACCAAGCGAGCAAGTCAAAAGCACCGCGGCGCCCGTCAACGCGCGCCAGACCCGAAGATCGAAAAAGCCCATGCGCGGCGCAGCATACTGCGATTCCCGCGGCTGTTGCCACAACCTGCGCTGCGCGCTAAAGGGCCACGCGGAGAGCCGCAGGCTGCTCCGCGTGTAAGGTAAAAACCATGTCGCTCTCGGTCGGTATCGTCGGTCTGCCCAACGTCGGGAAATCCACGCTCTTCAACGCCCTGTCCTCGAAGCAGGCCGAAGCGGCGAACTACCCGTTCTGCACGATCGACCCGAACGTCGGGGTCGTGCCGGTGCCGGACCCGCGCTTCGACGCGCTGTGCAAGCTCGTGCAGCCCAAGAACAAGGTCCCCGCCACGGTCGATTTCGTCGACATCGCGGGCCTGGTGAAGGGCGCGTCCAAGGGCGAAGGCCGCGGCAACGCCTTCCTCGCCAACATCCGCGACTGCGACGCCATTGCGCACGTGGTGCGCTGCTTCGAAGACATCAACGTCGTGCACGTCGACGGACGCGTCGACCCGGCCTCCGACATCGAGACCATCAACACCGAGCTGATCCTGCGGGACATGGAGCTGGTCGAGCGTCGCCTCGACAAGGCCAGGAAGCTCGCCAAAGGCAGCGACAACGACTCCAAGGCCATGGCGGCCATCTGCGAGCGGCTGATGGCCGCCTTCAACGAAGGCAAGCGCGCCGTGACTGTAAAAGCTGAAGACGAGCGCGAAGCCGCCGCCCTAGCCGAGCTCGGACTGCTCACCAACAAGCCCATGTTCTACGTGGCGAACGTCAAAGAAGAGCAGCTGGCCAACGCCGACAAAGACCCGCTCGTGCAGAAAGTCCGCGACGTAGCCGCGCGCGAAGGCGCCCAGGTCGCGGTGATCTGCGCTGCGATCGAAGCCGAGATCATGCAGCTACCCGAGGAAGAGCGTGCCGACTTCCTCGCCTCGGTAGGCCTCAAGGAGCCGAGCCTGAACGACGTCATCCGCAAGGGCTACGCCGCGCTCGACCTGATCACGTACTTCACCGCCGGCGAGGTCGAAGTCCGCGCCTGGACGATCCACCGCGGCGACAAAGCCCCGCGCGCTGCCGGCAAGATCCACACGGACTTCGAGCGCGGCTTCATCAAAGCCGAAGTGATCTGGTGGGAAGATCGAGTCAACCTAGGCAGCGAAGCCGCCTGCCGCGCCGCTGGCAAGCTCGCCACCGAAGGCAAGGAGTACGTCGTGCGAGACGGCGACGTGGTCCATTTCAGATTCAACGTGTGAAACGCTGACCTCCTGCGACGCAACACAGCGTGCGCCCCCGACACGCTGCTTTCGCCCAACCTCCCGTTCGAGGATGTGTCGTTCGACACCGTGATCTTCAGCTTCGTCTTGCACCATTGCCAGAACATCGCCGGCCTTCTTTCGGAAGCGCAGCGGGTGCTGCGCAGCGGCGGCAACATCGTGATCTACGAAGACATCCCGGAGCGCTGGCACGATCGCGCACTTTGCCTGTGGCACGAGCAGCGCTGGCTCGCGCGCACCGGCCCCTGCACGTTCCTGCGCATCGAGAGCTGGCTCGACCTGTTCCGCAGCCTCGGCCTGCGCGTCGTGCACATCAAGGCCGGCATGATCACGCTGTACACGGTGACCCCTGCAGCCGCGGCGAAATAGCCGCGCGAGCCCTGGGTTTGCGGGCGGCGAGAGCGCCCGTTATCATCAAGTCACGCGGAAGACGGGCGAAAGCTTCGGATGGTCTGAGCCCCGCGAGGGGACGTCGATCGCGCATGACCGTGGGAGCTTCGTTCTCGAACGTCACAGGTTCAGACGGTTCCCCCACCTTGGAACGCCCCGTAATCTCGTCATCGCATCGCGCCGGGGCGCCGGCACTCGCCGGGGGAGAGAAAAACAACATGCACAGTACTAACGGCCTCTCATCGCAGGGCCTGGCTGGCTAGGACCACGGCACGTGGTCTAGACGGCGGCCCCTCGGTTGGAGCGGCCACGAAGCGGCGAGTAGGGCAGAGGCCCGCTCGCCGTTTCTTTTTTCTGCGGGGCGTGCTTGTGTAGGGCGCATGCAGCCATCAGCGGCCAGCCTCGGCTACCTGCTGCGCGTCGCCCTCGCCTGCGTGCTCACGCTATGCGGCGGCTGCTCGTGGCTGTTCGTCAGCGAAGCCCCGGCTCAACCGAAGCAGTTTCGCTACTTCGACTGCACGTCCAGTCGCGTCGCGCCCGTGCTCGACAGCGCGGGCGCGGTGGTCTACGGCCTCGCCGCCGTAGCCGCCGCCTCGACCGACGCGTTTGCGCGCAGCGACCGGGCGGCGTACACCGCGGTCTACGCTGTGACGGGTGCGCTCGCCATCGCGTCCGCGGTCTACGGGTTCCGCCAGACCGACCGCTGCCAGACCGCCAAGGAGGAGATGGGCATGCGGCTCGACCGGGAGCACGAACAACCTCTGCCGCAATCGAGCGCCGGCTGCACGTTCGACGCGCAGTGCAAGGGCGACCGGATCTGCGTGGACGGCCTGTGCGTGTTTCCGGCCAGCGTGCTGACGCCGCTGCCGCCGTCAGCTGCACTGCCAAGCGCACAGCCGCCCGCCGCTGCAAAGCCCGGCGAGCCGCAGCGGGCGCCTGCACCCGCTGCGTCAGCTGCACCCGCGCCTTGAAACGCAGCGGGTCCGCGCGAGCTGGACGACGCGAGCACCCTACAAAATGTACTGGTCGCCGATGTTCAAGATCGTGTTGTTGCGCGCTCTGATCTTGGACAGCTGCCGCTCCGTGTCCTTCTGAAACACGGGCTTGATGTGGAACAGCAAGACCGGAATGTCGCGTTGCTTCACGCCCAGCTTCTTCAGCTCCAGCTCGAGGCTCTTCGGCGTGTGGTGGCGCGAGTCGCGCGCGAGCTTGTCCTGCTCGTTCGGGAACGCCACTTCCATCAGGAGCGCGCGCACGTGTGGCTCTTTGGCCAGCACTTCCCAGAGCCGGTCGGTCGGCCCGGTGTCGCCGCTGTAGGCGACCGTGCTCGTTCCGTCACTCACGAAGATCGCCGCCGCTTCCACGGTGTGATGCACCGGCACCAAACGCACCTGATAGCCGCAGACGTCAGTTGGAACTTCCGGCTTCAGGTTCTGGTAGATGACCGTGGCTTTTTCGCCGGGGATCTTGCTGAAGTCCGGCCACAGCTTGTCGTTGAAGAAGTGCTTCTTCAGCACGGCGATGGTGCCGGGCGTGGAGGCGATCACCAGGGGCGGCCCACCCTGCTGCGTGCGCGTATCGGCCAGCATGGCCAAGTCGCGCACGTGGTCGAGGTGCGCGTGGCTCACGACCACGGCCTCCACCTTCTGCTGCTCTTTCAGCGAGAGCATGTTGGTGATCGAGCCCGCGTCGAGGCAAATGCGCCCGTCGAGCATGAAGGCCGGACACTGGTGCTTGGGCGACTCGCCGCCGTGGCAGCCCAAAACCCTGAAATCCATCTAGCGGTCCCCCAAGCAGCGGACCCCGGAGCGGGCCGCGCCGGTCACGACGGTGGTGGCAGAGCCTGTGGTGCGCGCCCGCGATGCGTTCATCGACTCAATCGTCCCGAGGCGGCGATCGTATCGAACCGCAGCGGCGGGGTCAAAAGCTGTGTCGTCGGGGGTCCTGCGACGGCGCCGTCGGCCGGCAATCAACCGCGCCGGGTCGCACACGGGACGTTGACGGTCCGTGAGGCGGGCACTATACATCCTGCGCACTTTTCTCTGTCGGAGAGCTCATGTCTACGCACATCACTCAGGATTGCATCAACTGCGGCGCTTGCGAGCCCGAGTGCCCGAACCAAGCGATCAGCGAGGGCGACGAAATCTACGTCATCGACCCGAAGCTGTGCACCGAGTGCGTTGGCTTCTACGACCACGAGGCCTGCCAGGCCGTGTGCCCCGTCGAGTGCTGCCTGCCAAATCCGAGCATCCGCGAAGAAGAGCCGATCCTGATCAAGCGCGCCCTCGAGCTACACCCGGACGACGCCGAGCTGAAGTCGCGCGCGGGCAAGAACGACTATCCTTCCCGTTTCCGCAAGTGATTTGAGCGCTTGGTAGCGCGACCAGCGTGGTTGTTGCCCACGTAGGGCAGTCGAGAGACACTGACGTCGTAGATGACGAACGTTGGGTTGGTTTTGACTGGGGGCGGCGCGCGGGGCGCTTATCAGGTTGGCGCGATCTTGGCGCTCTCCGAGATCCTCGGGAATCCGACGCCGTTTCGTATGCTCGCGGGAGTTTCGGCGGGCGCGATCAACACCGTGGCGCTCGGCATCGAGGCGGACAACTTTCCCCTGGGCGCGCGCCGCTTGGCAGAGATCTGGAGCTCGCTGACGACCGAGCGCGTGTACCGCACCGATGCCTCGAACTTGAGCAAGCTCGGCATGCGCTGGCTCAAGGACCTCACGCTCGGCGGCGCGCTCGGCCCGAGCAGGTCGAACTACTTGCTCGACACCGCGCCGCTGCGCGACCTGTTGCTCGCTCAGCTCGACACCTCGCGCTTGCCGGTCCACATCGCATCCGGCGTGCTGCGCGGCATCGCGGTCTCGGCGACCAACTACCTCACCGGCACCACCGTGACGTTCTACGACGGCGCGCCCGAGATCAAGACCTGGGTACGCCACGGCCGCATCGCCGTGCGCGAGAAGATCACCGTTGGCCACGTGATGGCCTCGGCGGCGATTCCGATGTTCTTCCCGCCGGTCGAAGTCGATGGCACGTTCTACGGCGACGGCGGCATTCGCATGACCACGCCGGTCAGCCCCGCCGTGCACCTCGGCGCTGAAAAAATCGTGGCGATCGGCATTCGCTACCGACGCTCGACCGAGCAGACGCTGAGCATGAACCTCGAGATGAAGGCCGACAAAGTCAGCATCGCGCAGATCTCGGGTGTGCTGCTGAACGCCGTGTTTCTCGACTCACTCGACAACGACATCGAGCGCCTGGAGCGCATCAACCGCACGCTCGGCTTCGTGTCGCCCGAGGCGCGTCGTCGGAATCCTGATTTTTTGCGGCGCATTCCCGCGCTCGTGCTGCGGCCGTCGCAGGACCTGGGCCGGCTCGCCGGCGATCAATACGAGAAGTTCCCCGCCACGCTGCGCCACTTGCTGCGCGGCATCGGCGCCACCGGCGAGTCGGGTTGGGACTTGCTCTCGTACGTCGCGTTCCAGCCGGGCTACATCAACAAGCTGATCGAGCTCGGCCACCGCGACACGATGGCGCGACGCGCCGAGGTCGAGAACTTCTTCTCGACGCCGCTGGACGATGCAATCGCGTGAACGCCTGTGAACGACCCGCACGCGCTCTTGTGCGAGGCCTAAAAACCCGTAGCGTGTCGCGCCGTGCGACGTGATCACAAACCGTTGTTCCTGTGGCGCATGCGCCCCCGTCTCGACGAGCTGTACTCGCGACGCTTCCTGCATCCGCAGTTCGACTCGATAGGCGAAGGCTGCGTCTTCGCGAACCCGTACTTCCTGCACGTGCTCGGCTCGCCGATCACGCTCGGCAAGCACGTGCACATCTCCGCCATGCTCGACAACCAAACGCGGCTTGCCGTGTGGCCGGTGTCGCCGGGACAGGGCAGCCTCCGCATCGGCGACTACACCGTGATCAACCCGGGCGCGCGCATCAGCGCAGGCGTGCGCATCGACATCGGCAAGAACGTGATCTTGGCCAGCAACGTGTACATCACGGACGCCGACTGGCACGGGCGCTACGACCGCGTGTTCTCCGTGGGCGGCCACGCGCCGATCGTGATCGAGGACAACGTCTGGCTGAGCGAGGGTGTGATCGTCGGCAAGGGCGTGACGATCGGCAAAAACAGCATCGTCGGCGCCGGCTCGATCGTGGTCCGTGACATCCCACCGAACAGCGTGGCCGCCGGCAACCCAGCGCGGGTGGTGGCCGAGCTCGATCCCGCCGAGCGCTTCGTGTCGCGCTCGGATGCGCTCGGTGACGGCGTGCGCTACTACGCCGACATGCGCAAGCTGGAGGCCGACTTGATGACCGGCAACACGCTGGGCGGCTGGCTACGCAGCAAGTTCTTCCGCTCGCAAACCGACTGATGCAGCTGACGCGCGTGTGGCGAGCCGCGGAACGGATGCAGCAATAGGCCGAGCGCGCTCTCGGGGATCAGGCGTCAGCGCGGCACGTGCTGCAGCTCGATCCCCTGCAGGTAGCTGTAGGCAAGCCAGGCCAGAGCCACCACCGCCACCATCGCGACCGCGAAGAGCAGCGGATTCCACAGACCGATA
The DNA here is from genome assembly GCA_017881055.1 of Sandaracinaceae bacterium. Classification (GTDB taxonomy): domain Bacteria; phylum Myxococcota_A; class Polyangia; order Polyangiales; family JAFGIB01; genus JADGRF01. The sequence goes on from JADGRF010000163.1 coordinate 24,959, forward strand.
CCCGCACGCTCTGCAAACTTGTCCGAGTAGAAGCGGCCGCGGCTGCGCGCACGCAAGCGACGCTGCACGCCGGGCAAGAGATCGGGCGCGGGCGTTTCCGCCGGGTCGTTGCGCGCGCCTTCGAGCATCGCGCGGAACGCCGCATATTCGCCCGCAAGCTCGGCATCGCGCGCGAACGCGGCCTCGAACGCAGGCTTCTGCTGCGCGTCGAGCTCGCCGTCGTAGGCAGCGCTGAACAGCTCTCGCACTTCGTCCGCGGTCACGTCTTACCCTCCGACAAGGCCCGATATCTCTCATGCAGGCTGGCACGGGCACGATGCAAGCGGCTTTTCACGGTGCCGCTCGGTAAGCCCGTGATCTCGATGATCTCTTCGTACGACAGGTGCTCGAGATCCCGCAGCACGACCAGCGTGCGCTGCTCTTCATCGAGCTCGGCGAGCGCGCGCTGCAAGTGCGTCTCGGCCTGCCGACCTTCGACTTCGTGATCGGGCCGGGCCAAGCGCGAGCCGGTCTCGGGCGCAGCGCTGGTTTCCTGCGTGGCGTCGTCGAGCTCGCGCTCGGTCCCGCGCCTGCGCCGGCCGTGGTACTTCATGCGGTTGCGCGCGTGGTTGGTGGCGATGCGATGGATCCACGTGGAGAGCTTGCTCTCGCCGCGAAAGCCATCGATCGCCTTGAACACGGTGACGAACTCGTCCTGCGCCACATCCTCGGCCTCGGCTTCGTCGCCGAGCATGCGCGCGAGCAAGCGAAAGACGGCGTGCTGATGTAGGCGAACCAGCGCGTTGAACGCGGCTTCGTCGCGCTTGCGCAAGCGCGCTATCAGCTCGGCCTCGTCGTCCCCCATGGGCACGGAAGACATTCCACCATACGACGCCCGAGAACGGTGGAAGTTCCCAAAGGGCTCTTCAATGGACGTAGTAGCGGAAGGCGGCGAGGATGCGCGTCTCGCTGCCACCCTTGACTTGCTGCTGCACCGAGATGTCGAAGCCTACGTAGCGGTCGGTGTAGCCGATGCCGCCGGTCAGCATTTGCAGCTTGCGCTCGATGTCGACTGCGTAACCTGCGCGCAGCGGCACCGAGCTCGCGACGAGCAGCTCACCACCGCCGCCGACCGTGTACGCGGGCTTCTTGAAGCTCGTCATGTCGGAGATGAAGTCGACGCCGATGCCCGCGTATTGCCCGAGCAGCACGGACGCGCTCGTGTCGACGAGGATCGGCACGTACGCACTGTCGATGTTGATGAAGTTGAGGCTCGAGATCGAGAGCATGAGCATTTGCGAGGGCTGCACACGAAACGACGCGTCCATCGTGAAGCCCTGCGCGAGCTTGTTCGGCTTGACGTTGCCGTTCGGCAACTGCACGTCCTGGTTCACCGAGATGTAGCGACCGCCGACGCCGAGCGAGATCGCATCCGAGAAAGGGAACGCGAGCGCGAGTCGTCCGTCGATGCCACCGAGCCCGGTGTTACCCGAAAGAAAGCCGCGCAGCCCGACGCCCGCGCCGATCTTCGCCGTAGACGAGTCGACGACCTGTCCGCCGAGCGCAACCGAATGGAACTCGGGCATGTAATCGACGGAGCCTTCGATGTGATAGAGATGGCCCACGACGAGCGCAGCCGGGTTGTAATCGAGCGCCGATGTCGAGATCGCCGAGGCGCGCGCCCCGGTACCGAGTGCAAGACCGCGCGCGGATTCCGCGCTCAACGCACGCGGACACTTCGAACCTAGGGCCGCGCAGGGCGGAGTCGCGTGCGCGCTGTTCACCAAGCTGATCAACCCGAGCAACGCGGCGCACAGTGCAAAGCAACTACAACTGAGACGACGTGTTTGCGCGAGCATCATGTGGAGCTTCTGGGGAATCGAGCCCGAAGCTAACAGCGTCCGCGACGTCGCACAAAAAACCGTCGCGCATCAAGACGATTTTCCACGCGCTGCTCTTGCTCCCTGAAAGATCAATACGGTCCGCGCGTTTGCGCGAGAAGCTCCACATGTTGATCCGATCTTCGTCACACGTTGCGCGAAGCGCGCATTGAATCGCGGAGAATCTTTTTCGGATCGATCCGCTTTCTGTGCGTCTCGTGTTTGATCTTCGTAGACGAGTACGAGTGGCTTTGCTAGCTTTCTTCTCCCCGCGAGCCAGAGAGGGTGGACGACGAAGCCCATCTCGAGAGCCGCGGAAATCGTGTGTCACGGTGCGCTGATTCTGGTTCGAGTTACTGACGTTCGTCGTACATCACGCGCTCGTGCCTTCCAGGACGAGCCGCTGCTGCTGTGCCGTTACTGAGTGCCGTTACTGAGTGCCGTCTCTGGGGGAATACGCGGTGAGAGCCAAGGACGAGGACGTAGACGTGCCCGAACTTAATGCGACTCGCAGCGACATGCGGGGGGAAGAGCCTCCGGCTCTCATGCAGGAACACTGGCAAGCTGCGCTCACCGATATGCGTTCGCGCCTGTCGCAAGAGAACTTCGAGACGTGGCTCGCACCGATCGGCTGGGGCGGATACGACGCAGGTAAGCTGCGTCTGCGCATTCCGAACAAGTTCTACGCTGAATGGATTCGTCTACACTACCTTGATCTCTTGACCGACTCGCTGCGCGCGAAGAGCGGTGAACGCTCCATCGACGTGCTGTGGGAAGTCGACGAGCGCTTGGCGAGCGAGCTGAAGCGCAGCACGGAGACGCCGTCGGTCTCTGTGGATGCGAACAAGAAGGCGAGCAGCAGCACGCGGTCTGACCCGAACAGCGCGGGCAAGAGCACTCCCCCTCTGGGGCTGCGCATGACGCCTGGCACGATTCCTCCGCCGTCGCAGAACAACGGGCCGAGCTTCGGCCCCGCGCGCGTGTCGGAGCCACCGCGCGAGCTGCCGAACTTGAATCCGAAGTACCACTTCGAGAGCTTCGTCGTGGGGCCGTCGAATCAGCTCGCGCATGCCGCAGCGGCTGCAGCCGCGTCGAGCCCCGGTGCTCGTTACAACCCGCTCTTCATCTATGGCGGCGTCGGTCTCGGCAAGACGCACTTGGTGAATGCCGTCGGTCACCGCGTGCTCGAGTCGAACCCGAACGCGCGCATCCTCTACGTGTCGGCGGAACGTTTCACGAACGATTTCATCGCCGCGCTGCAGAACCACAAGATGGACGAGTTCCGCGCGCACTACCGCAACAACTGCGACGTGCTGCTGATGGACGACATCCAGTTTCTCGGCGGCCGCGACCAGACGATGGAAGAGTTCTTCCACACGTTCAACGCGCTGCACCACGCGAACAAGCAGATCGTGGTGTCGAGCGACGTGTATCCGCAGCAGATGAAAGAGATGGAAGAGCGCCTGATCTCGCGCTTCCAGTGGGGCATGGTCGCCGACATCCAGGCGCCCGAGCTCGATACGCGGATCGCGATCGTGAAGAAGAAGGCCGAGCAGGAGCACATCGATCTTCCGGACGACGTGGCCCACTTCCTCGCCGAGATCGTGCAGAGCAACGTGCGCGAGCTCGAAGGCACGCTGATCCGCTTGGCCGTGAAGGCCGACCTGATGCATCGCCCGATCGACCTCGCGTTCTCACGCGAGGCCCTGCGCAGCAACCAGCCGCGCCGCGAGAACCTGACCACCGTCGACGACATCCAAAAGGCCGTCTGCGAGTACTTCAGCATCCGCATCTCGGACCTGAAGTCTCATCGGCGGCACCGCTCGGTCGCCCAGCCGCGCATGATCGCGATGTATCTCTGCCGACAACGTCTCAACACGAGCTACACCGAGCTCGGCGACCGCTTCGGCGGCAAAGACCACACCACGGTCATGAGCGCAGTCCGCAAGATCGAGAGCCGCATCCTGAGCCACGACGCCGATGTGCTCGCCTCGGTTCAAGCGATTGAGCATCGCTTGAACCGGTCGTAATCGCGGCGCGCTGGGTTGGGGATTCGCATTAGCGAATCCCGGGACAGGGGGCTCTAGCCGCGGCTTTCGTCCTCGCGCGGGTCGGTCACGTACAGGAAGTACGCTCCCTCGCCGCGCTGCGGGCGCGCTCGCGGCTAGAACCCAATTCGCGCCGCTCGCGTCTGTGCTGCTTGGACGAGAGGCTGCAGAGCGTCATGAACCCCCCCGCAGCTACAGCGCCCGCGCCGAGTCTCGGCTCGTCGCGATGCAGGCGTCCGCGTCCCCACAACATGTGGACAACCCGGTGGATTTTCCTGGGGACTTCTCGGGGGTTACGAAACGCACCAGGTTCGCAGCTTTTGTCACGATCGCAAATTATCGACGATCACTCATGATCTCGCGGTTTTGCGCGGATCGATCCACTATCCACCGCTTCTACGACTACGAATGAATTTAAAGATCCTCTAAGGTTAACCATCCTGCGTATGGGGATAAGCAAGATCACTGTGCGATCCACGCGAACCCAGCCCCACATCCATCCCGCGATGTGAGAGAACCCGAACGCGCAGTTTGGTCACCGATCGAGCAGAGCTACGAAAGAACGGTTCATGCATCTCACGATTCAGAAGAAAGACTTCCTGCGCTCTCTTGCACGTACGCACTCCGTGGCCGATCGCAAAAGCTCGATGCCGATTTTGTCGAACATCCTGCTTTCGACCGAGGGCACGAAGACGCTCCGTTTCGCGGCGACCGATTTGTATCTCTCGGTGACCTCGTCGACGCCGGTCGAGCTCAAAGCGGGCGGCACCATCGCGGTGGCCGCACGCACGCTCTTCGAGATCGTACGCAAGTTGCCCGAGGGCGAAGTCTCGGTGCAGGTCGTCGGTAATCACTCGGTCGAGATTCGTTCCGGCAAAGTTCGCTTCAAGATTCCGGGCATGCCGGGACAAGACTTTCCTTCGCTGCCGAATCCCGGCAACGCGGAGTTCGCCACGCTCGACGCGGAAGAAGTCGGCCGGCTGTGCTCGCTCACGCACTACTCGATGTCCGGCGACGAGACGCGGCCGCACCTGGCAGGCGCGCTGTTCGAAGGCGACGGCAAAGCGGTGCGCATGGTCACGACCGACGGTCATCGCCTTTCCAAAGCCGAGTACAAGCGCGGCGAGGGCAAGAAGATGCTGAACTTCAGCATGCTCGTGCCGGGCAAGGGCATCGCGGAGCTGCGCAAGCTGATCGAAGAAGCCAAAGCGGGCCGCGAGAAGAGCGACGACAAGAGCGGACCGACCATCGACATCGCGACCGCCGGTGGCAGCGCGTTCTTTCGCAACGGCGACGACGTGCTCAGCGTGAAGCTGGTCGACGAGCAGTTCCCGCCGTACTCGAAAGTCATTCCGACCACGCAGACGCGCAAGGTGAACATCGGTCGGGCGCGCCTGACCGAAGCGCTGCAGCGCATTGCGCTCGTGGCCAGCGACAAGAGCGGCGCGGTGCGCTTCAACGTCGAGCCGGGCACGCTGCGCATCACCAGCGAAAACCCGGATGTCGGCGAAGGCACCGAGGAGCTGGATGTGGACTACGCGGGCGAGCCGATCGAGATCGGCTTCAACGCGAAGTACGTGCTGGACGTGCTCGGTGCGCTGGTCGAAGACGAAGTGCGCTTGGAGCTGGGCGGGCAGCTCGACCCGGGTGTGATCAAGCCGGTCGGCACCACCGACTTCGTCGGCGTGATCATGCCCATGCGGATATAGATACGTGAGCGCTGCGCGGCAGCGCGTGCTCCAGCTGCGAGTCCGAGACTTTCGCAACCTGCGCGAGCTCGACCTCACGCCGGGCGCGCGCTTCAACGTGATCTCGGGCGACAACGGCCAGGGCAAGTCGAACTTGCTCGAGACGCTGGACTACCTCGGCACGCTGCGCTCGTTTCGGGGCGCCTCGGCCGACGAGCTGGTGTGCGACGGGGCGACGCACGCCGAGCTGTTCGCCAGCATCGGTGGAGATGTACTGCCGCACGAGCATCGCATCCGGCTCTCACGCGAGGGCACGCGGCGTGAGGTGCAGCTCGATGGCAAGCGGCCACGCTCGCGCGCGCAGTACGTGCAGGCATTTCCGGTCGTGATCTTTCACCCGGGCGACCTCGAGCTGACCACCGGCCCGCCCGAGCCGCGCAGAAGCTTTCTAGACCACGTGCTCGAGCGACTCGACGAGACCTACGCCAGCTCGCTTGCGAGCTACACGAGGGCGCTCGGGAGCCGCAATCGCCTGCTCAAGTCCGAGGCGCCTCAGGTGCGCGCGATCACCGCCTACGACGAGCTGCTCGCGGCGGCCGGCGAGGTCATCGGCCAGGCACGCTCGGCGCTGGTGTCGGCGCTCGCGCCACGCGTCACGGAGGTGTTCCGCACGATCAGCGGCGAAGGGCCCGGCGTCACGCTCGAGTACGAGCCGCGCGTGACCCCCGTCGTCGTCGAGTTGCGGGCAGCGCTGGCGCAAAACCTGGAGAAGGACTTGGCGCGCGGCTTCACCGGCGTCGGGCCACACACCGACGAGCTGCTGTTTCGGCTCTCGGACCACAAGGCCCGTCGCTACGCCTCGCAGGGTCAGCACCGGGCCATCGTGCTGGCGCTCAAGGTCGCCGAGCTGCTCGAGCTGGAGCAACGCACCGGCCGCACCCCGATCCTCTTGCTCGACGACGTGTCGAGCGAGCTGGACGCCGGCCGCAATCGCCGCTTCTTCGGCTTACTGGCGCAGCTGGGTGGTCAGGTGTTTCTGACGACCACGCATCCGCAGCTGATCTTGATCGACGAAGGTCGCGACGACTTTCGCGTCGAGTCGGGCGTGATCACGCGGCTGTGACTATGGCGAGCGCCCCAACTCGAACCAAGCTCACACCAAGGTTTGCAGCTGCTTCAGCGTGTCGTCCCACGCGCACGGTCCGGCGTCGCGCTGCCCGAGAAACGCCTCGATGCGTTCGATGCGCACGAGCGCGGCGTCCAAGCGCGCGTCGCTGCCAGCGCGGTACGCGCCGAGTGTGACCAGATCGCGCTTTTCCTCGTAGCAGGCGAGGTGTGCGCGCACGGCGCTGGCAGCTTGTCGGTGCTCGGCCGTCGCCAAGCTCGGAAACAAGCGTGACAGCGAGCGCGTCACGTCGATCGCCGGATAGCGACCGCGCGCGGCGAGCTCGCGGCTGAGCACCACGTGGCCATCGAGCAGGCCGCGCAGCTCGTCGGCGATCGGCTCGTCGTGATCGTCGCCTTCCACCAGAACGCTGTAGAACGCGGTGATCGAGCCTGTTTCCGTGGCGCCCGCGCGTTCCAGCAGACCCGGTAGAAGCCCGAACACGCTGGGCGGATAGCCGCGGCGCACCGGTGCCTCGCCCGCGGCCAGACCCACCTCGCGTGCGGCGCGAGCGAAGCGCGTGATGCTGTCCATCACGAGCAGCACGCGCTTGCCTTCGTCGCGAAAGCCCTCGGCGATGCGCGTTGCAACATACGGACACTTCATGCGCACGAGCGCGGGGGCGTCGCTGGTCGCGCACACGACCACGCTGCGCGCGCGGGCCGCCGGGCTCAGGTGATCCTCCACGAAGTCGCGCAGCTCGCGTCCGCGCTCACCGACCAAGCACACCACGATCACGTCGGCCTCGGCGCTCTGCGCGAGCTGCCCGAGCAGCGTGCTCTTGCCGACGCCGCTCGCAGAAAATAAGCCGATGCGCTGGCCTTCACCCACGCACGCAAACGCATCGAGCGCGCGTACGCCGAGCGGCAACACCTTCGCGATGCGTGCGCGCGACAGCGGTGCCGGTGCAGGATTTCGAATGGAAAGAGGCGCGCCCCAGAGCGCGGGTCCGGCGTCGATCGGACGGCCAAGGCCATCGAGCACTCGGCCGAGCAGATCGGCGCCGAAGCGCACGGACAGCGGCGCGCGCTCGGGGGTGATCTCGTCGTCGGGCCCGAGGCCGTCTGCCGCTCCGAGCGGCATGAGCGCCACCCCGCGCTCGTCGAAGCCCACGACCTCGGCTAGCAGTGGTTCGTGCGGCGCGCTCGACTCGTGAGCCTGACCGCGCCGCTCGATTGTCACCAGCTCGCCGATCCGTGCATCGGGCAGGTCTGCGCGCACGCACAACCCAACCACGGAGCGCACGAAGCCGGTCACGCGCACGGCGTCGTGGTCGGTCAGCGTCTGCGTGAGCGCGGCGAGGTCGAGGGTCATCGCGCGAGTCCTGTCGTGACGGGAGGCCTATTCGAACAAGCCGCGCAGCTTGTCGAGGAACGTTTGCTGCTGCGGGTGCGTCTCGGCGCCCACTTCACGCGCCAGCTCTTCGAGCAGCTCGCGCTGGCGATCCGTGAGCTTGGCGGGCACTTCCACGACGACCTTCACCAGCTCGTCGCCCTTGCCGTAGCCGCCGAACACCGGCAGGCCCTTGCCGCGTAACCGGAACACCTTGCCGGACTGCGTGCCCGGTGGCAGGCGCATCTTCACCTTGCCTTCGAGCGTAGGCACGTCGAGGTTCGCGCCGAGCGCGGCCTGCGGAAAGCTCACCGGCACGTCGCACAGCACGTCCGCGCCGATGCGCGTGAACAGCGGATGCGGCTTGACCTTCACGTGCACGTGAAGGTCGCCGGTGGCGGCCGGCGTCTGTTCGCCCATGCCGGCCATCGTGCGCACCGCGCCGTCTTCGAGACCCGCCGGGATCTTCACGCGCAGGCGCTGCTTGCGCGGCACGGCGCCGCGACCGCTGCACTGCTTGCACTGCGCTTCTTTGCGCACGCCCGAGCCGTCGCAGGAGAAACACGGCCGTGACGTCGCGAAGAAGCCCTTTTGAAAGCGCACTTCGCCGCGGCCCTTGCACGCGGGGCACTCGGGCTGCGTGCTGCCCGGCTCGGAGCGCGCGCCCTTGCAGTGCTCGCACAGCTCGTGGCGCTCGTACTCGATCTCGCGCTCGGCGCCGATCGCGGCCTCTTCGAACGATACCTCCAGGTTGTAGCGCAGGTCCTTCGGCATGCGCGACGCACCGCCGCGCCGGCCGAACATGTCGTCGAGGAAGCCCTCGAGGATCTCGCCGATGTTCGCGAAATCCGCTGCGTCGAAGCCCGTGCCACCGCGCGCTGGATCGAACGCGGCGTGACCCAGCTGGTCGTAGCGCCGGCGCTTGTCGGGGTCGCTGAGCACCGCATACGCCTCGCTGACCAGCTTGAACTGCTCTTCGGCAGCCTTGTCGTCCGGGTTCTTGTCCGGATGAAACTTGATCGCGAGCTGTTTGTACGCGCGCTTGAGCTCGTCGGCTGCGACGCCGCGCTCGACGCCCAAGGTCTCGTAGTAGTCACGCTTCTCGGCCACGGCCATGCAATCCAGATGCTTTCGGGAGAAGGGGTCTACTACAAGCGCGAGCTTGGGAGTAGGGATGGCCCAGGCATGAAATCAGCATGAAGTCAGTCTACGACGTCGCGGAGCACGAGGCGGGCCAGCGCCTGGACCGCTTCCTGCGTAGCCGCTTGCCCGAGCACAGCCGCGCGAGCGTGGTGGAGCTGGTCGAGCGAGGCGCCGTGCGCGTGAACGGCCGCCATGCGCACAAGGGCACGGCGCTACGCTCCGGCGACCGCGTGGAGCTGCAGGCCGACGCGCAGCGCGAAGGTCTCGCGGCCGCGGCCGACGTTGCCCTGCGCGTGCTCTACGAAGACGACTGGCTGCTGGCCGTGGACAAGCCCGCCGGCGTGCCCAGCCACTCGCTGCGCCCAGGCGAGACCGGCACCATGGCGTCGGCCCTCGTGGCCCGCTACCCCGAGCTCTTGGGCGTCGGCTACCGTCGGCTCGAACCGGGCCTCCTACACCGGCTCGACAACGACACCTCCGGTGTGCTCCTGGCTGCGCGCACGCAGGAGAGCTTCGCCGCGCTGCGCGAGCTGCACGAGCGCGGCGGCATCGACAAACACTATCTCGCGCTGTGCGCAGGTGAGGTGTCCGCGCCGCAGCTGCTCCAGGCGTTTCTCGACGCCTCGCAGCGCCGCGTGCGCGTGGCAGCCGACGCGCTGGCCGGTGGCAAACCGATTGGCACCGAGCTCGTGAGCAGCCAACGTCACGGAAATCTTTCCCTCGTCGACGTGCGCGTCGCGTTCGCCGCACGCCACCAAGTGCGCGCCCAGCTCGCCGCGCTCGGCCACCCGATTGCAGGTGACACGCTGTACGGCGGCCCCGCGTTGCCCGGGCTCACGCATCACTTCCTGCACGCGAGCTCGGTTACGCTCGCCCATCCGCTCACCAAGCAGCGGCTCGTGATCGAGGCCGCGCTGCCCGACGACCTTTCGGCATTGCTGACCCGAATTGGGTGACCGCTGTGAATCCGCGCGTTGCACAGGAGCCCGCGCGTTGCCGGTCTTGGTAGTGCGCGACAGCGCCGGTCTACAAGCATTGCCAGTCACCGCCGTCGGCGGCACTGGCGATGGATCCGGCCGGACATGTCCAGTCGCAGCACATCTCCGGCTGCTGCGAGCAGACGTGCAAGCCGCCGCCGCTACATGAGTTGACGCACGTCGGGGAGCTACCCAGCAATTGGCAGCTACCGAGATTGCAGACAGAGTTTGCACAGGAGTCATGCGCGGGGACGCACACGCCCTTCGCGAGCGTGTACCCGGCAGGGCATGACCGAGAGCAGCAGCGATTGATCTTGCACACGATGTTTCCCCCGCCGCAGCTCGTGCCGCACTGGTTTGCAGGACAGTGCGTGGGGGTCTCGTTCGCTGCGCACTGGCAGCATTGGTTCGTGGCGGCGTTGACCACCGAACTCGCCGCGCAATCACCAGCAGGCCGCAGTAACCCGTAGGACCAGTCGATCCACGCTGCAGTACCACCTGGACTGTCGACAAAGACTTCGAGCTGGCTGGAGGTCGTGTGGGATGCGTTGGCGACCAGGCATGTTTCGCTTGGCGGCGAGCTTCCGTCGAGGTGCGGTCGGCAATCCCAGTTGCTGGTGCTGGCCGGAGCGTTGACTTTGACGTAGAGATCCAGGTCCTGCGGCGAAGAGTTGTTGCTCCACGAAAGGAGAAACACAGCCGTCGCATCCGGGGGGACCGTGAAGGGGGTCCAGCCGGACGAGCCGGGAGTGAACGTACCGCTGCCGGAGTGCGGAACTTCGGCTCTCACTGATTCGATTGACGATGAGACGTTCACTACGCTGCTCTGGGTGTTCGCGTAGACGCCCCAGCTGAGCGTTGCTGCCTTGAATGCATAGATGATGCAGGCTTCCGTGCTCGCACCCGGCGCCGCCGGGCGGCAATTGTACGAGGTGGTCGAGGCTGGTGCCGTGACGTCAGGCACCATGCCCGGAAGTACGAACAGGACGGTTGGTGCCGCCGCCGAATTGGCAGTCTGTTGGACCGTGTTGGTAGCGTCGTACGCAGCCGTTGTGTTCACGAGGTTGCCTGTCCCAAGCACCTTCACAATGAGATCCGGGTCGCCAGCACTCGCGGTCATCGTGAGCGTGACACTGTCGCCAGCGCTCAGCGCGATGTCGGATCCTCGCGAGAATGTGCCGGCGGGGATGGCTCCGTTGGACCAAAGTGCGGCGTTCGAGGCGGTGGAGCTGGGGCGCGTGCTGCAAACGGCCGAGACGTGAGTCGTGGTCGAGTCGCCACAGGCGGGCCCTGCGTCGGTGTCGGTCGCCGCGACGCTCGGCCATACCGGTGACGCATAGCGGTTCCCGCGCTTGAGCTCCCGTGCGGTGGCGGGCCCCCGCATCGGCGCTGCTCATAGGTGCGTCGGCATCGAGATCCGTGCTGAGTCGTGTACCAGCTTCCGCGTCAAGGTTCCCGCCAGCGTAGGCGCGCGGTGGCGCGCCCGCATCTGAGTGGGATGTCGCCGATGCGAAGCGATCGAAATCGAGGTTGCATGCACCGATGACGGACAGCGCTGCGGCCAGGTTCATGATCAGCAGGACTTTGGTGCATCCGGTCATCGTGCCACCTGCGGGGTCGGTCAGAAGCAGACCCAGCTGACGTTGCACTCTGCGGCGGAGCCTTGCAGGCTCGAGTTGGTTGCGCTGCCCGTCGTGACCCGGCAGCCGAAGCGCGTGGCTTGGTTCTGCGCGACGCTGAATACTTGAGCTGCGCTCGCCGTGGTGCTCATCGTCTGGCCAGCGATCGGCAGCGCCACCGAGCGCGACTTTCCCGTGCTCAAGGTGCCGGCCGCGTCGTGCAGAACCCAGAGCGTGGCGTAGTCCGTAGGTGCGAGCTGGCTGCCCGTCCAGTCGAGCCAAAAGGTGGCGTTGACCATGCAGTTGGCGTTCGCGCTTGGCACGAAGCCCGCGTTATTGGGCAAGAGGTCGTTCGTTCCCGACGCAAGCGACATCGCCACTGGCTCGTTGCCGGAGGGCAGGCTTCCCAGCGCCGCCAAGCCCACGCCGCCGGTGGCGATCGAGAACGCGTTGCTGGCGTTGACCGAGAGTCCGCCGCCGCCGGCTGCGGAGTAGCTGACCTCGTTGTCGCATTTCCAGCTGCCGCTACCGGCCGCGGTGTACCGGAAGATCTGACCGGTCGCGCACGAGCCGGTGTCAGGTGCCACGCGCAACACGCCACCGGCCAACAGCAAGCCCGCGCCGTCCACTGCGGGATCGAGCGCGAACGAGCTGCCGTTGAGCACGAGGCCTCCGCCCGAGGTGGCGCTGTAGGTGGTGTTGGCGTCGTCGCCGCAGACCACCGTGCCGCTTTGGTTGATCGTACGGATGTACTGTTTCAGACCGCACGAGCCAGTCACACGAACCTGCGTCACCGAAGCCCCCGCCGCGGCGAACGAGCTGGCGTCCTGCCCACCGAGCGTCGTGGCGTCGCCGCAGGTCTTGGCGAAGAACGCATACGGCACGCTGCCGATCTGCGTGCGTGGCACCATCTCCACGTCGCCCGAGATCTTGATCCCGAGGTACAAGTCTTTGGTGCCGTCGAAGATCGCAGGATTGAGCGTGGTCTTGATCCCCAGGTAGACGTTGATGAAGCCCTTGTCGATGGTCAGCGACTGCGTCTCGGTGAACAGCGCGGTACCGGCGAGATCGTTGTCGTAGATCGTGAACACGATCGGCAGCGTGGCATCGATCGGCGCTCCGCTGGCGTCGGTCAGGTAACCTTGAAACGGCAAGATGGCCGGCACCGCGGCGCGCGCGCTGGACGTTGCGAGCGTTGCAGTGGCAAGCGCCATGCACAACACGAGACATCGGGTGTGGAGCGTCTTCATAAGCATTTCTGAGCGACGGATTGCTGCCGGACCACGCTCAGTGCGCGGGTCCGTTCAGCACGTTGGTGAGGTGAAAGTGGGCGCTGGCCGTGACGCCGCCCGACGTTAGCGTGTGAGTCGGCCCGAACATGCCGACGGTGTGGCGCAGGCGATAGTGCTGCGACTGCGAGACGCCGCCGCCCGACAGGGGCGGCACGACGGGGCCGCCGTCCTTGGGCGCTTGGTAGTTGCGGCTGCGCGGGTAGGTGTCGAGCGCGCAGCCCGCTGCAAGCAGCAACAGCGCGCACGTCACGGGGATGGAAATGCGAAGAGTCATGTGCGAGCGAACGGAAGAAACCAAGTCGTCACTCTATAGCAGATCCGCGCGCGAGATCCCGTTTGCGGAAAACGTGCGTGTGGCCGCGCAATCGTGTACCCGCGCACGTCTTGTTCAGACGTCCGCCCGCAGGTCCTGCAGGCGCAAGTGGGCGCAGTCGCGTGGTGAGCTGAGGCGCTCGGGATCCTGCAGCGCGCTGGCAAGCGCAGCGTCGACGGCCTTCAGCAACGCGGCATCGCCGCTGGGCAAGCGCGGCAGCGCGATGATCTGCGTGCAGCCTCCCGGGCAGCGCAGGCCTTCCACCATGTGCTCGAACAGCGCGTGCCCGAACGGCACCACGCGTGCGCGCCCGGCAGACGTCAGCTGCAACAGAAGGGGCGTGCGCTCCGCGGGCGGAGTGTTCGCCAGCTTGGCTGCGGCCTCGGGCTCGGCTGCAACCACTGCGCCGCCTTCGTCGAACAACGTCAGCGCGTCCTGCTCGCGGGTGCGTGCGTTCGGCAGCTGCGTCGCGTTCTCGCCGACCACGCCCGACAGCGCGGCGAACTGCCGGGTGTGCAGCGCGCGCTTGGCCAGCGGAAAGATCGCGAAGCACGCCACGTTGAAGAAGTCGTGCCACTCGCGCTCGCGGGTCGGGACTTCGCCGCGCTTCACGATTCGGCCGTCGTACAGCTCTTCGAGCACCACGCGGCCTTGCGCGCGCTTGTCCTCGCGCCGCACGTTGGCCGCGAAGCGTAGCGGCAGCGCCCCGCGCGAGCCGGCGAGCTTCTGGTAGAACGCTTCGTAGTCCGCGAGCGTGGGCCAGTCGGTGAAGCTCGCGAAGTGCTCGGCTGCCGCCCTCAGCGGCCAGAACCACGCGTTACGTTGAGCGAACTGGTTGTCCCAACCTACGCGATGCGTGAGCGCCATGGCGGCGCGCACCATGCCACGCCGCGTGGGCTTCGGCCACAGCGCGCGCGGCTTTGTTCACGCGGCGCGTTCACGCACCGCTTCACGCCTTCATCGCGGCGATTTCGCCCTTGTCCAGGCTCGGGTCGCCGAAGTCGTCCACCAAGCTGCCGTCGCTCTTGCGCACGCCCACGGCGTTGAGCAGCGTGTTGAAGAGCTTGTTGTGCGTGACGTTGCCCGCATCCACGTACGCGCCTTGCTTCAAGTACCCACCGGCGCTGCCCGCGAGCACCCACGGGATGTTGGCGTACGTGTGGCTCACGCCGTGCCCTAAGTCATTGGTCCATGCGGCCACGCCGCTGTCGAGCAGCGTGCCTTCCGGCGTTCCGTAGCTCGCGAGCTTGTCGAGCAAGTACACGAACAGGCGCGCGTGCAGCTTGTCGATTTCGTGGTGCATGCCCTGCGCGCCCGCGATCGGGTCGCCGGTGGCGCCGTCGCTGAAGATACGGTGCGAGATCTGGTGGTAGCGCGGCAGCGTGACGCCGTTCATGAAGCCAGGAATCGAGAACTGCGTGCTGTCGTTGCCCTGACCCATCTGGATCGTCGCCACGCGCGAGTAGTCACATGCAAACGACAGCGCGACCAAGTCCATGTGCATCTGCGTGACCGGGATGTAGTTGTTGCCATCCACCGGGTCGATGCCGTCGAGCTCCTGCGCCCGCATCTGCGGCAGCACGCACGCCATCTTCACCTCGACGTCGCGGATCGCGGACAGGTGCAGGTCGAGGCGCTTGTGGTCCTCGCTGCTGAGCGCGCTGCTCGACAGCAGAGATTGCAGCTGACTTCGCACTAGGTCGTTCACGCTCTTGCGCCGCGACGAGATCTGCCTGATCAGCGCCTGATCCATGCCGGCCAGGCCCATCATGCGGGTGTACACGCTGAACGGGTCGTTCTCGGCTCCGCGCAGCATCTTCGGGCCTCGGTACGACAGCACGATCGGTAGGTAGCCCATGGTCGGCCCGGTCATCAGCGTCAGCGGCTCGGCGCCATCGGGATTGATCGCGCTGGCCATGCGGTTGTCCACCGACTCGCCCATCGCGAGTGAATCCGCGCCTTTCGGATCTTGCGAAACTTGCGCTGCGGTGAGCACTTGGTTGCCGCCGCCGGAGTGACCGCAGCCGTTGCCCGGGAACGCGAAGCGTGTGCCGCGCACCAGCAGAATGTTCTTCGCATGAGGCGCCAGCTCGACTACCGCGCGGTCCTTCTCGGCCATCAGCGACGCCGTCGTGAGCGGACCCAGGTTGCGCGGCCAGAACAGCTCCGTCTCGCCGTTGCCTGCCTGCGCGACACCGTTGCCTTGGCGAATGAACACGGCAAAGCGCGGCGTGGGCGCAGGCGCGGCCTCGGCCCGGCGCGTGCTGAATGCGTCGAGCAGCGGCAACCCAAGCGCGACCGTGCCTGCTCCACGCAGTACGGCGCGGCGGCTGATGCGCTTGCCCAGCGGGTGCGAGATCGTCATGGGCTCTCCGTGCGACGCGTGGTGAAGGTTGGGCTCGCGATCAGCTCGACCAGCAAGGCCCTGACCGACAAGCTCTGCGTGCGCGATGCTTCTCCGATGCGCGCGATCAGCGGCGCGTCGCCTGCCGCGTACGCGCGTCCGTAGCCGAACTCGAGCCAGTGCCGCACGTAGCAGGCGTGCGCTTCCGAGCTGTGCGCGATCGTCTGGCCCCACTGCACGGGCCCGTCGTAGCTATGCACGCCGTCGCTGAGCGTGTACTCCGCCGCGGCATCGACCGCCTTGCCCTTGTCCTGATTGCGGTAGCGACCGACGTCATCGAAGTACTCGAGCGGATAGCCCGCGGGGTTGATCAGCCGCGCGTGACAGCTCTCACCGCACGTGCCCTTGCCGGTGATCGAGTTCACGCGCTCGCGTCGCGTCGTGCCGGTCATCATCGGTGGCATGAACGCCGGCGGCGGGGGCAGCGCGGCGCACAGGATCTTCTGGTTGATGAACACGCCGCGCAGGATCGGCGCCGTGTCACCCGAGCGGTACGTGAGAAAGCCCGGCTGCGTGAGCAGGCCGGAGCGCGTCATGGGGTCGAGCTCGGCCCGCTTCCACGTGCTGTCATGCGAACCGGTGAGCCCGTAGAGCGCCGCCAGATCGCCGTTCACGAAGCTGTGCGTGGCCGTGAGCAAGTCCTTCAGGCTGCCGTCGTGATCGATCACGACGTCGGCCACGAAGCGCTGGGTCTCTTCGCGCATCTCCGCGCCGATGCCCGCTGGAACGCCCTTCGGGTGCATGTCGTCGTAGCGACCCAGCTCGAGCAACTGCTTGTGGAAGTCGGCCAGCTTGCTCTTGGCCTTGGGGTCCGCGAGCATGCGCAGCGCCTGAGCCTTGCGCTCGCTCGCATCGTTCAGCTTGCCGCCGTCAGCTGCAGCCAGCAGGGCGTCGTCCGGCAGCGAGTCCCAGAGCATGAACGACAGCCGCGAGGCGATGGCGTACTGGTCGAGCGCGATGGTGCCCTTCGCATCCGCCGTGCCCCGCTCCACGCGGTAGACGAAGTGCGGCGACTGCAGCAACGCCTGAACCGTGAGCTGCACGCCCGCCGTGAACGCGTCGACCGCCGGGAACAGGGCCGCGCCCTGCTCGAACAAGGCCACGTGCGCGTCCAGCTCGGGCGCAGTGAGCGGCCGGCGGTAGGCACGACGTGCGAACGCTGTCACGAACGCACGCGCCTTGGCCTTCGGGTCGGTGGGTAGCGACGCCGGAACCAGCTTCGCCATGCGCGACGAGTCGGCCACCAGGTCCGCCGCCAGCTGCTCGGAGGCTACTTGATAGTCGCCCCACAGCCCCCGCGACACGTCGAGCTCGCCGCCGTTGTTATCGAATTTGGTCCGCGTCTGCGGATCGGTTGTGAAACTCGATACGTCCGGTCCTGCGCTTAGGAAAAGCAAGTCGCGTACGCTGTTTCCCCACTGGCTGTGGCTCAGACGAGGAAACCCGCTCGAGGCTACCGGGCTTTCGGTATCACAGGAGGTGCTTCTACATTCCCCATTCGTGCCGCCGGTCCCACCGGCACCGCTACCCGCAGCTCCGTTCGATGCACCTGGGCCGTCCGATGACGGCCCGTTAGGATCGAGAATCGTCCCCGAGGAGCATGCGGTCACTGCGAGCAGAAGGCCCAGAGAAACCTGGACCCGAATGCTAGCGCTCCTTGAGCGGTGCGTATGCGGCATGCAGCCGTGTTGGTGCCTGGGCAGGCTGTAATCGGGCCAGGTTTGTGCCCGCGGCCGCGATCTGCGTCGCCGTGGGCTGCTAGGCTCTGCGCCGTGCTGCGCTCCAGACTACCCCTCTTGCTACTCGTCTTCGCGCTGTCCGGCTGCGCCGTGGAGTCGCGCTTCGGCGCAGCAACTCTACCATCCGATGGCGGTGGCGTCGACGCCGGCGAAGACCGCGACCACGACGGCGTGTGCGACTCCACCGAGCGCACGATCGGCTCGAACCCCGACGAGCTCGACAGCGATCACGACGGCTTTCCCGACGCGATCGAGTTGCTCAACGCGTTCGACCCGATCGACCCGAATTCACCCGGCGTGGATCAGGTCGCGTTCATGCCCGCGAAGAACGACGCCAGCATCGAGCTCGCGCTGCGCGCCACCGTGGACGGCCAAGGCGAGAGCTTCACGGGCGTGCTGTCGTCGTATCCGTCGATCGATGCCCAGAAGCGCAGCGCGGACGACTTTTTGTCGGGTGTAGTCGCCGTGGCTGCGGAGCCGCCCGAGAACGTGCATGCAGTCGATGCCTCGGCAGAGCGCTTCGACGCCGTCGTCGGACACACGCGCCTGTCGTTCCGCGCCGGTTTCCATTACACGAGCAACGTCGATTTTCCGTGTGCCGAAGGCTTTGCGTTCGCGTACGCGCTGAAGAGCGATCAAGGCAAGCACGTCGGCTCGCGCGACTACATGATCGTGATCACGCCGAAGGACGCGATGGGTCGCGATCCGAAGTCGTTTTGTCTACCGGCCGCGTGTTTGTAGCGCTTTACGCGCGCGTTACGTGCGCGCG
>JADGRF010000014.1 GCA_017881055.1 Sandaracinaceae bacterium
ACAGCGTCAGCGATGACGAAAAGCGTCTGTCGCGCTCAGCGCGTACGCGCGCGACTCGCTTCGCTGGGACTCTGCGGTGGCCCGTTGGCTTCCGGCTGCGTCACGCGCGGCGTCGCAGGAAGCTCGAAATCATGCGGATCGTCGCGATCGGCGTTACGCTCGGCTGCTGGCGCGAACGCCGGCGCCTCCGGTGGCTCCACCATGGGCTCGTCGCGAGCTGCCACAGGCGCCGTGCTCCGATCTTGATCGTTCACGCGCGTCGGCCTCGTCGCGTGGGCCACGCTCGGCCGGGCGACGCGGTCGGGTGCGGCACCGGCGATGATCGCGGGCGTTCTGGTCGCGTGCGTGCTGGGGCGTGCAGCTCCGTGCCAAACACAGGCACCTGCAATGGCGAGACTCAGGCACATCCAGCCAATCGCCTTGCGCAGGCGCTTGCGTGGCGATGGATCCTGTGGCGCCGTGGGAGCGATGAGTTGCATCCGGCAGTCGTTAGCGCAGATCTATCAGGGCGCCGACCGCTCGCTGCGAGATTCATGACCGATGCCGCAATTGTCACCGCTTCGTCGCGGGGATGTTCATGTGCTTTGCTCACGGCGTGTTGGCGGACGGAGGCGTGCCGGCGTTCGTGTTCAACGGCAAGTACGCCATCTCGGGCGCGCAGCCGGTCGAGCAGCTCGTGGCAGTGCTCAAAAAAGCACAGGCGAGCTGAAGGCAGCCCGCCTGTGTTCTGAGGTTGGTTCCGGTTACCCCGCGCCGTGCAAGCTCACTTCTTGCGCTTGGCTTCGTCGCGCGCTTGCGCTTCCGCGATCACGGTCTCGGCCACGTTGCGCGGACACGGCGAGTAGTGGCTGAACTCCATCGAGTACTGGCCACGGCCCGACGTCATCGTGCGCAGATCGCCGATGTAGCCGAACATCTCGGAGAGCGGCACGTCGGCCTTGATGCGCACGCTGGTCGGGCCCGCTTCCTGGCTCTTCATCATGCCGCGACGACGGTTCAAGTCGCCGATCGTGTCGCCCACGTGCGCGTCGGGAACGAACACGTCGACCTTCATGATCGGCTCGAGCAGCTGCGGACCGCACTTCGGCATGGTCTGGCGATACGCGGCCTTGGCAGCAACTTCGAACGCGATCTGCGACGAGTCGACCGCGTGGTAGCCACCGTCGGTGAGCACGACTTTGACGTCGATCACCGGGTAGCCCGCGACCGGACCCTTGACGATCGAGAGCTTGAAGCCCTTTTCGATCGCCGGAATGAATTCCTTCGGCACGGTGCCACCGGTGACGTCCGACTCGAACAAGAAGCCCGCGCCCGGCTCGTTCGGCTCGATGCGGTACTCGATCTTGGCGTACTGACCCGAACCGCCAGTCTGCTTTTTGTGCGTGTAGCTGTCGTCCACGCCGCGCGTGATCGTCTCGCGGTACGCGACCTGCGGCTTGCCGACGGTCACGTCCACGCCGTGCGTACGGCGCAGGATATCCACCTTGATGTCCAAGTGGAGCTCGCCCATGCCCTTGAGGATGGTCTCGCTCGACTCTTGATCGACCTCGCAGTGGAACGACGGATCTTCCGCGACCATCTTGCCGAGCGCGATGCCGAGCTTCTCTTCGTTGGCCTTGTCCTTGGGGACGACCGACACCGAGATGACCGGCGCCGGGAACACCATGGGCTCCAGCGTCGCGGGATGATCTTCGTCACAGAGCGTGTGACCGGTCTGGACGTTCTTCAAACCGACCAGCGCGACGATGTCACCGGCCTGCGCCACGTCGATCAGCGTGCGGTCGTTCGCGTGCATCTCGACCATGCGGCCGATGCGCTCGATCTTGCCGGTGAACGTGTTCAGGAGCGCCATGCCCTTGGTAATGGTGCCTGAATAAATGCGCGTGAACGTGAGCGAGTCGAAACGGTCGTCCATGATCTTGAACGCCAGCGCGCGCACGGGCTTGCTCGGATCGACGATCGCGTACTCGCCGGTCGGGTTGCCCTTCATGTCGACCTCGGGCTGCGGCTGCACTTCCATCGGGTTCGGCAGGTAGTCGACGACGGCGTCGAGCACGAGCTGCACGCCCTTGTTCTTGAACGACGAGCCCGCGTAGGTCGGGAAGAACTTGAGCGCGATCGTGCCCTTGCGGATGCACTTCTTGATCGTGTCGAGCGGCGGCTCTTTGCCTTCGAGGTACTGCTCCATCACCTCGTCGTCCATCTCGACGGCGGTCTCGATCAGCTCGGCGCGATACTTCTCGACGAGGTCCTTCATGTCAGCCGGAACGTCTTGGATCGTGAAATTCTCGGGCAGGCCCGTGTCGTCCCAGACGTGCGCCTTGCGGGTGAGCAAGTCGACGACGCCGGCGAAGCCGCCTTCGGTGCCGATCGGCAAGACCA
Source organism: Sandaracinaceae bacterium (assembly GCA_017881055.1). Lineage (GTDB taxonomy): Bacteria > Myxococcota_A > Polyangia > Polyangiales > JAFGIB01 > JADGRF01. The sequence goes on from JADGRF010000014.1 coordinate 2,383, forward strand.
TGACCAGCGCCTTGGCGCCGAGGATCTCTTTGACCTGCTTCACGACGCGGTAGAAGTCCGCGCCCAAGCGGTCGAGCTTGTTCACGTAGACCAGGCGCGCGACCTTCGAGTCGTTCGCGTAGCGCCAGTTGGTCTCGGACTGGGGCTCCACGCCGCCCGAGCCGCAGAACACGCCGATGCCGCCGTCGAGCACCTTCAGCGAGCGATAGACCTCGATCGTGAAGTCGACGTGGCCTGGCGTGTCGATGATGTTGAAGCGGTGCTCTTTCCAGAAGCACGTGGTGGCGGCCGACTGAATCGTGATGCCGCGCTCTTGCTCCTGCACCATGAAGTCCGTAGTGGCAGCGCCGTCGTGCACTTCGCCGATCTTGTGAATCTTGCCGGTGAGCTTGAGGATGCGCTCCGTGGTCGTCGTCTTACCGGCGTCGACGTGGGCGAAGATTCCAATGTTGCGTTGCTTGGTGAGGTCGTGCATGGCGTCGCTTCCTTAGTACCGGGGACGGTGAAAACCCGAGGGTGGGACACCCTTGAAAGCGAGGGCGACCGCGATCGGGAATTCGGGCCGTTCCGGTGCCATCTTTACCGCCTCCGTGCAAGCACTTCAGCGAAATAAATCCGGTTTTCGGCCGGGGCGACGCCCCTGTGGCGCTCACGGGCTCCGGTGTCGTGCGGCCCGAAACCCGCAAGGACGCCCGCCAACACGTAAAATCTTGGCCAACCGCGGCCCGATTTCGTGCTTCACTCGCGCCCCATGGCGGAAGCGGCGGTCGACGTTCTGATTATCGGCGCGGGTGCGTCCGGGGCGGCCCTGGCGTGGTCGCTGGCCGAGACCCGCATGAACATCGTGTGCATGGAGCAGGGCGGGTTCATGGACCCGGCGAAGTATCCCAGCACCGAGCCCGACTGGGAGCGCCACCGCTTCGGCCGCTTCGCCGCGAACCCGAACGTGCGCAAGATGGCCTCCGACTACCCGGTGAACGACCAGGCTTCGCCGATCAGCCCGCTCATGTTCAACGCCGTGGGCGGCGGCACGATCATCTACGCCGGGCACTTCCCGCGCTTCCACCCGTCCGACTTTCGCGTGAAGTCGCTCGACGGCGTGGCCGACGACTGGCCGATCGACTACGCGACGCTGGCGCCGTTCTACGATCTGAACGACCGCATGATGGGCGTCTCGGGCCTGGCCGGAAACCCGGCCGGCCCCGCGCACACGCCGCCTTTGCCGCCGCTGCCGCTCGGCAAGCTCGGGCACACCATGGCCGGCGGGTTCAACAAGCTCGGCTGGCACTGGTGGCCAGCTGACAGCGCGATCCTGAGCGAGCCGTACGAAGGCCGCGCCGCGTGTGTGAACGCCGGCCCGTGCGATCTCGGCTGCGCGCAGGGCGCCAAGGCCAGCACCGATATCACCTACTGGCCGCTGGCCCAGCGCCGCGGCGTCACCTTGCGTACGCAGTGCCGCGTGCGCGAGATCACGGTCGACGAGCACGGCATGGCCGACGGCGTCCTGTACTACGACGAGCGCGGTCAGCTGCAACGACAGAAAGCATCGATCGTGGTGCTGGCGTGCAACGGCATAGGCTCAAGTCGCCTCTTGCTCAACTCCCGCTCCAAGCTCTTCCCCGACGGCCTCGCGAACCGCAGTGGCCTGGTCGGCAAGAACCTGATGTTCCATCCGTTCTCGATCGTGGTCGGCGGCTTCGGCGAGCCGCTCGACAGCTACAAAGGCCCGATGGGCTGCTGCATCACCAGCCAAGAGTTCTACGAGACGGACCTTTCACGCGGCTTTCTGCGCGGCTGCACGTTCGAGATCCTGCGCGGCGTCGGCCCGATGACAGGAGCTGTCGGGGGCATCATGAACAACCCCGTCAGCTGGGGCACGACGCACCGCGAGATCCAAGCGCTCACGTTCGGACGCACGGCCGCGATCGGCGTGATCAGCGAAGACCTGCCCGAGGAGCACAACCGCGTGACGCTCGATCCCGAGCTCACGGACGCGCACGGCATCCCCGCGCCCAAGATCGACTATGTGCAAGCCGACAACAACAAGAAGCTGCTGCGGCACGGCGAAGCGCGCGCGCAAGAAGCGCTGAAGGCCGCGGGTGCGCAGTGGACGCTGGTGCTGCCGACGGTGCGCCAAACCGGCTGGCACCTGATGGGCACCGCGCGCATGGGCAGCGACCCCGAGCGCTCGGTCGTGAACCCGTGGGGCCGCAGCCACGATGTGCGTAACTTGTTCGTGGTCGACGGCAGCCTGTTCGTGACCTCGGCCGCGGTGAATCCGACGTCGACCATTCAAGCGCTCGCGCTGTACATCGGCGACGCGATCAAGAAGAACCTCGCCAACCTGTTCGATTGAGCATGAGCACGCAGCCTTTCGACGATCGAGCACCGTGGACCCCCACCGAACGCGCGCTGATCGACGCGCTCTTGGACGTGATCTTGCCGGCCTCGGCGGACGGGAAGTTGCCGGCGGGATCGGCCCTACCCGTTGCGGAGTTTCTCGCAGCGCGCATCGCGGAAACTGCTGCGCTCGGCAAGCTGCTACGCACCGTGCTGCGCAAAGCCGAAGCGCTCGCAACAACTCACGGCTCGATCACACACGCGCTCGTGACACAGCTCGAACAAACAGAGCCGGTGCTCTTTCAGACGTTCGTGAGGCACGCCTTCATGGGCTACTACACGCATCCGTCGATTCCGCTACGGCTGGGTCTACCCGATCGGCCGCCGCAACCCCTCGGACACAAGGTTCCACGTGACACCGCGGGCGAGCTCGACGAGCTGCTGGCGCCCGTGCGTGCACGCGGCAAACACTACCGCGACGCGGGCTGAGCACCCGCGCGTCCGCGCTGGCGGACCGTCGGACGGTGTGTATGTAAGAACGCGCGACGACGCCGCACGCGACGTGTGCGTCGGTCGCACAAAACCATGCGCCCGACGGCAATCCGAATGGCTACTGCTCTGCTCGCTGCTGGGAGCCTCACCAGCTGCAGCCATCGCACCGCGGATACCTACCCGGGCTTCATCGATGCACCCGTCGCAGCGGTCGCGGCGCCGATCAGCGGTCAGGTCAGCGAGCTGCTCGTGCGCGAAGGCGAGCACGTGAAACGCGAACAGCTCCTGGCGCGGCTCGATCCGCGGGAGCGGGTCGCGTTGGTCGCGGAGGCCGAGGCGAACTTGCAGCATGCGCGCGAGGTGCTGCACGAGTCCGAGCACAATGCACAGGCGACGGCCCCCACCGTGCGCGCCGCCGATGCCGACGTCGTGCGACAGCAAGCCGAGCTGGACGACGCCCTTTCCGCGTTCAATCGCGCGCAGCGGTTGTTGCAATCTGGCGCCGGAGCGCAAGCGCAGAGCGACTCGGCGCGTGCGCGCTTCGAAGCGGCACGCGCCGGCTTGGCCTCACTGGGAGCCAACAGCCAGGTGACACGCGGCCACGTGTCGGCGGCTTTGGCGGCGGTGCGCACCGCGCGAGCCGCCGTCTCGAGCGCCGAAGCAGCGCTCGACTTGGCGCATATCCAGCTGGCGCAGCTGGATATTCGCAGCCCGTTCGAAGGCATCGTGGCCGAGCAGAACCTGCAACCCGGAGAATGGGCGGCGCCCGGCACGCCGGTCGTGAGCGTCGAAGATCTGACGCGCCAGTGGGTGCGCATCGACGTGGAAGAAACCGAGCTCGGCAGCCTCGATCTGGGGCGCGCGGCCACGATCCGCGTCGTGGCTCTTCCGGGCCACGAGTACGCAGGGCACGTGATCGAGGTCGGCGCCGAAGGCGAATTCGCGCTGAACCGCGACGTCAAGCGCGGGCGCCAAGACGTACGGACGTTCCGCGTGCGCATCGGTCTGAACAAGGTCGAGGACGCCTTGCGACCCGGCATGACCGCGGAAATCGCCGTGGCCGGCCCGCGGACCGTGCCATGACGCCTGCCATCGTAGCGCACCAGCTGACGCGCATGTTCGGCAAGATCGCCGCCGTCGATCACGTCGATCTCACCGTGCAAGATGGCGAGCTGTTCGGCCTGCTTGGACCGAACGGCGCCGGCAAGACGACGCTGATCCGCATGCTCACCGGTCTGTCGCCGATCAGCTCGGGCGACGCGGCCGTAGCCGGGGTGGATGTGCGCCGGGATCCGGTCGCGCTACGTCGCGCCATCAGCGTGGTACCGCAGGCGTTGACCTCGGATCTCGACCTCACGGGCTACGAGAACCTGGATATCTACGCGCGCTTCTTCAGCGTGCCGCGTCGCGAGCGGCGTGAGCGCATCCAGCACTTGCTGGAGCGCGTGGAGCTCTGGGACCGCAAGGACGATCTGGTCAGCACCTACTCGGGCGGCATGCGCAGGCGCCTCGAGATCGCGCGCGGCCTGATCCATCGCCCACGTGTTCTGTTCCTGGACGAGCCCACGATTGGGCTCGATCCGCAGAGCCGGCACGTGATCTGGGAGCTGCTGCGCGAGCTGCAGCACGGAGGCGGCCTGACGATTTCGCTGACCACCCACTACTTGGATGAAGCCGAGGCGCTCTGCGATCGGGTGGCCATCGTCGATCGCGGTCGGATCGTGGCGCTCGGCGCACCGGCCGAGCTCAAGAGCGCGTTGCCCGGCTCCGACACGTTGCAACTGACACTCGACGCCCCCCCCAGCCAGTCCCTGACGGACGAGCTGGGCGCGCTGCCGAACGTTCGTAAGCTCGAGCGCGACGCGGCCCAGCTCACGTTTCACGCCGACGGCGGCGCCGCGCTCCTCCCGCGCGTGATCGAGCTGTTGTACGCGGCCGGGCACAAGGTGCTGACGATCAACGTCAGCCGCATCAGCCTGGAGGACGTGTTCATTCACTTCACCGGCCGTTCGCTGCGCGACACGCACGTCACCGAGACCGACACGCGCCGCGCCGCCGCGCCGAGGCGCTTCTCATGAAGACGTTCGCCGTATTCGAGCGGGACTTGCGGCGCATGCTGCGCAATCCTCTGACCCTGTTCAGCGCCATTCTGATGCCTTTACTGTACCTCGTCATTCTCGGGAACTCGCTGCAGGGGCCCATCAAGGGCCTGCCGTTGGGCGTCGTGGCCTTCGATCGCGGCCCCCAAGCCCGAGCGCTGCTGGGTGCGCTGCAAGCCGTGGAGCATGGACCGCACACGCTGCGGCTCACGCCCCTGTCCGACGTTCCGACCGGCTTGCGTTTGCTGCGAGACGGCAGCCTGTCCGGGCTCTTGGTGGTGCCGCAGCGCTTCTCCGGCGATCTCACGCGCGGCGAAAATGCCGGCATCGGCCTGTACCTCGACAACGTGGACGCCGTGGCAGCCGGTGCGCTCCAAGGCGCAATCACGTCGGCCCTGCCCAGCGTGACCCGAGCGCTCGTGCGCTTCGAGCTGCATCGTGGCGAAGCGCGGGTGTTGCCGCAGGAGATCTACCCGCGAGTCGACTACGACACCTCGCTCGTGCCCGCAGTCGTCGTGATGGCGATCTTCATGGGCAGCATGATCGCCGGCGGATTCAACCTCGTGATGGACCGCTTCCTCGGCGTGCACGAGAGCTACTTGTCCACGCCGCTGAGCCGCTGGAACATCGCGCTCGGCGTGCTCGCGAGCGGCACCGTCGTGACCTTGGCCTCGAGCAGCATCGTGCTCTGGACAGGACTCTTGCTCACCGGTGGCCGCGTGCAC
>JADGRF010000164.1 GCA_017881055.1 Sandaracinaceae bacterium
CGCTCTGGTTACTGCGAACGCGCGATGCGCTCGCTCTGGTTACTGCGAACGCGCGATGCGCTCGCTCTGGTTACTGCAAGAGCGCGATGCGCTCTTCGCTGCAATCATAGATGCGCGGCGACAGCTCGATCAGCGTGTGCAGGGGGATGCTGACGTGCGGACAGCCCTCGGGCGAGGCGCCCATCAGGTACGTGTAGAACACGCGCAGCACCGCTTGATGACCCACCACGAGCAAAGGCCGCGGTTCGCGCTCGTAGGCGAGCACGACGGGGACCACGCGCTCGATCAAGTCTTGGTAGGACTCGCCGCGCGGGTAGCGGTAGCGAAACTTGTCGCGGGCACGCGCCACGGCTTCTTCTGGAAGCTTCTGGCGAATGTCGGCGTAGCTCATGCCTTCGCAGATGCCGGCGTTGATCTCGTCCAGCTGGTGAAACACCTGCTGCGGACGCGCGATCTTGCTTGCGGTCTGTATGGTGCGCTTGAGCATGCTGGTCCACACCACCACGTCGCGCATGGCTTCGTGTTCGTTCACGAACTCCGCCAAGCGGTCGGCGAAGATGCGACCCGACGGGGAGAGATCCGGATCACCGCCGATCAAGTTGCTGCGGTTCCACATGCTCTCGCCGTGCCGCGTGAGCCAGATCGACTTGCGCGTGCCGCGCAGGTTCAAGAGGAAGCGCACCAACTGCTGACCGAGATCGTCGTGGACGTTCTTCAGGATCAGCTTCGCGCCCTTGTCGATGTACTTGATGAAGTCGCCTTCGTCTTCGCCGACAGGCTCGTACGCGCTCGCATAGTGCGCGATGCGGTTGCGAAAGTCCTGCACGGCTTCATCGGCCGACAGAAACGCATAGTCGGGTGAGGCGACCTTGGTCTCGCGAATCGTGGCTTCGATCTCGGCTTCGTTGGTGCAAATGATCTCGACGAACAGCGGTCGCACGCCTTCTGACTCACACTGCTCGCGAATCAAGTCGCGACGCGCGCGCGTGGTGTTGGTGGCGTCGTAGATGGACACATCCCCGTCGAGGCGCAGCCACTTGAACATCTCGTCGAGCGCAGCCTTGGCGACGGCCAGGCGGGAAGCTTTGCCTTCGGCGTTCTCCGGGCTGAAGAACTCGTGCGTATGCTGCGCGCCGAGCATGACGCGACGGTAATCGCCTGCGTTGAAGAGGCGCGTGCGCCGCCCGGACCAGGAGAGGTAGCGAGCGATCTTACGCGCGACGTAGGTCTTGCCGCGCGCCGGTAAGCCCACCATCACGATCGCGACTTTCGATTGCATCCGTAGTCTCCGCTGGGCGAAACACCGCGTGGCACAGCACCACCGCCACAGAGCATAGAACGTAGGCGCCGAGCTGGTGAAGCGCCGCGATCACGATCGGCATATGCAGGACCACGGCCAGAACGCCGAGCGTCACCTGCAGAACCGCGAAACCGGCGAGGGCGAAGCCAAGTCCGCGCAGGCCGACGTGAGCGCGCAGCCCAAACGCGAGCGCCAGTGCTGCCAGGAGCACGCACATGCCGAGCACGCGGTGCGCGTAGTGGATGATCGCGGGGTTCATGACGAGCTGGCTGCCCAGCTCACCCGGCGTCACGAACGCGCCGGGTAGATAGCGGCCGTTCATGTCCGGAAACGTCGAGAACAGATAGCCCGCATGCGTGCCCGCCATGAACGCGCCGTACACGATCTGCAGGCCGAGTAAGCTCAGAAAGCCCACCGCGCCGGCACGCAGCGCCGTGCTCACGGTTCCTCGCGTCCCAGGCGAGCGACGCTCCGTAAGCCCCTGCGCAAGCCACAGGATCCACTGTCCCACGCCCATGCCGAGCACCAAGTGCAACGCAAGCCGCAGATGACTGACGCGCGGCGCATCGAGCAAGCCGCTCTTCACCATGTACCAACCAACCGCACCTTGAACGCCACCGAGCACGAAGATGCTGGCCGTGCGCCAAAGCAACGCGCCGCGCAGCCGCCGCGTCGCCGCGAACCACAGCCACGGAACGAAGCACGCAACCCCGATCATGCGACCGAGCAGGCGATGCATGTACTCCCAAAAGAAGATGCGCTTGAAGTCCGCAAGCGCCATCCAATGATTGACCTCGCGATACTGCGGCGAGCGCTTGTATTCCTCGAACACCCCCTGCCAAGCCGCATCCCCAATCGGCGGCAGCGCCCCACTCATCGGCCGCCACTCCACCATCGACAACCCCGACCCTGTAAGCCGAGTAACCCCCCCAACCACCACCATCAGAAGCACAAGCCCCCAAAGCCCCAACAGCCACCCCCGAACCCAAGTCCGATCTTCCACCACCCACATGCGCCCCCCGTAGCGCCACTCCGAAAAAGACGCAAGCCAACCCCGGCCACGCGAGCCCGAACGGCCGCGCGCAGCTCTTCTCCACCTAAGCGCGCCCAAAGGGCCCCGCGCTCAGTCCACGCTCTCCCTGCGCACACGCCAGCTGCGTGCGCAACACGCCGCGCATCTTCAGAACGTCACGCCGAACTGCAGCCCAAACGGCCAACCGATTCGCAAGACGAGCGCGTTGCGGTCGTTCAAATGGTAGCGACCGCCGAGCGCGACGAGGATGTCGGCACCGACGCCGCTGTTGCCACGTACACCGTGACCGAAGAAGAGCACCGCGCCCAGCTCGGGAAACACCGACCACTTGGGATCGAGGTAGAAGTTCCACTGGAGCGCGACGGGCAAGCCGAACCACGCGCCGTGGTTGAACAGCAAATCCACGCCGGGGCTGAGCGCGAGCTCGTCGTTGGCTCCGTCGAGAAAGCCGTTCGGCACGATCGGAATGTCGACGCGCGCACCGACGCCCGGGTCGCCCTCGAGCGCGAGGTCGAGATGGCCTTCGATGCGCACGCCGTGAATCTGCTGTGCGCTGGCGCGAGCGGGCGCGCACGCCCAAGCTGCAAGGGCCAGTGCGCATGCTGCGCCCCACATGCCAGCTCGCTCCCGTGTTCGTCGCGCCATATGCAGAAGTCCCCTCGCGTGCCGGCTGCGGCGGGCGCACTCTACTCCGGGCCCGCAACCTGAGCCACGCTATCCTCGAACCCCACGTAAGTCCGAAAAGACGATGACCACCCAACCCCAAGCGAAAATCATCATTCGCCACTGCGACGAGTACGACCCCGAGCGCATCCGCGTGATCGTGCGCGAGGCCATGGAGGAGCTCGGGCTCGCGCCGCACGGCCGCACGCTGCTGAAGCCGAACATCGTGTGCGCGGGACCGGGCTTCGAGAACGCGCACACGCGTCCCGAGTTCGTCGAAGGTGTGCTGCTCGCGCTGCAAGATCGCAACCAGGGAGCCATGAAAGAGCTCGCTGTCGGCGAGCGCTGCGGCATCACGATTCCAACGCGCTACGTGTTCGAGCAATCGGGCATGGGCGCGATGCTCGATCGCCACAAAGACGTGAAGCGCTACTACTTCGAGGAAGAGCCTCAAGTCGAGATCCCGTACACGCACGAGGGGCGCCTGCGCGACTACGTGTTCACGCCCGAACCAGTCGCGAAGGCCGACTTCTTCGTGAACTGCCCCAAGTTCAAGGCGCATCCGTGGACCACGGTCACGTTCGGCAACAAGCAGTACATCGGCATTCAGGACGATCGGCACCGCTTGATCGATCACGACACCAAGCTCGAAGAGAAGATTGCCGACCTGCAGTACATCATCCAGCCGCAGTTCCTGGCGATCGACTGCATCATCGCCGGCGAAGGCCGCATGCTGACGCCGATTCCGCGGCGCCTGAACCTGATCATCCTGGGCAACAACCAGTGCGCGTTCGACAGCGTGTGCTGTCGCATCATCGGCGTAAACCCGTTCGACGTGCCGCACATTCGCATGGCGCACGAGCGCGGCTTCGGACCGCTCGCGCTTGCGGATATCCAGGTGTCGGGCGACGTGACGCTGGAGGCCGCGCAGGAGCGTGCGCACGGCTTCAAGGTGGGCCTCATTCGCGTCGAGAAGTACTTCGAAGGCACGAGCATCACGGCCTACGCGGGACCGCCTCCGAAGAGCGAGAACACCGACTACTGCTGGGGCGGCTGCCCCGGCGCGATCGAAGAAGCGATCGAGATGCTTCGCCAATACGACGCCGAGTGCGACACGAAGATGCCGCGCCTGCACGTAGTGTTCGGCAACTACCAAGGTGAGATCGACGCGAAGGAAGGCGAGCGGGTGGTGTTCATCGGCGACTGCGCCGAGTGGAAGGGTAAGGTCGGCAGCGAGCTCGTCGAGATCGACAACCTCTACAAGCACCGCAGCACGCTCGACCCGCACACGATCGCCGGCGAAGACATACTCGACAAGATCATGAAGACGCGCAAAGTGCTCAAGGCGGCCGAAGGCAAGCAAGTGATGCGCCTGACCGGCTGCCCCGTGAGCGTGGCCGAGCAGCTGATAGTCCTGATCGCGGTCTCGAGTTCGACCGATCCCACCCGCAACTGGTCGGGCATCAAACACTACCTAGCGTGGAAGTCCCGCATGACCTTCAAGAAACTAGGCGGCCACAAATACCAGATCCCCGGCCCCACCACGCGCGGCGAAGCAGCCCCCGAACAAAGCCTCGGCAAGTAGCTAGCGTCCTAAGGAAGGGCAACCAAGCGTCGCGAATTGGGTTCTAGCCGCGAGCGCGCCCGCAGCGCGGCGCGCTGTCAGTGGACGATAATGAATTGCACTCGGCGATTTTTTGCGCGATTGGCAGCTGACGTATTCGGCACCAGCGGCATGTCTTGACCGTAGCCGCGGGCACGTAGGCGCTCGCTGGCGACACCGGCGTGGACCAGGAAGTCGCGCACGGATTCGGCGCGCGCTTGGGACAGCTCGAGGTTGTGATCCTGGCCGCCCTTGTTGTCGGTATGGCCTTGGATTTCCAGCTGCTCGATCTCGTCGTGACGCAGCAGCACGTCCGCGATCTCGTTCATCAGCGCGTTGCTGCTCTCGCCGATCGCGGCGCTGTTCACTTCGAAGTTGATCTGCTGCTTGATCGCGATCTCCGAAGCCTTGAGCGTGACCAGCGAAGACTTGGGCTTCGCAATCAACAGGATCTCCGGCAGCGTGGTCTCGCGCGGCGTCACTTCGACTCCGACCAACTGCATCAGGTAGCCGTCCGCGTCGACGCGCAGGCGATAGGTGCCTGGCGGCGCGTCCGGCAGCGCAAACAGGCCCTCCTTCGAGCTCAAGACCTCGCCGTTCACGGCGGGGCCCGTGATGGTGATGCGCGCAGCGCCGACCGGCGAGCCGTGCTCGTCTTTGACGACACCGGAGATTGCGCCCTCGGTGGGCAGCGGGATCAGGAAGCAGTGCAGCGCGACCTCGCCGCCTTCGGCCGGGATCGTGGTGCTGCAGTGGCTGGGCTGGTAGTCCGGGTGCGTGATCTCGAAGCGCAGCTCACCGGGGTCGACCTTGTCGACGATGAAGAGGCCCCGCTCGTCGCTCGCGATGACCGACAGCACGCGCGGGCTGCGGATCGTCGCGCCGACGATCGGCTGATTGCTGCCCTTGGCCATGAGCTTGCCGAGCACGCGTCCCGAGGCGGGCGCGGCTGGCGCAGCTGGAACGACTTCGGGCGCGGTCGCGGCGTGCGACTTCACGCCGGTGAACGCAACGTGCACCGACGCACCCGCCCAGATCTGCGCGACGCCGAACGCGAATTCGAGCTTGAACGCGACGCGCTCCCAGGGCGCAAAGCGCAGCGCGAGATGCGGCAGCATCGGAAACGCCATGATCGCAGGAATGCGGTTCTCCCGCACGTGGTACTGCTCGCCCTTCTCGCTCGCCGTGTTACTCGCGATCGGCTGATTGTTCCCGTTGAAGGCCTGCGCGCAGTACTTGATCTGAACGCCGTCGGGGCCCTTGTCAGGGCCGCCGGGATCGTTCGGATCGCCTGCCGCGGAGCAGGGATGAAAGTGGCCCTTGGGATCCGGGTACGCCTCGCTGCGGATCACGCTGCCGGTGAGCGCGCCGATGTCGAGCCCGAAGCCGAACTCGAGCGTGAGCATCTGCGTGAGCTCGATCGGCCAGAGCAACGAGCCGGTCACGTGGATCAGCGCGAGGTCGCTCTTTACGAACTCGGTGTCCTCGACGAGCGTGTTGTCCGCGGTGAACGCGCCCGACACTTTGTACGGCATGTAGCCGATGCCGAGCTGCGCGGTGAAGCCTTCCGCCGAGCGATGTGAGATCGTGATGCCGAAGCCATCGTTCGTGATGCTGGGCGCCCGCGACAAGAACATGCTGAGCATGTACGAGGGGATCCAGTCGTGCCGATAGTACGCGCCGAGCAGCCACTGATCGTGCGGCGTGCGCTCGGTGTCGGCCTCGGCACTGGAGCTGGCGCTGGCGCGGGCGCTGGCTTTGATCGGCGCTTCCTCGGAGTCCTGCGCCCGGGCAGTCGAGAGCGGCAACGCGCACAGCAGCGCGGCGATGACGGCACTTGCGAAGACGGCGTGGAGCGGAGACGCTGCGCGCGCTGTCCGTGCTGTTTTCGTGATCGGATGCTCGCGTGGAGTCACTGTGTCGCGACTGGGCCATGCGCCGCGCCGCGCGTCAAGATGTGAGCAAGCAAGCCGGGGGTCCGGAGTCGTTCGAGTGCGCACGTGACAGCACACCGCGCACGACACCGTTCGTGCTCACTGCAGCGTGAGCGGTCGGTGGTTCGTGCTCACTGCAGCGTGAGCACTTTGGTCACGGTTTGGCCGGCTGGGATGTCGATCGTGATGGTCTTGCTGAGGCCGAACTCCGAGTTCACCAGCTTGATCTTGTGGGAGCCGGCGGCGAGCACGAGGTTCATGAGCGGCGTGTTGCCAACGGCCTTGCCATCGACGGTCACCTTGCTCCAGGGCCGCGTGTTCAAGCGCAGCGTGCCCTTCGGGCCGTTCACCTGACCTGCCGAAGCGTGACTCGGCGCGCCTGAATGAGCGGGAGCCGGGGCTTGGCTCACGGGTGGCTTCCCCTTCACGCGCGTGGGAGCGGGAGCGGGCTCATGCGCAGCGGGCCGGGAATGCACAGGCGGCGCGGCTGGCGCAGGTACCGGTGGCTCGGGCGCGCCGGCTTCCTGCGCGGGCGCTGCAGCTGTCGGCGGCGGCTCTGGCTCGGCACCGGGCTGACGTTCGAGCGTGATCGGCGGAAGATCCAGCACCTTGCCGCCGCGCACCCGCAGGCGCGTGGACCACTGCGTGAAGCCGGGCTTCGCGACATTGATCGTGTGATCGACGTCGGGCGCGAGGTCGCTCAGCACGAACGGGCTCGCGCGGCCGGCGACGCGCGCACCATCGACGGTGACGACGGCGTCGAGGGGCTCGGTGCTGAAGCGAATCGTGGCGCCGGCGCGTGAGCCAAACGCCTGAAGGCCCACGACGATCACGACGACGATGCCGATCACGACGGCGACCACGGGCATGTACGGGCGCAGATCACCCGAGCGTCCCGGCGGTGGCCGCGCTGTGTCGTCGACCGCCACGATGTGCCGCACGACTGGCGCGCGCCCAGACGGGTCGAGTGGTACCCGCGAAGGCGGGTCGAGTGTCGGCGGAAACTCACCGGTCTCGGCGGAGCGCAAGCCGGGGAAGGTTTCGTCGAGACGCACTTGACGCGTGACGTCGTCGTCGTCGCCAGCGCCGGCGTCTGGTACGGGCTCGATCTCGTCGAAGCCGCGGCTCTGCGTGGATGGCTCGTCCTCGTCCCAGTCCATGTCGAGCGGTGCTGCGCTTTGCTGCGCGAGGAACGCGCTCGCGGGCAAGCCGGGAATGGAATCCGCGTTCGGCACGATCGGCGGAACGACGTGCGCGCGGGGACCGACCGCGGGAGGCAACGACGCGCGGGGAACCCCCGGCTGCACGACCGACACCGGCGCAGGCGGCGGCTCCGGAGGATCCGGCATCATGTTCAGCGCGCTCGGCTGCTCGAGGTTATCGAACGCGGCGAGTCCTGTTAACGGATCGGCGGGCAGCGGCATCTGCGCTCGAGCTGGCGTCTGATCCGCAGGCTGAAGTTTCGCTGGGGGTGCGGGCGCGGCGTCCGGTCGAGAATCGGTGCGCGAGTCGGCGCGCGGTGCCTGGCGCGCGTCGATCGCCTTCGTGGTGGCTTTGCTGACGACCGGCAATGCGGCCGGTGCCAGGCTCGGACGGGGAATGGGCGTGGCGTCCGGGCGCGCGACGCCGGCGATGTCGTCCGCGAACACGCGACGCAGGTACTCGCTGAGCTCGCTGCGACCGGCCGGCTCGCCATTCTCAGCAAGGAACGCCAAGAGCGCGCGGCGCATGTCGTTGGCCGACTGGTAGCGATCACGCGGGTGCTTCGCGAGCGCCTTCATCACGATCCGTTCGAGCCCCGACGGGATCAACCGATTGATGCTGCTGGGCGACGCGACATCGACATTGCGCACGCGCTCGACCGCTTTGTAGTCGCTGTCGCCGGAGAACAGGCGCTCACCGGTCAGCAGCTCGTACAAGCAGATGCCGGTCGCGAACACGTCGCTGCGGCGATCGAGCGGCGCGCCCTTGATCTGCTCGGGCGACATGTAGCCGAACTTGCCCTTGACGATCCCCACCTCGGTGCGAGCTACGTTTTCCGTGCTCATCGCAATGCCGAAGTCGGTGATCTTCACGTCGCCGTCGTAGGACAACAGCACGTTCTGTAGAGACACGTCGCGGTGCACCAGGCCTAGCAGCTCGCCGCCGGCATCGGTCTGTTCGTGCGCGTGGTGCAGGCCTTCGCAGACCTTCGCGATGATGTAGCAAGCCTCCGGAATCGGGACGCGCTCCTCGTTGCGGCGCGTGCGGTGAAACAGCATGCGCGCGTCCTGGCCGTCGATGAACTCGAGCGCGATGTAGGGCGTGCCGTCGATCTCGCCTATTTCATAGGTCTTGATGATGTCTTCGTGCTCGAGCTGCGCGAGCACGCGCGACTCGTCCAAGAACATCGTCTTGTACTGTTCGTCCTCGCACAGGTGCGGGAGGATGCGCTTCACGGCCACGACGCGGCCGGCAGCTGGACCGCTGGTGCTCGTGTCGAGCGCCTTCACGATCTCCGCCATGCCGCCGATGTTGATGCGCGAAACTAGCTCGTACTTGCCGAAATGGATGGGACCACCTCGCGGACTGGACCACGATTCTATTCGCCGCGCTGGGCAATTGCAGCGTTTTTCGTGCGTAATGCGCGAACGCCCGGGAAGCCCAGCTCGGCAGCCGCGCGACGATCTGATGCGATCGCGCGCGCAGCTCAAAACCAGTGCTTTTTTTGCCGTCTACGCACCGAATTGCTGTTTTTTGGGGGTTTGCCCTTTACACACACTTGTAGCGACCGTCGGCCTCTGTCATTGGTTCGCGAACATCAGCGCAAAAGGCCTGATTCATAGTGGTTCACAGGGGCAGTCGGCACACTAGACGACCCCGGTCGTGCACCGAAACCCAACTCGCTACATCAAGAGGACACGAACATGGCAAAGAAAGCCGCGATCACTGCACCACTCAACAAGTCTCAGATCCTCGCCGACGTCGCCGGCGCCACCGGCGTTGCCAAGCGCGACGTGGGCAAGGTGATCGAAGAGCTCGCCGGTCTGATCGACCGTCATATCAACAAGAAGGGCCCGGGCTCGTTCACGCTCCCCGGCCTGTTCAAGATCAAGACGATCCGCAAGCCGGCGACCAAGGCGCGCAAGGGCATCAACCCCTTCACCAAGGAAGAAGTCACCTTCAAGGCGAAGCCGGCGCGCACCGTGATCAAGATCCGTCCGCTCAAGAAGCTGAAGGACATGGTCTGAATCAGACTTGTCTGACGCGTCGACCCAGGCTCGCCAAGCGGTGACGCGAAGCGAGTGACGGGTCGAGCGAAAAGGGTGGGCCTTCGGGCCTGCCCTTTTTCGTGGCGTTTTCACTGCGTGCCGGGCCACTTCGACACGCTCGGCAGCTTGCTCGACTTGCCGAGCAGACGGCCTTGACCGAGCGGCACGCCACAATCGACGAGTGCACGCAGATCGGCTTCGGCGTGGACGCCCTTGCCGATCACCTGCGCGCCCAGCTCCGCGCACATGCGCGCGATGCCCGCCACGACAGTGCGCTTGCGTGGCTGGGCGTGCAGGTCGCGAACCAGCTCGGCGTCGAGCTTCACGAACGCGGGCGTGAGCGTGCACAGCTGCGCGACGTTGGATGCGCCGGCACCAAAGTCGTCGAGCACGACCGAGACTCCGCTGCGCGAGCTGACCTCGAGCAGCACATGCATGCTGGTGGCGGCGTACGAGGCTTGATCGATTTGCAAGAACACCTCGGCGTCGTGACTCGAGATCGGGTCGTCAGGGCGGATCAACCACGACTCCTTGAGCTCGTGCGGATGCACGCCGATGAAGATCGGGGCGCTCGGGCATTCAGTGAAGGCGATGCGCCGCACCGCGCGGCCCAGCTCGCCCACCTTCTTCTCGAAGATCGCGCGCGCGAACAGCTCCTCGGTCTCGCTCAGGCCTTCGGCGGTGCAGTACGGCAGCGCCTCGAATGCGAACGTGCGACCGCTGCGTAGCGAGACGATGGGACGGAAGCGCGCGGTCAGCGTGTCGAGCGCGATCGAGCCGACCAACGCATCGAAGCGAGTCTCCTCGAGATAGGGAGCAGGCTGGGTCGGCGCCTCGTGAACACCACTGACTTGTGCCGGACCGTAGTTCGCTGTCGTCGCTTCGTGCTGCTCGCGGTACGATCGCATCCGGACTTCTTCCATGGGAAAGGCTAGGCGATCACGGACACCCCCACAAGCCGAGCGCGGCAAACGTGAGCGCGCGCGCTGGACATGTAGCCCCGTGTACGGTGCGCTCGGGCTTTGGACGTTGCTGTCCGTGATCGCGTCGTTCGGCTGCGAAGATCGGCAACCTGCAGCGGTGACATACGCGCCGACAGCGCCTGCGCCAGCCAAAACGAGCGCGCCGCCGAGCCCGATGCCGTCTCCGTCAGCTGGAACCATGGATGCGATCCGCGCCGAGCTCGAGGCCACGGACCACGCTCTCGCGGACGGGTGCATGAAAGGTGACCAAAAGACCTGCGTGAGCTGGGGCGAGCGGCTACGCCGCAAAGCCAAGGCCACGAGCGTGGAGCTGGAGCACGCCATGACGCTGTTTCAGAACGCCTGCGACCGAAAAGTCGCCGATGGCTGCGCCGGCCTCGGCAGCATGTATCAGGAGGGCGCATTCGTGACGCGCAACCTGCCGCGCGCCGTGCTCTTGTTCCGCAGCGCATGCGAGGCGAAGTCTGCACGCGCCTGCAGCCGCTTGGGCGCCCTGTACGCACGCGGCGAGGGCGTGGAGCGCGATACGCAGCGCGCGCTCGCGTATTCGGAGCAGGGCTGCACCGGCGGCGACGGCCTGGGCTGTGTGAACCTGGGCCTGATGTACCAACACGCGGACGGCGTGCCAGCTGACACCAAGCACGCGTTCGAGCTGTACACCAAGGCGTGCGGGCTCGTGGACGGCCGCGGCTGCCGCCTGCTCGGCGCACTGTACGCGCAAGGCGGCGCCGGCCAGGACGCGAATCCGACGCTGGCTGTGATGTTCAGCGAGCGTGCCTGCCGACTTGGTGACGCGACGGGCTGCGGCAACGCGGGCATGAACGCCCAGCTCGGCTTCGGCACCGCGCAGGACCCGCCGCGCGCGGCACGGCTCTACCAAGCCGCCTGCGATCTGGGCGAAGCGCGCTTCTGCGAGCTCGTGAAGCGCATCGACGCCCAAACCGCAGCGAACAAGCCAAACTGAGCGGGGCTGCGGTGCAGAGAAGGCGGAAGACGGCGTACGCGCTCGGACTCGCGTTGCCGTTCGCCCTGCTGGCATTGGTATCAGCCGCTCGTGCGCAAGATGTTGCGGTGCCTGCGCCAGCTGCAATTGACGACACCAGCACCGAGCTGCCCAGCTACGGCGCACGAGCCCGCGTACGCACGCCCGAGGAGCAGCCGCGTGCCTTGAATGCACCGGAAGCGGCGCAGCTGACCGAGGAGCAGGGTAGCTCGTTTTCGCTGCTCGAGGTCATGCCGGGGGCAGTGCCGGTGTTCAGCGGCGTGCCGTACGTGATGGTGCGGGGTGCGCCGCCTTCCGGGACGCGCACGTACTACGATGGCGTGCCGCTGCCCACGCTGTTTCACGTCGCGCTGATGCCCGCGCTCGTCAGCCCGCACTTGCTCGGCGCGATGAGCTTGTATCCCGCAGTGAGCCCCGCGCGTTACGGCCAGAAGCTGGGCGGAGCGTTCGTGGTCGACTCCCCGGCGCTAGAGCCGGGCGTCACGACGCGCGAAGTCGAGCTGTCCTTGCTCGACAGCTCGGGCTATCTGCAAGCCCCGGCGGGTGACGCGACATTCGCTGCAGCCTGGCGCGTCGGTGATCCCAGCCTCGCGCTGGCGGCGCTCGGGTCGCCCGCACGACTTGCCTACTACGACTATCAGCTGCGCTATGAACGGCGCGCGCCGTCGGGTGATCGTCTGCTCGTGCTCGCGCTCGGAGCCGGGGACCGCTTCGGGGACCGCGGCGCTCCCAAGGACGACATCTCCCTCGATTTTCAGCGCGCGCTCGTGCGTTACACCCGCGCCCTCCCCGGCGCCGAGATCGGCTCGGAGATCATGCTCGGCTACGATGCCTCCACGCTCGGCCAAGAGCTGCACGGTCGAGCGGCGCGCGTCCGGCCGGGGATGTACATGGAGTGGCGCTCCGAGCACGTGCGCACGCGGGTCGGCGCGGATCTGTCTGCCGCAGTGGTTTCGATCGAGCGCAAACCGGTAGCGACCACGCAGGGGACGAATGCACTGACGCGCACGGCGGACTTCACACTCGACCCGCAGGACTTCCTCGATCAAGCACCGCTCGCGCATGTGCCGACACGCAGCGCGTTGGGCGCGTACGGAGAGCTGGAGCTGACGCCGGTGCCGCAACTGACGACAGTGCTCGGCTTACGCTCGGATCTGTACATGGCAGGCAACGCGGGCGCCGCGGCGCTCGATCCCAGCGGACGGCTCACGTATCGGTTTTCGCACGAGCTGCGCGTGCATGCCGCCCTCGGCCTCGCGCATGCGCCGGTTGCATCGCCGATTCCGCTGCCCGGTCTCGACGACATCGCGTTCGATCGCGGCGTGCAGAGCGCGGTGCAGAGCGAGACGGGTCTCGGCATCGATCTCGGCGCGCACACGAAGGTCGACGGAACGCTGTTCTACGATCGCTTCCTCGACACGGTGTATCTGGAGCTGATTCTCGACTGCCAAGGCAACACCGATCCTGCCGCGGCACAGGCGGTGCTCGCGGCGTTACCGCGCGCGACTTCGATCTGCAGGAAAGCCGGTCTGCCGCGCGCGAATGGCAACACGTACGGCGCCGAGCTGTACCTGCGGCAGGACCTGAGTCAGCGGCTGTCGGGCTTTTTGTCCTACACGTTGTCGTTCTCGGATGCCACGGCGGCGGACGGCACGCACTTCACGCCGCAGTCCGACGTGCGTCACGTCGCGAACCTCGTCGGGCAATACGAGCTCGGTGCAGGCTGGAGCGCGGGCGTGCGCGTGCACTTTCGCAGCGGGAAGATGGGCGTCAACACGATCTTCGATGTGCCCAGCTCGAACTTCACGCGCGTCGAGCATCGCTTGCCAGCGTTCTTCCGCACCGACGTTCACGCGAGCTATCGGTTTCACACTGGGATCGGACGCATGGAGGCGAGCCTGTCGTGGCTGAACCTTACGTTCTCGCGCGAAGCGACCGGCCGCGACTGCGCGTTCAACGACAGCTTCGCGATCGAGTGCCGCGTCCACTACCAACCCGCGATCGTGCTGCCGAACGTCGCGCTGCGTGGCGAGCTTTGAGCACATGCTCGCACCCGCGGCGCTCCAGCAGCATGCGCCCGGTGATCCGGCGCAGCTGACAGCAAGTAACTATCCGCCGTGCGTCCCCGTGGCGTGCGCTTCGGGCAAGTCTTCGTTGCAGATCCGAAAGCGTAGCCCGACGTCGATGCACGAGCAGTCATCGCCGAGCTGGCATGGACGCACACAGCGCGCCGTACTGCGATTGGCCGTGCGTGCCTGCAGGCAGAACGAGCCCAAGCCGCACTGACTCGTGTCCTCGCACAGGCTGCCCGGCAGCGCGGGTCCATCGAGCTCGCACGACCACGTCGCGTTGACGTCCCCGCGCGGCTGACACGACATCTCGTCCGGGCACTGATTCGCGACGCCCGGCGTGCACGCGCACGAGGTGGCATCCAAGCACCGGAACCAGCCGCGGCGCAGGCTGAGATTACGTTGCGCTTCGGCCAGTTGGTCGGGTGTGAGCTCCTGCCGGCAGCCGATGTAGTAGCTCATGATGTTCATCGGGTCCGGGCGCGCGCCGTCGCTCGGACAGACGATGTCGCAGACCTGCTCGCGCACGCACTGCGTGGGCCCAGGATCGAACGGCGTGTCGCAGATGCCGTCACCGGTCTCCTTGCAGACCGGCGCGTCCGAGCTGGCGACGGCGATCGAGTCCAGCGCTTGGTGCGTGTGGCACAGGCCCAAGTAGTGCCCCATCTCGTGCGCGAGCGTCTCGGGCTGCCGACCTTCCGGCAGCACGATCAGGCCGTCTGGAGGCGATGCGCGATCGGAGACGCGAATCCCACCGCAGTGGTTGTTCGGCAACGTGGATACGCCGCCCTTGGGCGGAGACATCAGCAAGTCTTCGACGTAGAGCACCGCGATGTAGAACTCGGGCAGCTCGTTGTGCGCGAGCTCCGCGGACGCTTGACGCAGGCGCTTGGGGCTGAAGAATCGGTACGCTTCCGAGGCGGTGTCGGTCTTCTCCCAGCGAAACACCGTGGGCGCGTACACGTGATTCAGAATCGCGAGCTCGGTCTGCATGCGCGCCTCGAGATTCTCCGGTGTGTAGCCCGCAGGCACGAACGCGACCAGCGGCACGTCGCTGCACACGCCCTGCTCGTCGACGCGCCCATCGAGATCGTTGTCGTGACCGTCGCAAATCTCTTCGGTCGCCCGCTTTGGCAGCGTGACGTTCGCGACACCGCAGCGCGCGCCCTGGGGCGTCTGCGCGCACAGCGAGCCGCGCTTGGCACAGTCGATCTCTTGCCAGATTCCGTCGACGCAGCTGCGCAGGCGATTGCCCACGCAGCGCGGACCCTCCGTCCCCGAGCAGCCCGCGGGGTCCTGCGGCAGACACTGCGCGCCTTCAGTCGTGACCACGCAGCGCAGCGAGTGCGCAGCACAATCGACCGTATACACCGCGTTGGCCACGCAGGCCTTCGCGACGTTGCCGTCGCACACTCCGAACGCACCGATACCGCCGCAGTGACTCTCCACGTCTTCGGGCGCGGCGGGTGGCCCGGCTGCTGTCAGCTGCGGCTTGACCGGCGCTGCAGGTGGATGAAGTTGCACGGGCGGCAGCGGCGCCGGCGCTGCTTGCGCTCCGGCATCGAGCTCGGGCGCTGCCGAGCCCATCGGCGTAAACGTCACGGGCTGCTCGCGCACGTTCCACTTCAGAATCGCGAACAGGATCGCGAATGCGAACAGCACGAGCAGCAGCGGAAAGGTGCTCGAGCGACGACGAGGTCCGGACATCGGTCGCTAGCATAGCGTCCGCGCGGACGCCGCGGCGTGCCGTTACTGGCCCGCGTGAGCCGAGCCGGCGGGGGCGTTGCCTGAAAGGGTCCGGGGCGCAACTTCAGCAGAGCAACGTACTACGAAATGCGCAGCACCGCCGAAAGCCCGCCCGCGTCCGCGATCGTCGCATCGAGTAGGCCGATCAAACGGCGCGTCTCATCCAGCGCGCGCACGATCCCCATGTACCGCTCGATGTCCCGTCGCGACAGCTCACGGCCCGCACGCGCGCGATCGAGCAGCCATTTGTGACACACCTGATAGCCCCCTACACGCTGCTCCCAGCTCGCGCGCGAGACAGCCTCGAAGCGATGCGCATCGTCGAGCTCGACGGTGACGAAGTCTGGGACCGGACTCTCCGGCGCCGCGAGGCGAGCAAGGTGCAACGTGCTGGGCTTCGCAGGGCAAGCCTGCGTGCTCACGTAGCGCGGTCCAGCCGTCGCGCTGAGATCGGTTTCTCCCAAGTGCACAGCGAGCAAGAGCTGCCCAAGCTCCGCCAGGGCATGGAGCAGCAAAGGCTCGCGGGCGAGCGCGACGCGCGGAAAGCCTTCGGCGAGCACCGAAGCATAACGCGCGCGGTACTCGGAGCTGTGCAAGAGGGCATAGATGCACGCGAACGCCACATCCCGCTCCACGGGCCCGAGGCGCTGCGACGAGAGCGCCGAACGCGGGAACGCGAAGCAGTTCACCGAGGTCTTGTTGGATAAGAAGATCACGTCGGAGAAGAGCCGTGTGGCAAACACGTGTGCGAACCCGCCGTCGCGCGCAAAGCGGGTCGTCAGCAGCATCGGTTCGCCGTCGACGAGCTCGCGCAGACGCCGCACCGGCCGCGTCCAAAGCCGCGGGTCGTCGTACACGAAGCGCGTGTCGAACGGCCGATACGCGTACGGGAGCACGCGCGACGGAAGAAACGGCTCAGCGAACGCGAGCAACCTGCGGGCCCCCTCGGTCTGGGCGAGCTCGGGCCGCGCGCGCAGCTCGGCGCGAAATGTGGAAAGCTTCGGAAGCAGCTCGTCTGCCTCGAACGCGATCAGGTGCGCGTCGTCTCCAGGCTTGGCGCCGATCGACGAGGCCGTGAACAGCTCATCGATCGGCAAGAGGCCCTGGTATTCCGCCGGTGGACGCGCACGCGGCACGAAGGAACGCAAGGAATCATCGGCCGCGAGCGACGAGAACGTGAGCCCGCTCGGTGAGTGCAGTTGACGCAGCTTGGAAGCGCGTGACCCGCGCAAGACCGCGTGGCTCACCGGCGCCGCGGAGAGGTCAGGTGCGCGCGTGAAGAAGCTGACCGCAATGCCCTGCCCGACACCAAACACGTTCTCATCACGAGTCGCGGCGCGGCCACGAGCATAGCGCTTTGCGTTGCCCCCGAGATCGAGCACGTCGATGCGCGGGAAGGTCCGGCACAGACTCGCGCGCATGCCGCGGTGCAGGTGGCCGTCCAAGAACGTCGAGCTGGTCACGAGCCCGGAAGCGGCTGTCGCCTTCCTCCCGAGTAGGTGCTCCACCACGCGCACGAAGCGGACGTAGTCATCCGCGAGCGGCTGCAGATTCTTCTCGGCACGCACAGGCTGCTTGTACGGTTCGAGCAGCGCTTCCCAATACGCGTTGCGAGTCGCGCCGCCGCGCGCATACGGCGGATTGCCGACGATCACATCCGCTGCGCCAAGCGCGGCCAGCGCCGGTGAGCGAGGGGCCGTGGTTTCCAGCTGCTCCACGAGCAAAAGCGCGTCCGCGCGATGAACGCCAACCCGTTCATGGCCCGTGGCTTCGTAGCCGGTCGCGGCGAGTGTGAGCCTCACCTGCAGCGTCGCCAGCGCGCAGGGGATGGGCATCACGTCGAGGCCAGCGAGCCTGGGTAACAGCTGCTCCGGAACGTAGCTTTGCCAGGCCTGCCGAATCTGGGACGCGGAGCGACCGCGCTCGCGTCCGCGTGCCGCAAGGCGCATGTGGACGAAGCGAATCAGCTCGCGCAGGAACACGCCGCTGCCCACCGCGGGGTCGAGCATGAATACTGGCTCCTCGCCATCGTGAACGTCAGTTGCGAGGCCAGACGCTCGTCCAGAGAGTGTCCGTAGCCGCTGGTCCACTCCCGCGACCACGTACGCAACGAGCTCGCCCGGGGTGTAGTACACACCGCGAGCCTTGCGTTCGCGCGCGTCGAACGTGCCGAGAAATGGTTCATAGAACCCAAGCAAGACCTCGCTCGGTGTGCGTGCGTCGAGGGCGGTCGTCGCGAGGATGGCGATCGCGGCATCGACGAGCTCGACCAGCCCGCGCGGCTCACGCGCGAAAACAGCCTCGCCAACCACGCGACCGAGCTCGTCGTCGGCGCCTGCTAGCAGTCGCACGACACTCTCGCGATCGAACGACGCATCCCCGCGCTGCAACGCCAAGAGGCGCGCCCCGAACAGGCCGCAGACCACGAGCTGCACACGCTCTGCGCTCCAAGAGCTTGCCTCAGCGTGCGTTTCCAGGAACGTACGCGCTCGAGTACCGAGCTCGCGTGCGAGCGCGCGTTCGGACAGGCTCATGCCACCGTGCGCGCCCGCGCGCGCGCGGAACGCAGCTCGTGCACAACAAGCCGTTCGGCCGGCAACGCTTCGCGCGCGAGCTCGACGAGGCGCGCGTGATGCGTGAAGAACAACACCTGGGTGACGTCAGCTGTGTCGCCAAGCACCGAGAGCGCAGCTCGCGCGCGCTCGTCGTCGAAGTGCACCAGCGCGTCGTCCAAAATGAGCGGCATGAGCTCCTGCGCGCGCGCAAGCTCGTGCAGGCTCGCAAGCCGTAGCGCCAGGTACAGCTGGTCGCGCGTACCCGAGCTCAAGCCTTCGAGCTTCACGCGCGTTGCCGCGTCACCGACACCGTCGCCGCGAACGCAGACCAGCACAGGCTCGTCCCCCCCGTCGTAGTCCGCCTCGACGGCGTGGAATGCGCCTAGCGTGAGGCGCGCGAAGAGCGCGCTCGCCGCGCTCATAATCGGTCCTTTGTGGCGATCCCGATAGCGCGTGATCTCCCTCCGCAGCACCGCTGCCGCGAGCTTCAAGTGCACGTACCGCTCGCTCCACCCTCGCACGACCGCGAGCTGCGCAGCGTGATCGCCCGCCGCATCGGCAGCGCCGCGCTCCCGCATGATGTCGAGACCTGCGCGTGCCCCGCCACGAGCATTCGCCGCGGCGCTGATCTGCTCGTCCTGCGCCGCCAACTCCGTATCGATCTCAGCGAGGCGCGCGCTCACGCGGTCCGCGCTCGCCGCGCTGGCCTCGCGTTCCAACTCCGCCAGGTCTGCGCCGCCAGCCGCTCGGAGCAGGTCCTCGCGCAGCGCCTCGAGCTCGGTGTCCAGCTTACGCGCTTGCGCGGAGGCTTCTTCGGCCAAGCGCAGCGCATCCAGATCGGTCACACCGGCCGCGAATTGCAGCTCCTGCAGCTGCTTCTCGGCAGCATCACCGCGCGCACGAGCGGCGTCGCGCTCGCCGTTGCGCTGGGCCAGCTCCTGCTCGATCGCCGCGCGTCGCACGAGGTTATCCCGTGCCCGCTGGTGACGCGCGACCAGCAACGACGCGGAGGCTTCCGGCGAAGTCCGTTCTGCAACCGTGAGGTGCGTCTTCGCCAGCGTCGTAGCTTCCGCCTCGAACTCGTTCAGCTCGCGCTCCAACTCGGCAAGCGCGCGCTCGGCGCCGTACGCTGTGAGCTGCTGCTGCTGATGCTCCTGCAGCGCAAGAAGGCGCACATCGGCGTCGCTCGCGCTCGCATCCGCGCCGAGACCTACGCGCGAGAGCAGCTGCGCCCACGTGTCTTGCCACGCGGCGAGCGCGCTACGCTGGCGGCCGAGCTCGGCGTCCAACACCGAGAGCTCCGTCTGCAAGCGCTCGACGCGCCCGCGGCGGGACACATGTTCGTCGACAAAGCCACGCATCTCGCGCGGGGTCCGCGGCTCGACGCCGCTGTCCGCCCAGAGCGCGCGCCACGCCTCGTCGGTCTGACGTTGCCGGAGCTCGAGCTCCCCGCGCGTCTTCTGCAGCTGGCTCAGGCTCCGCTCACACGAGGCGCGCTCGGCCAGCAAGCGCTCGTGCGCCGCCACGCGTTCCAGCTCACGCCGCAGGCGATCAGCCAGCTCGTCTGCGCGCTCGGTCAGGGCTTCGATCTCGGCAAGCAATGCCGGTCCCGTGCCTGCTCCGGAGAACGCGGCCTGCCAACGCTTCGCGTCGCTCTGCAGCGCGCGCAGCTGGCCCCACGCAGCACGTCGCGCCGCCCGCAGCGCGGTCAGCGCGTCCTCGCTCGGCAGCGCCGCGACACGTGCAAACACGTCGAGCTCACGGGTGATGCGCTCTTGCTCGAGCGCAAGCGCACGCAACGCCTGCTCGTTCGCCGCAAGCTCGCGCTCGTGCGTGGCGACGCGCTCCAGGAATACCTCGACGCTCTCGCGCGCCGGAATGGAGAGTCGCGCCAAAAGCGGCAAAGCGGCCGGGCCGCCTCGACGCTCATACGACGCCGACAGCTGTGCCTGCTGCGCTTCGAGCACGGCAAGCTCCGCGCGCTTGGCCAGTGTCTCGCGCGCCCCCTTCTCGACGTCGCGCAGGAGCGCGCTGCGTAGGAGCGCGTGCTCGCGAATGCCGCGCGTCAGCTCGTCGTCGAGTCGCGACTCCGCACGCGCGAGCAGCTCCGAAGGCAGCCCGCGTGCGCTCGCCTTCAGCGCTTCCCTAGCGCGAGCCAGCCGCTCGCGCGCCGTCGACAGCTGCGCACGCGCACGAGTATGGACCCCAATGCCATCGCGCAGGCGCTCGATGATCGCGGGCGGGACCGCGACCAGTTGCTCCGGGATATTCAGCCCACTGCGATCCGCTTCGAGCCGAGCAATCGCCTGTTCCAACTGCTCCAGACGCGCTGCCTCCTCGAGCCGAGTCGCCTCGGCGCTGGCCCGGCGTGCGGCCGCATCCTGCGGCAAGAGGCGCACGTCCCCGAGTGTCGCCCGGGCGCGCAAGCGCTCGGCGCGCTTGGCCAAGAGCGGCAGAATGCGATCCACGCGCTCGAGTCGCACGCGCTCCGCGCGCAGTGTGCTGCCGTGCTCACGCAGCGCGCGCTCGCGTGCTTCGGCCTCGGCGATGTGCGTCACTTGCAGCTGGAAGGCCTTGGCGTCCACCGAGGCCTCGCGCTCCGCGCGCCGGGCGTTCTCGAGCAGCGCAAGCGCTTCGTTCAGCTTCTGGACCTGACCACGCGGCCGGAAGATCGCGTCGGCCTCGCTCGCAAGACCCGTCAGCACGTCGTGAATGCCTCGGCCACCGATGCCCACACCGAACAAGCTCTCACCCAAATCACCCGCTCCGGATAGCAGCTGCTTGGCATCGTGCTCGAGGCTCGCGTAGCTCAACCCGAAGAACGAGCGGAAGTGGGGCTCTGCGACGCCCGCGGTGAGCCACGACGCTTCGGCGCCCGGCAGGGCGACACCCGCGACATCGAGCAACGTGTCCTTTCGCCCCTTGCGCCGCACCACGTGCAGCTCGCGATCGCGAGCATCGCGCACCAGCGCCGCGATCCGCAGCTCCTTGAGTTGGTGCACGTGCCCGTCGGCCGTGGTCTCCGGAATACCGTAGAACAAGTCGTGGATCGCGCGCAGCGCGCTGCTCTTGCCGGCCTCGTTCGCGCCGTAGATCACGTGCACGGCCGGACGCTCGGTTGCAAAATCGAGCACCGTATCCGTGAACGGCCCGAAGGCGCGCAGGTCCAGGCGCACTAGCTTCATGCGCCCTCCGAGCCGGTGTCGCCCGAGCGCCGAGAGAGTAAGCGGTCGAGCAGCAGCGCCTCTACTTCCGCCAGCTGCGTCGCCAAGTATTTAGCGTCGTCGAGCTGCACGCCGTCGTCGCCTTCACGCACTTCCGCGGGCAGCTTCTTGGCGAGATCCGACAGCTCCTCCGCCGCCAGCTCTTGCAGCGCGCTTTCATCCTCGCGCAGCGCATCGAGCGCGCTGGTCAGCTCCGCGAGCGCCCCTTCGCCCTGGCGCAGCAGCGCTTGCTCCAGCGACGGCTCCGTCTGCCACACGATCTTCTCGACCCACAGGTCGTCACCGCCGACGTCCACAGCGACCGCGCGCACGTTCTCTGCGAAGTGCTGCGGACTGCCGCGCAGCGCGGTATGTGGCGAGCTCGCGCCGAAAAGCACGAGCCGGACCGCCAGCGTACGGCCTTCGGCATCGCGCGCCGCTCTCGTCAGCTGCACACGCACGACCTCCAGCGCATCGTCGAAGTCACGCGCGCCGCTCAAGTCCACCGGCAGCTGCGCATAACGCACGACATCGAGCGGCTTGTGCACGACCGAGCGGATACCGCGCTCGTCGTACGTGACCAGTGTGGCCCCCTTCTCGCCCGTCTCCTTCGCGTGGCGCCCCTGCAGGTTGCCAGGAAACACGACCCAGGGATCGTCGGACAGCTCCTCGCGCGCATGCACGTGCCCGAGCGCCCAGTAGTCGTAGCCCTTGCTGCGCAAGCCATCGAGCGTGCACGGCGCGTAGGGCTCGTGACCAGGCCGACCCGTGACCGACGTATGCAGTAGCCCGATGTTGAGCAGGCCCGCACGCCGCTCCGGGTAGCTCTGCGCCAGGTTCTCGGTCACTGCGCGCGTCGCAAAGCCGCGACCGTGCACCGCGATGCCCAGGTCTTCGTAAAGCTGCGTCTCCGCGTGCTCGCAGGCCAGCTCGCGCACGTTGTCAGGCAGACGCAGGTGCCGCGTGATCTGACTCTGCGCGTCGTGGTTGCCGCGAATCCACACCACCTGCACGTCCGCTTCGCGCAGGCGCGTCATCTGACTCGCGAAAAACAGCCCCGTGGAGTAGTCCTTCCATTCGCCGTCGTAGAGGTCGCCCGCCAGCACCAGCAGCTTCGCGTCTTCGTCGATGCAGAGCGCGACCAAGTTCTCGAGCGCCCTGCGCGTGGCGCCGCGCATACGGTCCAGCGGCGCACCCGGATAGCGCGCGAGGCCGCGCAGCGGGCTGTCGAGATGCAGATCGGCTGCAT
The DNA here is from genome assembly GCA_017881055.1 of Sandaracinaceae bacterium. Lineage (GTDB taxonomy): Bacteria > Myxococcota_A > Polyangia > Polyangiales > JAFGIB01 > JADGRF01. Next base: position 22,593 of record JADGRF010000164.1, read on the forward strand.
GCACGAGCTTCACGGTCATCAACCGCGCCGCTTGATCACGTACCGCATGTAGATCGCCTCTTCGCCTTCGTAGGACGCGAGCTCCTGGGAAGCGAGCGCCGCCGGGTCGACCGAGCTCTTCGGAACGGTCGAAAAACCGAGGTACCCGAAGTACTGCGCCGTGTCGGTGGTCGCGAGGAAGATCCGCGAAACGCCCACGTCGCGCAGCCGCGCAATCAGCGACTCGACCAGCGTCCGGCCCACGCCCTCGCCCTTGGCCTCGCGAATCACCACCAGCGAATGCAGCACCGCGCTCTCGCCGTAGCGTTCGTAGCCCACACACCCGACGAGCTCGCCACCCACGTACGCCTTGAGCATGCGCACCGCGCCACCGTCAGCTGGCACGGGCAAATCCACCGTACGCAGCATCGTGGCGAGATCCGACTCCGGCTCGAACGACGCCTCGACGATGCGCGGACGCACGGCAAAGCTCGCAAGGCCCAGGCCCTCGATCGCGTCGACCTCGATCTCGATCAGCAAGCTCTCGTGCACGAGCCCGACCACCTCGACCATCGTGGCCGCGGGCAGCGTCTTCTCGAACAGCTCCTTGTGAGCCCGCGCGATCCCCGGATAGTTGTCCTTGATGTGCACGACGAACATGCGCGTGCGCACGACGTCCGCCAAGCTGGCGCCGACTTCCTGCAACGCAGCTTCGATCTTGCGAAACACGCCGAGCGCCTGAGCGTAGGCATCGGGCGCAGCCGCCACGCCCGTCGGCAGCGCATCGGTCGTACCGCTCACGTAGATCTGCCGACCAACTTTAACCAGCCGGCTGTAACCGACCTCCGTTTCCCACGGCACTTTCGAGCTCACGTGGACGCGATGCATGATCAGATTGTATCACGAGCCGCCAAGGCCGCGCGAGCGGCCCCGGCGGGCGCGGCGCTTGCCGGACGCGACGAGGCTCACGCAGGAGCGGCGACCGTTTCAGAGGTCACATCGCGCGGGCCAAAGCGCGCTCTCACGCGACATGCCACCGAGTACAGGACCGGCAAGACGACCAGCGTCACGAGCGCCGCAGAGACCGTGCCTGCCACGACGACCACCGCGATCGGACGCTGCGTTTCGCTACCGATGGCGTGCGACATGGCTGCAGGCAAAAGGCCCAACGAGGCGAGCAGCGCGGTCATCAACACGGCGCGCAGGCGCTCGTCGGTGCCGTTGATCGCCGCCTGTTCGAACGATTCGCCAGCGGTCAGCCGCACGCGGATCGCGGACACCACCAGCACGCCGTTCAGCACCGCTTGCCCGAGCAGCGCGATGAACCCAACGGCCGCCGACACGGAAAGCGGCATCCCCGTGAATGCGAGCCCCGCCACACCGCCGAGCAGCGCGAGCGGTACCGTCGCCAAGATCACGAACGAGTCGAAGAGCGTGCCGAAGGTCGAAAACAGCAGCAGAAACGTCAGCAGCAGCGCGACCGGGATCACCAATTGCAGCCGCGCCATCGCGCGCTGCTGATTCTCGAATTCCCCGCCCCACGTGGTTTCGTAGCCTGCCGGCAGCTTCACCACCGAGGCCACCTTGGCTTGGGCTTCGCTCACGAACGAGCCCAGGTCTCGGCCGCGCACGTTCATGCGCACGCCGATGTAGCGCTTGCCGTTCTCGCGCGTGATCGCGGCGCGGCCCGTGCCGAGCGAGACGTCACCCACCGCGGAGAGCGGGATCGTCGCGCCAGTACCCAGAGGAATCTTGATGCTACGAATCGCGTCGAGATCCGACCGGCTCGCGGCCGGCAAACGCACCGTGACGTCGAAGCGGCGTTGACCTTCCCAGAGCTCCGTCGCCACGTGACCGCCGAGACTGGTCTCCACGTAGTCCTGCACATCGCCCATGTCGAGGTCGTAGCGAGCCAGCGCGTTGCGATCGAGGTGCACCACGATCTGCGGCGACTCACTCGCCTTCACCACGCCCACGTCAGCTGCACCGGCGACGGCAGCGATCGTGTCGCGCGTCTTGTCGGCCGCCCGCTGCAGCTCCTCGAGATCGTCGCCGTAGATCTTGACCGCGATCTGCCCGAATTGGCCGGAGATGTTCTCGGCGACGTTGTCACGGATTGGCTGCGAAAAGTTGTAGTCGATGCCGGGGATGTCGCCCAGGTTGCTGGCCATCTCGGCGGTCAACGCGTCCAAGTCTTTGATCTTGGGCCGCCACTGGTCCAGCGGCTTCAACTTCACGAAGATCTCGAGGTTGTTCGGCAACGTCGGGTCGGTACCGTCCTCCGGTCGACCCAATTGTGTGAGCAGCTCCGTCACCTCGGGACTGCGAGCCAGCTTCTTCTTCAGGATCGGCGCGAGGGCACGACCCTGATCGAGCGAGATGTTGTCCGGCAAGGTGAACGTCACGTACAGCGCACCTTCGTTGAGCGCGGGCAAGAACTCCGAGCCCATGCGCGGCACGAGCATGATGGCCGCAACCAGCATGCCGACCGATGCGATGAACACGGCGGCGGCATTGTCCATCGCCCAGCGCAGCGTCGGTGCCAGCGCCGCTTGCGCCCAGCGCAGGAGCGGCGACTCACGCTGCAAGCGCGGCTTGCGCAGCGCGAAGTACGCCAGCGCGGGCACGAGCGTGAAGCTGACCAGGAGCGCACCGAGCAGCGCGCTCACGACCGTGTGCGCGAGCGGCGCGAAGATGCGACCTTCGACGCGCTCCAGGGAAAAGATCGGCAAGTACGCCGCGATGATGATCAACAGCGAAAACAGCGTCGGCCGCGCGACTTCCTTGCTGGTGGCAATCACGCGGTCGGCAAGCACACGCGGCTCGAGCGGCTGCATATGCTCGGCGTCGTGCGGCGCGAGCTTGTGGAACAGGTGCTCGATCAGGATCACTGCGCCGTCGACGATGATGCCGAAGTCGACCGCGCCCATCGACAAGAGGTTTGCGCTCATGCCGCGCGACTTCAGATAGATGAAGCTGGTGGCGAGCGAGAGCGGAATGGCCGTGGCGACGATCAGCGACGCGCGCACCGACAACATGAACGCGAAGAGCACGAGGCAAACCAGGATCGCGCCCTCGAGCAGGTTGTGGAACACGGTGTGCAGCGTCGTATCGACGAGGTTCGTGCGATCGTAAAACGCCTTGACCGACACGCCCGGCGGCAAGAGGTCCTTGTTCACGTGCGCGATCTTCAAGCGCAGCGCGTCGAGCACGACCGAAGGATTCTCTCCGCGGCGCATCAGCACGATGCCTTCGACCGCGTCTTCGTTGCGACCGCGCGTGACTACACCCTGACGCGGCGCCCAACCTTCACTGACCGTGGCCACGTCCTTGATCGTGACCGGGACACCGTCGTGCATGCCCACGCGCACGGCGCCGATGTCGCTGATCGAGCCGAGGATGCCGATGCTGCGAATGACGAACGCCTCCGAGCCGCGTTGCACATAACCGCCCGTAGCGTTGGCGCTGGCTTTGGACAGCGACTCGAACACGGCGCGCAAGCCGACTCCCATCGCGGACAGCTTCGTCGGATCCGGCTGCACGTGGATCTCGCGCACTAGGCCACCATACGAAACCACGTCGGCCACGCCCTGCACCTGCAAGAACTGCGGGCGCACTACCCACTCCTGCAGCGTGCGCAACGACATCGGGTCGGCGCCGGTGCCGTCGAGCGTGCAGCGGTAGACTTCGCCGATCGGCGTGGCGAGCGGGCCGAGATCGGGATGGATGCCTTCCGGCAGACTGACGCCATTCAAACGCTCGTTGACCTGCTGCCGGGCAACCAGCGGCTCGACCCCATCGCCGAACGTGAGCGTGACCATCGACAGACCGAACAGCGAGATGCTGCGCAGGCGCACCAGGCCCGGCGTACCGTTGAGCTCGCGCTCGATCGGCATCGAGACGCGGCGCTCGATCTCCTCGGTCGGCTGTCCCGGAAAGATCGTGATCACCTGGACCTGCGTGTCCGTAGGATCCGGAAACGCCTCGATCGTCAGGTTCTTGTAGGCGTAGAAGCCCCAGACCCCGATCACGGCGGCAAGCACGAACGAGAACAGGCGGGTGCGGACCGAGAGGTTGAGTAGGGCGTCCAAGGCCGCGAGCATCGCCCGATGCGCCCAGAATTCAAGAAAGCCTTCTCGCCCATATGCGCCTCAGCCCGCATTCTCTCGCAATCATACGTTTCCCTACACGGCCGATGCGGCGTCTTCGGCTGCCTCGCGAGCCTGCTTGTAGGCGTCGAAACGAACGCGAACGCGGCATGCCGCGGCGTACACGACCGGCAAGACGACCAGCGTCACGAGCGAGGCCGACACGGTGCCGGCCACCACCACGACCGCGATCGGTCGCTGGGTCTCGCTGCCGATCGCATGCGACAGCGCCGCAGGCAGAAGCCCAAGCGACGCGAGCAAGCCCGTCATCAGCACCGCGCGCAGGCGCTCGGTCGTGCCGTTGAACACCGCGTCGTCGATCGCTTCGCCGTCGGTCAGCCGCACGCGGATCGCCGACACGATCAAGACGCCGTTGAGCACCGCTTGTCCCAGCAGCGCGATGAAGCCGACAGCGGCCGACACCGACAGTGGCATGCCAACCAACGCGAGGCCCGCGATGCCACCGAGCAGGGCGAAGGGCGCGACGAGCAGGATCATGAACGAGTCGAACAGCGTACCGAACGTCGAGAACAGCAAGAGGAACGTGAGCAAGAGCGCGACCGGGATCACCAGCTGCAAGCGTGCCATAGCGCGCTGCTGGTTTTCGAACTCGCCGCCCCAGGTCATCTCGTAGCCGGGTGCGAGCGGCACCGCCCGCGCGACGCGCTTTTGCGCTTCCGCCACGAACGAGCCGAGATCGCGACCGCGCACGTTCATGCGCACGCCGATGTAGCGCTTGCCGTTCTCGCGCGTGATCGCAGCGCGACCCGTGCCGGTCGTGACCTCGGCGACCGCCGAGAGCGGTACGACCGAGCCGTCCTTGATCGGCAATTTGATCGCACGGATCGCGTCCAGATCGGAGCGGTTCGCCGCGGGCAAGCGCACCGTCACGTCGAAGTGACGCTGTCCTTCCCAGAGCGCCGTGGCGACGTGACCGCCGAGGCTCGTCTCCACGTAGTCCTGCACATCGCCCATCGCGAGGTTGTAGCGAGCGAGCGCTCCGCGATTGAGCCGCACCACCACCTGCGGTGACTCGCTGGCCTTCACCACACCGACGTCAGCTGCACCCGGCACGGCCGAGATCGCAACCCGGGTCTTTTCAGCGGCAGCCTGCAACATCGTCAGGTCATCGCCGTAGATCTTCACGGCGATCTGACCCTGCTGGCCCGAGATGTTCTCGTTCACGTTGTCGCGGATCGGCTGCGAGAAGTTGTAGTCGAGCCCGGGGATCTCCGCCACGTTGCGCGACATCTCGGCCGTGAGCTCGTCGATGCCTATGTTCGGCCGCCACTCGTCGAGCGGCTTCAGCTTGATGAAGATCTCGAGGTTGTTCGGCAGCTTGGCGTCGGTGCCGTCCTCGGGGCGCCACAGCTGCGAGAGCAGCTCGGTGACCTCCGGCGTGCGCATCAGCTTCTCTTTGAGCAGCGGCGTGAGCGCCCGGCCTTCGTCGAGCGAGACGTTGTCCGGCAGCGTGAACGTGACGTACAGCGCGCCCTCGTTCAGCGCCGGCAAGAACTCCGAGCCGAGGCGCGGCAGCAGCGTGACCGCCGTGATCATCATGCCGAGCGAAGCGATGAGCACGGTCGGCGCGTTGCTCATGGACCAACGCAGCGTCGGCGTGAACGCGGCCTGCGCCCAGCGCAAGAGCGGCGACTCTTTCTGCACCTTCGCGCGACGCAACGCGAAGTACGCGAGCGCCGGCACGAGCGTGAAGCTGATCAAGAGCGCGCCAAGCAGCGCGCTCACGACCGTGTGCGCGAGCGGCGCGAAGATGCGTCCCTCGACACGCTGCAGCGAGAAGATGGGCAGGTACGCCGCGATGATGATCAAGAGCGAGAACAGCGTGGGCCGCGCCACCTCTTTGCTGGTGGCGATCACGCGCTCGACCAGCACGGCCGGAGGCACCGGATGCTTGGCCTCCTCGGCCGTGTGCGGAGCGAGCTTGTGAAACAGGTGCTCGATCAGAATCACGGCGCCGTCGACGATGATGCCGAAGTCGACCGCACCCATCGACAACAGATTCGCGCTCATGCCGCGCGCCTTGAGATAGATGAAGCTCGTCGCCAGCGAGAGCGGAATCGCAGTCGCCACGATCAACGACGCGCGCACCGAGAGCATGAACGCGAACAGCACCAAGCACACGAGCACGGCGCCTTCGAGCAAGTTGTGGAACACCGTGTGGACCGTCGTGTTCACCAGCTCGGTGCGGTCGTAGAACGCGTGGATCTTCACGTTGGGCGGGAGCAGCGCCTTGTTCACATGATCGATCTTCTCGCGCAGGCCCTCGAGCACGTTCGAAGGATTCTCGCCGCGACGCATCAGCACGATGCCTTCGACCACGTCTTCGTCCGTGCCGCGCGTGACCACGCCTTGGCGCGGCGCCCAGCCCGTGCTCACGTTCGCGACGTCCTTGATCAGCACGGGCACGCCGTTCTGAACGTCGATGCCGACATTGCCGATGTCTTCGATCGAGCCGAGGATGCCGATACTACGGATCACGAACGCTTCGGCGCCGCGCTGCACGTAGCCGCCGGTCGCGTTGGCACTCGCCTTCGACAGCGCGTCGAACACCTGCTGCAAACCGATGCCGAGCGCGGCCATGCGCGTCGGATCCGGCTGCACGTGGATCTCTTTGACTAGGCCGCCGTACGACACGACGTCGGCGACACCCGGCACCTGGAGAAACTGCGGCTCCACGACCCAGTCCTGCAGCGTACGCAGCGACATCGGGTCGGCGCCCTTGCCCACCAACGTGTAGCGATAGACCTCACCGATGGGCGTGGCCAGAGGGCCGAGCTGCGGATGAACTCCGTCCGGCAGCTCGACTCCACTCAAGCGCTCGGTGACTTGCTGACGCGCGATCAACGGGTCGACGCCGTCGGCAAACGTCAGCGTGACCATCGACAGACCGAACAACGAGATGCTGCGCAAGCGCGTGAGGCCCGGCGTGCCGTTCACTTCGCGCTCGATCGGCACCGATACGCGCCGCTCGACTTCTTCGCTCGGCTGCCCGGCGAAGATCGTGATCACCTGGACCTGCGTGTCAGTTGGGTCGGGGAACGCTTCGATCGTCAGGTTCTTGTAGGAAAAATAGCCCCAAACCCCGATCACCGTTGCTAGCACGAACGCAAAAAGGCGCGTCCTTACCGAGAGATTCAGCAAGTAGTCCACGGCAGGTACCTCTTTGGTTCAGTAATCGGTCGGGCTCAGTGAGCCAGCGTGATCTGGTTATCGAGCAGAATGCCGCCCTGGATGACGACGGTCTCGCCTTCCTTCAGGCCTTCCGTGATCGCAACCTGTCCGTCGCGGACGGGACCCGCGAGCACGGTGCGACGCGCGAACTGCCCAGGGCCGCTCTGCACGTACACGTATTGCGTGGCGCCGTCCGAGACCAGCGACGACGCCGGCACCTCGACAGCTGCACCGGGCAAGTCCAAGCGGAAGCGCATGTCGGCGTACTCGTTCGGACGCAGCTTACCGTCGGCGTTCGGCAGATGAACCTTCACAGGAATGCTGTGGCGTTCGGCATCCACCACGGCGGAGACCATGTCGACCTTCGTCTCGATCGAGAAGCCCGGCAGCGACGGCAGCGTGATGCGGACCGGCGAGCCGATCTGCACGCCCTCGGCCTGACCTTCGAACAGATCGGCGACCACCCACACGTCCGACACGTCGGCGATCTGCATCAGCGTGACGTCCGGCGATACCTGCTGCTGAGGCAGCACGTTCTTCTCGACCACGACGCCATCACGCGGCGCGTTCACAGTGAACTCGTTGCTGCCCTTCTGCGCAACGCGCAGTGCTTCGACGCGCGACTGCGCGGTGGCGAGGTGCAGCTCGGCCTGACGCTTCTGCGCATCGGCCACCAGCTCGTCTTTGCCGGGCATCAAGCGCGCAGCGACCATGTCGTGCACGCGCTGGTACTGCGCGCGCGCCACTTCGACATCCACGTTGGCCTGCGCCACGTCGCTGCGCAGCGAGGCGAGATCGGCGCTGGTGACGGTGAGCAGCGGCTGCCCCTTCTTCACCTGCTGACCGAGCTCCACGAAGACGTTGCTCACCACGCCGGCCAGCGGCAAGCCGATGCGCGCGGCGTGCGCTTCGTCGATACGTACGCGCGCCACCACCGGGTCCGTCCAGTGCGGCGCGGCCTTCGTCGCTTTGCCTGTCTTCAACACGTCCCACTGCGGCGCGTCCTGCGACAGCGTGACGTCGTGCTCACCGACGTGCATGCCCGCGGGCGGCGGAACCGGCTCGGGGGGCTTACGCGAATACGATGCCGCGCCGTACACGGCGAGCGCCGCGACCACGACGGCGCCCAGCATGGCGAGCACGTTGTTCGACTTGGGCCGAAGGGAAGACGAGCTCGTGATCGTCTCGGAAGTGCCGACTTTGGAACTCATGTCTTTCACCTGTGTGCGAGCGCTCCGTCCAGGCCCAGCGTTCGTCGAATGTCATTCTTGATGTCGAAGAGCTCGAAGCGCAGGTCGAGAGCTTGCATGCGCAGCGTCACCGCCTGACGTCGAGCCAAGAGCAGATCGGTCATGTCGAGCTGGCCTTCTTCGAGGCCCTTTTCCTGCGATACCAGCACACGCTCGGCGCGCGGCAGCACGTCGCCCTCGACCGCCTTGAGCGCGGCTTCCACGGCGCTCTTGCGATCCACGAGCTCTGCCAGCTGACCGCGCGCACGCGTGAGTGTGGCGCGCGCCATTGCTTCGAGCTGGTCCGCCTGAGCCAGGGCCCTGCTCTGATCGTGCTGACCACGATCGAACACCGGCAGCGGCAGTGCCACGGACAGAGCGAGCGTGTTCAGGTTGTCGCCGGATACCGTGAAGTTGTCGCGCGTATAGCCAAGACGGAAGGTGAGATCGGGGATTGCCCGACGGCTGGCCAGCTGGGCTTCTTTGCCGAAGGCGTCGCGATCCTTCTGCAGCGCGGCGAGATCGGCGCGGCTCTCGACCTCGTGGCCCGTCACGGCGTCAGGCACGACCGCAGCGACGTCGATGTCGGCAACACCGGCCACGCCGAGATCGCAGCGCGCCAAGAGCGCGGCGCTGCAGCGTTCGAGCGCCGCGGCTTGCTCGGCGTGCGCGCGCGCGACATCGGCCTGCAAGCTCGCGAGATCGATCAGCAGCCGGTCGTAATCGACGCCGGAGAGCGCCTGATGATCGAGCCGACCCTTCGCAATGTCGGCTTCGGCTTGCCCGGTGCGCAGCGCCTCATCGAGAGTCTGTGCCCGCACTTGCGCGTACACCGCACGAGCCAGCGCATCGCGCGCCTCGTTCACGCTGTCGGCGAGTGTGGCGACGATCCGGTGTTCGGCCGCGGCGGCATGCAAGTCAGCCGCCTCGCCGCGCGGGCCACGCTTGCCCAGCTCGAACGTCTCGCTCAGACCGACGCCGAAGATCAGCATGCGGTCCAGGCCGTGCGTGGGATAGTGGGTGTTGCTGACCGGCAGGTTGGCGACCGAGAA
>JADGRF010000165.1 GCA_017881055.1 Sandaracinaceae bacterium
ACGAGCGCATCGTGCGCACCGTCCGGCGGCTTCACGTAGACCGCGGACTCGCCGTACCACAGCCGCGCCAGCACTTTGATCGAGCTCACGTCGACGATGCGATAGCTGAGATACCCCGCGAGGCCCGGCATGTGCCGCTCCACGAAGCGCTTGTCTTGGCCGATGCTGTTGCCGCACAGCGTGGCGGGATACGCACAGTGTCCCGCCACGCGCTCGAGCAGGTTCTTCTCTGCCGCTGCAACATCGAGCTTCGATGCGCGTACTCTGGCAATGAGCCCGTTCTTCTCGTGCATGTCGCGCACGAACGGCACCATCTTCGCGAGCTCGGCCTCGGGTTGCCACACGTCGCACGCGTACTCTTCGATGGGTTCCAACTTCTTGTTGGTGATGATCAGCGCGGCTTGCACGATCACGTGCTGCTCCGGATCGAGGCCGGTCATCTCGAGATCGAGCCAGGCGAGGTTCTCGGCGCTCTGCGTTCGTGGGACGGCTGGGGGCATGTTGATTCCTCTTCGGCAAGCGTACTTGATCAGCGGTGGGCTCGGCGTGGTTTCCAGATTCGTACGCGCAAGCCGACCAGAGGGTCGGTCCCGATCGTGCCTTTGGGCTCGTAGTAGCGCTTGAGGCGCTCCTTGAAGCCGATGTCGTGCGGGTAGTCCCAGACGACCATCGACGCATAGTGATGGGACGAAAGAACCGGATCCAGACTCTTGGGCACGTCGAAGAACGCCGTGCGCACGCTGCCCTCGTAGAGCGGTGTCTGGTGCGTGTTCATGGGCCAGCCGGCGCCGAAGAAGCGCGCACCTACGAAGACAGGCTTCGGCAGTCTTTGGATCCGCTGCCGGAGGCGCGCCTCGAACGCATGGATCGGCGCGAGCAGTTTGCGCTCGGGGCGGCCATGCACCGATGCTCGCACGAGGCCTGCTTCGAGCCGGCAGAACTCCTCGAGCTTCGCGTTCGAAAAGGTGGCGCCCACGCCAATCACCGCCGCTACCAGCAGCAGCTCGATCACCTGCGCTGCGCGTCTGCCACGCCACACCTGTGTCAGCTGCGGCAGCATGACGAAGAGCAGCACGCCGCCGACGTAGAAGGGCAGAAGGGTGTTGCTGCCACCGCCGGCTTTGCTCACGCCGAGGTACGCCATCAGCGTGAAGGTGGCCGCGAGCGGCAGCCAGAGCCAGCGCGTGTGCTTCGGCCCGAGCACCATGAGCAAGAGCGGCATGCCTTGCGCGGCGCGCGTGGCGAGCCGGTGCTCTTTCAAGAGCGTGGCGAGCAGCTGCGGTTGCGGTACGCGCTCGGTGTGCAGCGGGATCTTCACCGCGTACGTCCAGTACCAGCCCGACGACGCGAGCAAGAGCGCGCCGACCATCGCGCCGGCGAGACCTGCGGTCACGGCCACGAACAGGAGCGCGCGCTTGGGGCGTTGCGTCAGCAGGTGCAGCGCGATCGGTGCGGCGATCAGACAGCCCGGTTGTTTGAACGCGAACGCGATCACGACGCAGAATGCCGCCGCCACGGTGGCCGCGATCGAGTCGGTCTGTTCACGGGCCACGAGGAAGCACGCCAGCACGCAGAACAGCACGCACGGCACATCGACGTTGGTGACGGTGAGCGGTGTCCCCATCGACGTGACGGTGGAGAGCACGAGGCTGAACGCCACGATGCCCACCGCGGGGCTCTTCGCTTCACGCGCCGACCACCATGCGATCAGAGTCGCCAGCGCGAGCAGACACGTAAACGAGAACGTGCGAACGACGGTGAGCTCGTCGCCAAAGACGCTCAGCAAGAGGCCCCCAGCGACCGCGAGCCCCGGGTTGTAGATGCCGGGCGTGTAGTCGAGGCTCGGCGGGCCGTAGAGAGGAGTGCCGTGATGAGCTGCGAGCGCTGCGCGAAAGAACAGCGGCTCGAGCCACCAGAGCGCACACGGCTCCGCAAGGCGGCCGATCGTCATGCGCAGGAACGCGTGCGTCGCGGGCCAGCAGAGCCAGGCGGCAGCGCCGGCCAAGAGGCTCTGCGCAGCGAGCCAGAGCCAGCGGTCGAGGCGTCGCGTGTCGGGCGGGGCGAGCTGCAAAACGCGCGGACGCTACCCCGAGAACCCAGCAAAAGGTATTCCCCGGTTACTCGGTAGGCTGCGCCAGCCGCGTTACTTTGAGCAGCCCCACGCCCTCGCGCTCGACCACGTGCACGAGCTGTCCGGGTGGCTTCGGGCAGCCGCGTCGAGTGCCCGCAAGATAGATGTCCGCGTGCTTCAGGTCGGCGACCATCCGGAACTGGCTTCTTTTGATGTGCCAGCTGCGAAGGTAGTACTCGAGCGGGATCGAGCGATGACACCACGCGATGCGGACCGGAGCCGATGTTCCGGGCGCGGGATGCTGCACCACCCACGCCAAGCCTTCTTTGTAGCTCGCGCCCCAGTAGTCGGTCTCGAAGCGGCCTGCGGCGGCGGGCAACCCACCGAACGTGCGATTGAAGTACGTGTACTCGTACGGATGAAGACTGCGCATGTCGATGAACGTCAGCGCGAGCAGGCCGATCAGCAGCGCCGCACCTAGCAGCCGCAGCGGCTTAGGAACGCGCGCGCTGCCGAAGTAGCTCGACAGTGCAAGGCCCGCGGCTGCAGCCAATGGCGGCAGCAGGAACAAGAAGTGACGGTGCGCATCGTAGATGAGTGGTCGTTCCACGATCACGGCGCCGAGGGGCAAGAGCGCGCTCAGCGCGAGGATGCCCGCGGCCAAGATCCTACGCGGGACGAGCACGGTCGTTCGATAGCTGCGAATCGCGGCGACGACGCCCGCCAGGAGCGCGAGCGCGTACGTCTCCGGAAGCGTGATCGCGAACCAGACGGGCAAGTAGCTGGCCGGCAGGTGGTGCGCCGAGATCGACCGTCCCTCGAAGAGCACCTTGCCTCTCCAGCCGAAGTGCGCGGCATCGGCAGCAGCTTCGAACGGCCGCGTGAAAGGCGCCAGTTGCGCCCAGGGCCACGCGATGAGCATGACCGCCCAAGCCAACGCGAGCGCGACGACGACTTTCAGGCAGGCGTCCGCGAGGAGTCGCCCGCGCGGTGCGAGCTTCGTGTCCAGCGCCAGGGCGCCGAGCACCGCGAGCAGAAAGTAGCTCGCGATGAACATGCCGCCGGAACGTATGCCGAGGGCAAGCCCGAGCGCCAAGCCCGCGCGACCGGCATCGCGAAAGGATAGGGGCCCCTGCGCAAGGGCGATTCGCACGCAGGCGTACGTGTAGAACGCAGCGGCGGCGCCGAACGGGATGTCTTTCGGATTGAAGAGGCCGTGACCGAACCACGCAGGCGTTGCAGCTAACATGAGCGCTGCGAGAAAGCCTGCCCGCGTACCACCCAGCTGCGCCGCGAGCTTCCACGTGGCTACGACGCCGAGCACGCCCGCCAGCGCGGATAGCAGGTGCCGTGTCTCGTACACGCCCAGAGGCGAATGGCGCGCGAGCGTCTGCGCGATGAGATCGAACAGGCCGCCGTAGATGACGAGAATGCCGTCCTTGGTCGCGGCTCGCAGCGTGAAGCCGCTGCGGTACCAGGCCACGATCCCGTTGCCGTAGTCCACGAGTGATCGCTCATCGAGCGTGATGCCCGCGTCACTCGCGAAGGCTGCCGCGGCCACCAGCAAGCACAAGAGGCCGAGCAGGGACGCCGCGAGCCAGGGATCACGAGTCCATGCGCCGAGCAGGCGTTTCGGCAGAGCTCGTACGTGTGACTGCGAGAACATCGGCACGAGCAACGTTTCGCCTCACGCTCTATTCCGCGTCGCCGCGGTGTCTCCGGCGACGCGCCTCACAAACGATCATCCCCTGCGTTGGCTCAGTGAACGGGCCGGCCTACGCCGTCGCAACGAGCTTTCGTCGGCTGCAACGTTCGTGGTAGACCGCGCGGCATGATCGCCACGGTCGACGGAGCTCAAGCTCGTGCCCGGTCGCACGTGCGTGAGCGTGCTCGATCCGGGTCCTTGGCGCCCCCTCGGCTCGCGCGGTTTGCAGCTGCGCTCGTGTTGCTCTGCTGTTCCGGCTGCGGCGTGCAGCTTGGCACGTCGTTGCGCCACGCGAGCCATCACCCCACGCAGGGCACATTCGACATCGCCGGTCGAATCCACAAAGGGCGCGGCTCGGGTCCCTACGGCAGCGTGGCCACCACGATGACGCTCTCGGATCGCTCGCCCGGTCAGCAGCACGACATCGCGCTCGGGGCCGGCTATCGCTTGGTCGCAGCCGATTGCCTGCGCTTCGAGCTCGGCCCCGAGGTCGCGTTCGGTGAGCCCGCGGTCGTGAACTTCGCCGATGCGGGCCTCTGCCGCCGCAGAAGATGGGTGAGCAGGGCCACAAAATTC
>JADGRF010000166.1 GCA_017881055.1 Sandaracinaceae bacterium
GCGGCAAGACGACGACGCTCGCCGCGCTGATCGATCATGCGCTCGCGCATGGCGCACGGCACGTGACCACGGTGGAAGATCCGATCGAGCTGATGCACGGAAGGGCCCAGGTGGTGGTCTCCCATCGCCAGGTCGGAGCGCACTGTGTCTCGTTCGCCGCTGGCATCGAAGGCGCGACTCGCGCCGACAGCGAGCTGATCGTGGTCTCCGAGCTCGATGCTCCCGGAGCGCTCGAAGCCGCGCTCGACGCGGTGAGCAGCGGGGCGCTCGTGCTGGGCGCGGTACGCACCAGCAGCGCAGCCGGCGCTTCGGAGCATTTGCTACGCGCGCTCCCGAGTGCGCGGCGTGCGCGCGTGCAGACACGCCTCTCGGAGGCGGTGCTCTGTACGCTGGGCCAACGCCTGCTTCCGAGAAAGCCGAGCGGCCTCATCGCTGCGTACGAAGTCCTGCTCCCGCCCGGAGAAACCTACGAGAACCTGACGCTCGAAGACGCCGTGAACACGCTGATCGCGCAAGGCCTCGTCGACGCCGCCGACAAGAAGCTGATCTTCAGCTGACTTGATTGGTTCGCGGGCTCAAGAGCCCGGCTTGTTTGACCCGCGGGCTCAAGAGCCCGCGTCGGTCGCCGCGTCGGCCGCCATGCCCATCGCGTGGTAGCCCTTGTCCACGTACACGACAGTGCCCGTGATGCCGGACGACAGCGAGCTGCACAGAAACGCGGCGGTCGCGCCGACCTCGTTCGCGGTGATCGACTCCGGCAGCGGCGAGTTCTTCTTCGTGTACGCGATCATGCGGTCGATGAAGCCGATCGCGCTAGCCGCGCGCGACGCCCACGCGCCCGCCGAGATGCTGTTCACGCGCAGGCCGTGCGAACGACCGACCTCGAACGCGAGCGTGCGCGTGTCGGACTCGAGCGCGGCCTTCGCCGACGACATACCGCCGCCGTAGCCTGGGATCACGCGCTCGGACGCCATGAAGCTCAAGTTCAGGAACACGCCGCCCGGACGCATCAGCGGGCTGAAGCTGCGCACCAGCGACACGAACGAGTACGCGCTCGCCGACATCGCGGCCAGGTAGCCCTTGCGGCTGGTCTGCACGAGCGGCTTACGCACCTCGGGCCCGTTCGCCAGGCTGTGCACGACGATGTCGAAGGGCCTCTCGCCGAAGTCCTTCACGAAGCGATCGGCCACGCCTTGGATGGTGAAGTCCGGATGATCTTTGTAGCGACGGTTCTCGCGGATCTCGGCGGGCACGTCTGCCATGTGGTCGAAGTCGGCGTCGAAGGCGTAGATGCGCTCGAACGCGAGCTGGCTGCCATCGCTGAGCCGCAGCGAGTCTTTGATCTTGCCGAGTTGGATCAGCTTCGTGAAGATCGTGTACGCGGGCGGCCACGTGCCGACGCAGACCGTTGCACCTGCTTCCGCGAGCTGCTTGGCGATGGCGAAACCGAAGCCGCCGTCGTCAGCCACACCCGCGACGAACGCACGCTTACCCTCGAGGTCGATCTTCAACATGCGCCGAAGATAACCATATTTCGGGTCGGTTAACCAACCGGCTTCACGCGGGTCGGCTCGGTCCCACGCGCCACGACCCAAGCGCAGATCGCGACGCCCACGAGGCTGCCTGCGAGCCAGAGCGGCGGCAAATCGCGCTCGGTTCCGTAGCCCACGTCGAGCGCCTCGCTCTTGATGGCGAGCAACGCGAAGCTGTTGTTGAGCACATGCGCGAGCACCGTGACGCGCGTGCTCGCCCGCTGGCCCACCCACGCGAGGAAGAGCCCGAGTGGCAAAACCCCCGCAACGTGAACGGGATCGACGTGGAACAACGCGAACCCGACGCCCGAGAGCCCGACGGCGAACACGCCCGGCGCAACCGAGCGCTGCAGCACGCCGCGAAACAGCAGCTCCTCGGCCAATCCCGGCGCGAGCGCGAATGCCGGCCAAAGCAAGGCCAGCGGCAGCTTCTGCGCGATGCCACGCAGCGCATCCACGGTGCCCATGCCGAGGCTCGGGAAGTGCGCCGAGAGCGCGCTCATCAGCGTGTCGCCGAGCGGACCAAGCAGGATCGTGCCGACCGCCGCGGCCGCGAACACCGACACGGGTGCGCCATGCTCGAGGCCGAGTGCCGCGCGCAACGGCAGCGCGGCGATCAACGGCGTCGCCAGCGCGACCGCCAAGAGCGCGAGCTCGGAGGCGAGCATGGACGGCACGACCGAGCGCGCGAGCAGCGCCGGCGCCACCTGTGCGAGCGACGCGCCGAAATTGACCCCCGGGGCCATCACATCGACGATCACCTTGCCCGCCAGCTGGGCGATCACGAACGCAGTCGCAACCGCTGCGAGCGCACGCCCAAAGCCGAGCCGCTCGACCGGCACCGCAACCACGCTCATTTCAGTCGATCTGCTCGGCCAGATAACGCTCTTTGCCGAGGTCTTTGACCAGGTTGAGCTGCGTCTCGAGCCAGTCGATCGCTTCTTCTTCGCCCTTCAAGATGCTCTCGAGGATCTCGCGCGTACCGTTGTCACCCTTCGCGACGCACAGC
>JADGRF010000167.1 GCA_017881055.1 Sandaracinaceae bacterium
AGGAGCGACGGGATGTCAACATTCACGACCTGCGTCACCGTCTCGCGCGTGATCCGCCGGGCGCCAAAAGCGCCGTGTTCACGCACGCCGATCTCGGTGTTCACGCTGCCGATCTCGGTGTTCACATGCCGGCGATCCGAGCGTTCACATCGCGATCTGGGTGTTCACATCCCGGCGATCTGGGTGTTCACGAACACGCGAGATCCGCAGGGATGCAACTGCGCCGATATCGGAGCTCGCAAAACGGGAAGTCGGATTCGATACTCGACCATCCATTCCATTCTCAACCACCAGGCAGCTGTCGTCGACCTGCTATCGCCTACAGACAACGCGCTCACTGCGTTGGGTGGACTTGAGATCAGGCTGGTGCGATGAGCTCGACCGTGGGAAAAAGGTTCGATAGCGCGTCGCGTCGCGTGTCAAAAGCCGGAGCCCAGCGATCGCCGCATGCGCCCCGATATAGAAATCAGGCAACGGCACCTTCTTCCTGCCACCGCGCTTGCGGTACTGGAGAAACGCTTTCCCTGCGAGAAACACGGCTTCGTACGGAAGAGCGTCCCGTCTGAAGATCCTGGGAGGTAAGCCTCGCTCGAGCTCCTCGATCGTCTTGTACCCGATCGATACTTCCGCGTAGATGATCGGGTTCACGACGAGGGTGCAGCGCTCGGCCGCAGTCTCCAACGCCTCGGCCGATCAGTCGTACCATCGCGGTTCTTCGGTCGCGACGTCGAGAATGACGTTGCTGTCGACGAGCATTGGCGTGAGCACAATCGGCTACTTCCTCGTCAGGGAGAGGATCTCGTCCGTGGTCATCTTCACGTCGGCGCTACCGCGCAGCCGATTGACGACGGACTCCCCGCGCCCGGCTCCCCGCTTCGCCTTGATCTTCAGCAAGCGGACCGCGCTTCCTTCGACGCGGAACTCGACTTCGGTCTCCGGGAGGAAGCCGAATCGATCTCGAATCTCCCGAGGAATCGTGACTTGACCTTTCGAGGTGATGCGCATGTATTACTCCTACCGGTAAGAATACGCCGATGATTTCGTGAGTGCAAAGGGCCGCACAGCAGGTCATTGCAGCTGACGAAAGCGCGCGGTCGCTGGATTGAACGCACGATGACGCGCGCTGAGTATCGATATCGGCAGCGAGCGCTGCGCCGGCGCCGGTTTCGTGCGCTGCGGCTTGCACCGAAGCGTACGAAACTCAGGCGCCTGGGGCTCAGCGCAACACGCTCACTGACCGTAGACCACGGTGCAGTACTCGGCGTAGATGCCCAGGATGCTCATCGAGCGGTGATCGACGTTGGAGACGGTCGAGATGCCACCCTTCTGGCTCGCGCTCGCGACGCTGGCATCGCCCGTGGCCACGACGCCCAAGATCGACGTCGCGCAGGACTCGCCCTGCTTGGCGCCCGCGTTCGACACGCCGGTCGCGGTGTCACCGTGCTTCACGCTCGTGTAGATCGTGCCCATCACAGGAGCGGCGGCGTACGCGCATCCGGACAAGGCAGTAGCCGCGAGCAACAAGGAGCCGAACAAACCATTCTTCAACATGTGATTCACCCTCTGGTTGGCGAAAAGTCCAACTACGGCCGTGTCCTGTACACGTTGTCGGCCCCCGTCGTCAATCTACGGCCGAGCCGGGGCGGTTCACGGTTCCAGATGACAGGTGTGTGACATGCCTCAACGCAGTTCTTCGTCGATGTATGCTGCGCTGGCGCCCAGATAGAGCCATTGCGTGGCCGCCGAACCGTTCTCTAGCCGCGCAGCGGTCCAGCGCTGCGCGTCCGCACAGGCGGACCAACGTCGGACCACGATGCAAACGCGTCCACCAGCGCGCTGTAAGCTCTCGAACGAGTCAGCCAGATCCACCCAGGTCCATTCGAGATCCAGCCGGACCACCGAGAGCTGAAGCGTGGCGTATGCGCCGACGTCCGGGTGCAGGTTGATCTTGCGTCGCCCCTCCGGTGTGACGAAGCGACCGGTGAGCACTTCGCCCGCGCGACCGCCGAGCTCGGCGCGCAGCTTCGGCAAGAGCCACGCATAGCCGAGCTGCAACTGCGGCAGCTCGAGCCATGAGGTGTAGAAGTCCTGGTTGCCGAAGAGCTCGGCGCGCAGCCCGGCTCGGAGCACCGGCCCCTGACCCGCAGCGAGATCGGGGCGAATGCCCATCGCGAAGTCCGTGCCGATGCCGCCTTCGAGACCGCTGCCACCCACGCCGAGCGCCGCGAAGTCGCGGTAGCGCGTCGACAGCAGCCCGAACTGCATGTCGCCCACGCCGTGCGTCCAGAGCATGCCGGCGACGGTGCGGGGCGCATCGCTACTAACGCCGAGCCGCACGCCATACTGACGGGACGCGCGCCCGGGACGCCAGCGACCGGGTGTGTCGTCCGGGATCTCGGGCGGCTTTTGCTCCCACTCCGAAGGCGGCCGTCCCTGTGCTGGTGTGGCAGCCGGCGTGAGCATGGGCGTCGAGGCTTGGTCCGCGCTCTGCGCGCGCAGCACCTTCGGTGCGAGCAAGGTCGCGCACAGCGCGAGCCAGCCCCATCGTGCCGCGCTGCGCCGTGCTCGCAGCTGAGTCATGCGCCGCGATCTCGCATTGTTCGCGCCCAAGCGCAAACGCCCGCTCAGCGCAGCGTGTGTAGCCGGGTACTTCCGTGCATGGGCGTGTACAGCCAGTACACGGTTTCTCGCGTGAAATCCTGGTGTTCAAGTGGTTTCCTGACCATGCTCTGGTCGTGGCGAAGGCAATCAGTACACACGCCTCGGACCCGGACGTGTTCACGTTCCTAGATTTTCGCGGCTATCTGTGCGCGCTGTACGCCGCGCGGCGCGGCCGAGACCGGGCGTTTTCGCATCGCGCGTTCTGCAAGCGGGCGGGCCTGCGCTCGACCAACTTCCTGAGCTTGGTCATGAAGGGCGAGCGCAACCTGAGCCCGGCGATTGCGGCGCGCTTCGCCAAGGTCTGCGGTCTCAGTGCCAGCGCGGCGGACTACTTCTGTCAGCTCGTGGCGTTCAACCAAGCCAAAGGCCCCGAAGCGCGAGCGCGCGAATACGCCCAGCTCGGTCGCTTTCGGCGCTTTCGCGAAGTGCACGTGCTCGACGCCGAACAGGCCGCTTACCACAGCAGCTGGTACGTGCCCGCGATCCGCGAGCTGTGCATGCGCGACGACTTCGTCGACGACCCGGAATGGATCGCCCGCATGCTCGTGCCGCACATCACGCGCAAACAAGCCAAGGGCGCGCTCGACACGCTGCTCCGTCTCGGCCTGGTCAAGCGCGACGCGCGTGGCCGAGTGCGTCAGGTCGACGCACTCGTGACCACCGACAACGCGCCCAATCGCGAGCACCTGGTGAGCTACCACCGCGCCATGCTCGAACGGGCGTCGGCGTCACTCGACCTCGTGCCGCGCGAAGACCGCGAGATCTCTTCGCTGACGTTGTGCGTGAGCGAAGCCACGCAAGCGCACCTGATGCGTCGCATCAACGAGTTGCGCCGCGAGCTCTTGCAGGCCGCCGAGTCCGACGGTCAGCACGAGCGCGTGGTGCAGATCAATTTTCAGCTCTTCCCGCTCTCGAAACGTCTGCACAGCCCATGAAGGATGCATCCATGAAACCGCTCATCCTCCGCTGGCTTCGCCTGACATCCGCGCTCGCGCTCTGTAGCAACTTTCTCGGCTGTGCCGGCACGGAGACCACCAACCCGCTCAAGTCGTTCAACGGCAGCGACTGCAAGCTGCACGTGCTCGGCTCGGTCGCCGACGTCTCCGCCGTCGCCCTGACCAACGACGCCGACGCGGGCGCCGACGCCGACGCAGGCACGGACGCAGGCACCCCCAGCCAAGTTGTCGTCAGCTGCGTCAGCTACGAGCAAACCGGCGACAAGCTCCACCTCACTGCCATGAACTTCGGCGCAGCCTGCGGCATCATGAGCTGGCAAGGCGACGCCCACTTCGAGGGCGACAGCCTGTTCGTGCAGAGCAAGAACGCGAACCCGGAGTGCAAGACCGCGGGATGCGGCTCGTGCATCTACGACTTCGAGTACGACGTGTCCGGTGCGCCTGTGGGAAAGCCCATCGCGCTGAGCATCGAAGTCGGCCGGTGCGTCGACGGAGACGACCTCAACGCGCACACCAGCAAGCTGCAGCTCCCGCTCGACCAGAACAAGAGCGGCACGGTGTGTCGCGACTCGGCGGGTAACTGGAAGCCGCGCTGACCGGGCGACGACCGCAACAGCGTGCGACGCAACCTCGCTCCAAGATTCCGCAGTCGAGATACGCCTGCACCTCGCGCATCACGAACTTCGGCAGCCCACCCAGCTGCTCGGCTTGGATGTGCTTCGATTTCACGATCGCATATCCCGCCAAGTCCCTGGTCAACAAGGGCATCGCAGGCTCCACCAGCCTGACCAATTCAGCGACTGCTTGTTTGTTCTGATTCGCCGCGGCAGAGTATGGCCATGTCGTCGCTCACAACTCGCTCGTCTCGCAGTCGGCTCGCCAGCGCGTATGGCTGGGCAGTCGTGGGCGCCGCCTTGTTGCTCAGCAGCAAGGCGGCTGCCGGTCCCGTCGAGCTGCTCGACGGCGTGAAGATCGCTCCGTCGGATCCGAACACGCTGCTCCTTTACTATCGCTACGCCGGCGGCGGCATGTTCGTCAGCCACGACGGCGGCAAGTCGTTTGCGATGCTGTGCAACACCGCGATCGATCCGAGCGTGACGCGCGAGGCCTCCGCGCTCGTGGTGCGCGACGACAAGTCGATCCTGGCTGGCGTGTTCGACGGCTTGTGGCGCGGCGATGCCGAGGCTTGCGGCTTCGTGCCCGACCCTGCGTTCACGGGCCAGTGGGTGAAGGGCTTCGCGATCGATCCGCACGACCCCACGCGCACCTACGCGATCACGAGCGCGGGCGGCAAGCTCAACGGCGTGTTCGTCAACGACGGCAAGAGCGAGACCTGGAGCAAGCTCGGCAAGCTCGAAGATCTCTTGATCACCACGCTGCACGTAGTGGCCACCAGCAAGACCAGCCTGCGCATCTACGAGACCGCCGTGCGTGGCACCTACGACGTCCCCACGCCTGATGGCGGTATGCCGCAGCAGCAGCCCAACTACGTGATTCGCTTCAGCGACGACCTCGGGAAGACCTGGACCGAGTACGCGTTCGGCATGACCGACGCCACGATTGGCGTGCTGGCCGTAGATCCGACCGATGCGACGCACATCGTGGTCGGCGCGCTGCGCGACGAAGTGCTGTCGGATGGCACGACCGCACCCGACGACCTCTTGTACAGCACCGCGGCGGGCAAGCCCGGCAGCTTCAAGACCATCGGTCATGTCACAGCGCTCGGCGGCATCACGTTCGCGCCCGACGGCCGCCTCTTCTACGGTGACCGCGAGCAGACCACGCCCGCCCTCTATGCGGTGGCCAAGCTGGGCGCGGCTGCGAAGAAGATCTCGAGCGACTACAAGGTGCAGTGCGTCAGCTACGACGCGCAGACCGACAAGCTCTACGCATGCAAAGACCGCTTGTTCGGCACGGCGGATCCCGCCACCGGCGCTTTCAGTCCGCTGTTCGACGTCACGAAAGAGGACAAGCTCGTCAGCTGCGGCGCCGGCAGCGACATCTCGGCGGTGTGCGAGGACCAGTTGTTGATGGGCTGGTGCGGGATCACGCACTATCCGACCACGCCGATCTGCGAGCCGTACGGCGTCCCCGGGGCAATGTTTGGCGATGCCGGCGTGGATGCCGGCGCAAAGCCTGCCGCTGACGGCGGCA
>JADGRF010000168.1 GCA_017881055.1 Sandaracinaceae bacterium
GGCTAGGCTCGCGCCTTCAGAAACGCGATCGCGTCGGCGATGTGCTTCTTGAAGAGCAGCTCGTGGCGGAATCGGGCCACGATGTACCCCTCGGGGTCGATCACGAACGTGATGCGCTTGGCGCGCTCGATGATCGGGTAGAGCACGCCGTACGCGCGAGAGATGCCGGCGTCGCTGTCCGCGAGGATCGGAAAGTCGGTGCGCTGGGCTGCCGCAAACCGGCACTGCGTGGGTACCGAATCGGTGCTGACGCCGACCACTTCGCCACCGAGCGCGCGAATCTCGTCTGATGCATCGCGGAACGCTGCGGTCTCGATCGTGCAGCCGGCCGTGAACGACTTTGGGTAGAAGTACAGAACGAGGTACTTGCCGCGGTAATCATCGAGCGACACCTCACGGCCCGCGCTGGACGGCGCTTTGAAGGACGGAGCTTTCTTCGGAGTAGGATCGGTCATCGGGCGCCGAGCGTAGCAGTGTTTGCCCCGTGAAGGCTGGTCAGCGCGCAGCGCGGTTGGTAGCGTGCCCGCACGGGTGCCCGAGTGGCTCGTCGCGGCCGTGCGCAGCTGAACGACCGGCGCGTGCCGTACAGCAAGCTCGTGACGGCATCGCGTGCCGTGCACGGTGCGATCTGAGCCGCTGCCTCGGGCGGCGCGCTTCAGAGCGAGAACGGGTACAGTAAGCGAAAGCGATCCCTCTTGAACTTCGGGAAGTGCGCTTGACGCACGCTGCGGGCGATGCACGAGCCCTGCGGCGTGCCTGCGAAGTCACCGCCCACGAGCACGGTCGTGATCGACCCGGTGCCAGCGATCGTGATGTCGAGCTCGGCCACGCCGCTACGGCCTTCGGCGCACGCACTCACCACCGAACGCAGCGACTCGATGCGCGCAAGCACTGCGTCACGGTCCGGCGCATCGGGGAGATGCTGCGTGAGGCCGTCGTCGCTGGTGGCGGGCGCCAACGTCACGGCAGCGGGCTCGCCGAGCTTCGTGACCGTCACCACGCGAGCGGCGTTGCCGGTGGCAGTGGGCGGCGCCTGTGGCGCGACGGCGGAGGGAGTCGGACGCACGGTACGCACGACGCGCGCGGCCACTGCAGCTAACGGCTGCAGCCGTTTCGAGGCAGCAGGAACGGCTGGTGTCAGCGTGGGCGCCGGGTTGACCGGGGCTTTGACCGGAGCGACGGCGGGCACGAGCGCGGGTGCGGCCTCTGGCGCGGCGGCAACCGGAGAAGCTGCGGCAGCGGGCGGCGCGCTCACGACGGGGTTCGACTGAGCAGCTGCAACAGCCTGCGACCCGACGAGCACCGGGGTCGCCATGATCGGACGCTGGTAGCCGCCCGCAGTCGCGAGCCAACCGCCGACACCGAGCACGGCCATCGCGGCGACGACCATGAAACCGAGCGCGGGCGCGGCGTCGTCGCGCCGGCTGGGTCGCCGGACTTCGGCGGGCGCGAGGCTCGAGCCGGCGAGCTCGGGCAGCGACAGGTCCCCGTGATCCTTCGGGGCCTGCTGCGCTGCGCTGCGATGCGCGATCTGCGCCTCGACCTGCTCGGCCTCGCGCGCATGCGCAACGGCAAGGTGGGCGGGCAGCATCACGGGCGGCGTCGACGAGCCCCGATCTGGCGCGGGGGGTGGCGGCGCGGAGTCCGGCAGCTGCAACGTTTCGGCTTGCAGAGCGAGGTCGATCGCGGCGTCGTCGTCGACTTCCATCGTGACGGAGGTCTGCTCGTCGAGCATCTGCTGAATCGCATCGCTGATCGCTGCCGTCGGTGGGGTGAGCGGCCGCGCGGACACCGGCTTCAGATCGATGCGGGCGACGGGCACAGCCATCGCGGGCTCGCGCACGGTCGGCTCGTCGTCACGCTCCGACGGCTTCTTCCATTTCGGCGGACTCGGATACCGCCCGTTGGCGAACGCATCTTGCGGAGGCGTCGGCACGCCGAGCAGCGTGCGCACGCGCTTGCGCTCGGACTCGCCATCGACGGGCGTGTTCGGATCACTGCCACGAACCGTGCGCGTCTGCACCGTGTCGTCGTTGCGTGTGCTCGCGCCTGCCGCGTTGCTGCTCGCGTCGGGTTGGTTCGCAGACTCGTTCGCAGATTGCACAGGGACCGGAGGTGCCGACGAGGGTCGGAAGGTGCCAAGAGGTACTGAGTTCCGCTGGTCCTTCTTATCCACGAGCACTCCTTCTCTGCACTACGATGCGGATGAGCCACAGCGGCGCCGTTCGGTTCCTTCGAACTGCCCCGCTCAGCCGTGACAACCGCAAATAACCCGCGTGGTCCGTACAGCTACCTGCGAATGATAGCACACACCTGGACGTGTATGTAAGGGCATGTGCCGTTCGAAAGCGCGATCCTAGTGCTCAACCTGCTGAAATAACGATAGAATATCGCGCGTGGACCCACTCATCCACTACATCAAGAACGGACGAAATTTCGGACCGGTCACTGTCCGAGACTTTCTCAGTTTGCTCGATACGCAGGTGCTCGCGCCCGAGGATCTGGTGCGCGTCGAAGGCCAGACGGGTTGGATCTCCGCAACGGCAGGGCGTGAACCCAGGCGCTCTGTTCTGCAAGACTTGCGGAGCCCGGCTTTCGCCTCGGCGCTGCGGCCATTGCCAGCACGAGAACGACGCCGACGCGCGCTTTTGCGAGCAGTGCGGCGGCCGGCTCGGGGGACCTGGTCCTGCCTAGAGCGCTGGCGAGAAGCGGCGATCGTGTGCTACTCGCAAGCGTAGTCATCGGGAGCGCGCGCAGACCTTCGGGCTGCGATGCGTACGCCAATTCAGCACTCTAGTCAGGAGCGACGCCTCATGTCCGATATCGTCATTGCCGCCGCCACTCGCACCGCCGTGGGTTCTTTCAACGGAACGATCGGCTCCGTACCCGCCCACGATCTCGGCAGCACCGTGATCAAGGAGGTCTTGAAGCGCGGAAAGGTGGAGGCTCACGAGGTCTCGGAGGTCATCCTCGGCCAAGTGCTCACGGCCGGCCAAGGCCAAGGGCCCGCGCGTATCGCGTCGATCAAAGCGGGCGTGCCCGCGGCGACGCCGGCGTGGGGCGTGAACATGATCTGCGGCTCGGGCCTGCGCGCAGTCGCGCTCGGCTATCAAGCGATCAAGAACGGCGACAGCAACCTCGTCATCGCGGGCGGCCAAGAGAGCATGAGCCAGGCGATGCACGCCGTGTATCTGCGTGGCGGCGTGAAGATGGGCTCGGCCGAGATGATCGACACGATGATCAAGGACGGCCTGTGGGACTCGTTCAACGGTTACCACATGGGCAACACGGCGGAGAACGTGGCCAAGCAGTTCGAGATCAGCCGCAAGGATCAGGACGAGCTCGCGCTGAGCTCGCAGAAGCGCGCCGGCAAGGCGCAGGCCGAGGGCAAGTTCAAGGACGAGATCACCGCGGTCGTGATCAAGAACAAGAAGGGCGACATCACGTTCGACAAGGACGAGTACATCCGCGCCGACACGGACGCCGAGAAGCTCGCGAAGCTCGGACCGGCCTTCATCCGCGATGGCGGCACGGTGACCGCCGGCAACGCGTCGGGTCTGAACGACGGCGCGGCCGCGCTGTTGTTGATGACGGCGGACGAAGCCAAGCGTCGCGGCCTCGAGCCACTCGCGCGCATCGTGTCCTGGGCTCAGGCCGGCGTGGATCCGTCGGTCATGGGCACGGGCCCGATTCCTGCGAGCAAGAAGGCGCTCGAGAAGGCGGGCTGGAAGCCGACCGATCTCGATCTGATCGAAGCCAACGAAGCGTTCGCGGCCCAAGCGTGCGCCGTGAACAAGGGTATGGGCTGGGATCCGGCGAAGGTGAACGTGAACGGCGGCGCGATCGCGATCGGTCACCCGATCGGCGCCTCGGGCGCGCGCATCCTGAACACGCTGCTCTTCGAGATGAAGCGTAGCAACGCGAAGAAGGGTCTGGCGACGCTGTGCATCGGCGGCGGCATGGGCATTGCATTGTGCGTCGAGCGCTGAGGGCTCTGAGAAGTGAGAGTGAGAGTGCGACCGGACGGGCTCGGGGTGGGTTTCCCGTGCTCGCCGGGCGTGCTGTTTTCTTGGGGAACGAGCGACCGTGTGGTGCACCTGAACGGCGTTTGGTAGTGACAGCCTGGGGGCGGATGGGGCGCTTTGCGGGCGCCGCGTCCGGCCAACCTGGGGTGCGTCGGCGCTGCACGCCCGGCTGCGGCGCGGGAACCCACCCCCGAGCCCTGGCGTTGCCCATCAGGTGCCAGGGGCGCGCGACACACAACTTGGGGCTACGGGTTTGCAGCTGACCTCGGCGCATGCGGCTGGGTGCAGCTGACCTCGGCGCATGCGACTGGGTGCAGCTGACCTCGGCGCACGGCACGTCTGCAGCTGACCTCGGCGCAGGGGTGGCGAGGTGGTGGCGCGCACAGCGGGATGTGGAGCGCTGTGGTGTGACGGGTTGGTCGGACGCGGCGGTGGTGGAGCGCGCATTCGGCGTCCGAGCTGTCAAAGCAGCCTCGCCCAGCTGCACCACACGGTTGCTCGATCCCCACCGAGGCACCACGGCCCGCGAGCACGTCACCACCTCACCAGCCCGTGTGGCAACGCTCTTCTCTCAACGCTGCTGCAACCACTTGCGGATGGCTATCCCGATCTCGGGCGCCGAGTCTTCTTGGACGAAGTGGCTGCCTTTGACGGTGACTTCGGTTTGGTTGGGGAACTTGCGGCAGAATTCGCGCTGGGCGCCGACTAGAATCGAGCCGGGGTCGGCGTTGATGAAGAACTTGCGGACCGGCGAGCTGCTGAGCCAATCGGCGTAGCTCTGCACGATCTCGACTACCTCGGCGGGCTCGCCGTCGATCGGGATCTCGCGCGGCCAAGACAGCATGGGACGACGGCTCTCGCCGGGATCACGGTACGGCGAGCGATATTCGGCGAGCTCGGCGTCGCTCAGCTTGCGCAGCACGGACGCCGGCAAGATGCGCTCGACGAAGACGTTCTTCTGCAAGATCAGCTCTTCGCCGGCGGGGCTTCGCAACGCTTGAAAGATCGCGCGCGCGTTCTCGGGCCACTCGGCCCAGGTCAGCGGACGCACCAGCGCTTCCATGTACGCGATGCCGCTGATGGCGGCAGCGTGCCGACGCGCCCAATCGAAGCCGAGCGCGGAGCCCCAGTCGTGAACGACGAGCGTGACGTTGCTGTCGACACCGAGCGCGTCGAGCAAGAGGTCGAGGTAGCGCCTGTGCTGCGTGAAGTGGTAGCTGTCGGGGCCACTGTCGGGAAGCTTGTCGGAGTGACCCATGCCGATCAGATCTGGCGCGATGCAGCGACCAAGATCGGCCAGGTGCGGAATCACGTCGCGCCACAGATACGATGACGTCGGGTTGCCGTGCAGGAGCACGATCGGGTCGCCGCTGCCGACGTCGATGTACCCCATCGACTGACCGCGAATCTTGGCTTCTTTGAGCGGATAACGCTGAACCGTGTCGTCCATGAGCTCGTCCTGTGCGGAGGCTGGATTATCGTCGCGACGGTGCGAGCGAAGCAAGGTGCACCTTTGATATAGTCCGGCGCGTATGCTCCGCGTCAAACCGTTTGCTGCGTTGCATTGCAGCGCGATGGCGTGCTGCTGCGGGAAGGGGCGCCGGGCCTGTACGTGTACCTACAGGAGGCGACGCTGGGAACGCGCAAAGTCCGGCAGGTCGGCGTGGTCACGTGCTGCCACATCGGATTGCTCGTGCATACTCTCGACTGACGAAGCACTCTAGGCGTGCCAGTGAAGAACGCCGTGAAGAAGACCGGAGAACGTTGGCTGCGCGGCGCGGCGCTCTTTGCGCTGCTCGCGGCGGCGGGCTGTCCTCGCAGCAACAGCGGTCCAACCACGCATGCCTGTCTGCCAACTCTTTCACCAAGCTGCAGGCCGCTGTACGACCCGTCGTTCGATGCGATCTTCAAGAACACGTTCGGTCCCAGCTGCGGCTCGTCGATCACGGGCAGCTCGTGTCACTCGGAAAAGGGCGGCATGGGCGGCTTGATCCTGCAGACGGCGGATGAAGCGTATGCGCATCTGCTGGGGCAAGGCGGCGCGCGTCGGCGCGTGATCCCGGGCAATCCCGAGTGCAGCATGCTGATGGAGAAGGTCGCGTCGGACGATCCTTCGTTCCGCATGCCGCCGGGTGATCAGAAGCTTAGCCAGGCTGAGCGTTGTAGCATCCAGCTGTGGATCGCCGAGGGAGCCAAGCGATGACGCGTAGATTCGGCCACCGGTTGGTGCTCGCGGCGTTGATCGGCGCAGCGCTCGGTTGCGGACCCGCGGCAGACCGCAAGACGTATTCGCGTGAGAAGCTGATGGACCCGACCACCTGCAAAGGTTGTCATCCGAATCAGTACCAAGAGTGGGCGAGCAGCATGCATGCGTATGCCTCGGACGATCCCGTGTTCCTCGCCATGAACAAGCGCGGTCAGCGCGAGGCGAAGATCGGGAAGTTTTGCGTCAACTGCCACGCGCCCATGGCCGTGCGTGAGGGCTACACGACCGACGGGCTGAACCTGAAGGATGCGCCGCCGTCGCTACGCGGCGTGACGTGCTACTTCTGCCACAACGCGCAGGCCGTCACGGACACGCACAACAACCCGATCCAGCTCGCGAACGACACGACCATGCGCGCGGGCCTGGCGAATCCGCGCAAGCCGGGCGTGCACGGCGTCGCGTACTCGGCGCTGCACGACGGCGAACAGTTCGAGTCTGCGAAGCTGTGCGGCAGCTGCCACGACATCGTGAATGGACACGGCGTGCACCTCGAGCGCACGTACGAGGAGTGGCAGAAAAGCTTGTTCTCGCACGGGCACAACAGCGGCCTGACCTGCAACCAGTGTCACATGCAGCGGCTGAGTGGTGTCGCCGCGGTCGATCCTCCGGCGAAGCCGCCGCTCCGCACGCTGCACATGCACTTGTTTCCAGCTGTCGACACGGCGCTCACCGAGTTTCCCGACCAAGACGTTCAGCGTGCTGCGGTGGACTGCGAGCTGAAGAGCGCGGTGCTGCTCCGGCTCTGCCCGAGCACGACGCCAGTCGCGGCTCCCGTCACCGTGACGCTGGAGACGAACGCGGGGCACCGCTTCCCGAGCGGAGCATCCGCAGATCGGCGTATGTGGGTCGAGCTGACCGCCTACGACAAGAACGACAAGATCATTTACAGCAGCGGAAGCTTCAAGCCCGGTGACGTGATCGAGGCGCCGGACGGCGCGGGCGAAGGCAAGCCGTGGGTCTTCCACGATGCGCAGTACGACAAAGACGGCAACGAGGCGCTGATGTTCTGGGACGCGGTGCCGCACGAGCCCGACGCCAGCACGCTCACGTGCGGGAACACGCTGCCGGAAGCGGTGACCGCCGTGGCGGGCAGCCACAGCTGCGAGAAGCCCTACCGGTTCGTGCCCGCGGCACCACCGACTGATCACATCCGCGTTCAGGTACACCTGCAGCCGATCGGGCGCGAGATCTTGGACTCGCTCGTGACCAGCGGCGATCTCGATCCGGCCATCGCTGCGAAGATGCCTTCACTCACGCTGACCGACACGATCACGGAATGGCACGCGTCCGACGGCTTCGGCTGCGTCACGGAGACCATCCCGAGCTCGCTCGATTGCCCCAACGACTACATCTGCTTGCTGTATCCGGACCTGACTATGTGCGGGAAATGAGTGGGCGCTCGCGGCAAACAAAGGCGCAGCACACTGGCTCGACGCGGGCAGTGCGTCGGAGCATCCTGGGAGCATGCGAATGTGCTCGATGCGCAGCTACGCGGTATTGGCTGTCATGTGTGCAGGCGCGCTCGCGCTCTCGGGCTGCCCCGCGGATTTGTCGAACGGCGCGGCCGACGCGAGTAGCGGCCCTCTCGAAGCCAGTACGACGTGTTCCGACGATCCGCTCGCCGAGATGTATCTTCCGAACATGAAGAAGACCGGCACGGCCGGCATGTTCACGTTCGAGCTGGTGGGCAGCGATCCGGGGCCACCCATCAAGGGCAACAACTCGTGGACGGTGAAGATCACGGACGCGTCGGGTAGCGCGGTGACAGACGCGGTCTTGAAGATCACCCCCTGGATGCCGCTCCCTGTTGGTCACGGCACGAGCGTGCACGCGAAGGCTACGCTGGCAGGTGACGCGTACACCGTCGCGCCGCTGTATCTGTTCATGGGCGGCGTCTGGCAGGTCACGATTGCCGCCAAGGCGGGAAAGAACAGCGACTCGGCGATGTTCCGCTTCTGCATCGACTGAAGCCCAGGGTTGCGGCGTATGGTCGCAGGCGACCCGGACATCGCGCTCGGAGCCACGTTGCCAGCTGACACCGCGCTGACGGCGTCCGAGCTTCGTAGCTTGCTCGACGACTTCGTGTGCGGCGCACCGAACAACGGACTCACTCGCGTGACGCGATCAGCGCGCCGGGCTCGCCGAGTCCCAAGGTTCATCGGTTCGAAGCCCGGTTCGCGCGCGGCTTGACTCTCCGAATGGGCCAAGGTATCCGTACATCTCAATATACGGATACATGAACCTCTCCCACTACGTCGAGACGCTGAGCCTCTTGGGCGACGAGAGTCGCCTGCGGCTGTGCGCCTTGCTCGCGGAGCGCGAGCTGTGCGTCACGGATCTGGTGCGCGTGACGGGCATCGCGCAGTCGCGCGTGTCGACGCACTTGGGGCGACTGCGCGAGGCGGGCCTGGTCTGCGATCGCAAGCAGGGCACGCAGTCGTTCTACGGCCTCGCGCTCGACGGCATTCCAAGCACCGTGAAGGGTGTGCTCGACGAAGCCGCACGGTCGGGCGATCCCATGCTGGTCGGCGACAAGAAGCGCCTGGCCGAGCTCGATGCCGAGCGACGCGGTGGCCTGCCGGAGTCGATGTCCGATCAAATGGAGCGGGACTACTCGCCGGGACGCACCTGGCAATCGCTCGCGCTCGGGACTGCCGCGCTGCTCCAGCTCGGCGATCTGCTCGACGTCGGCTCGGGCGACGGCGCCGCGGCGAGCGCACTCGCGCCGTATTGCCGTTCACTCACCTGCATCGACACGAGCGCGCGCTTGATCGAGACCGCGCGCGACCGCCTGGCCAAGCATGCGCACGTTCGCGCGCAGGTGGCCGACGCCCACGAGCTACCCTTCCCCGCGGCGTCGTTCGACGCGGTGTTGGTCTTCCACACGCTCACGTATGCGGAGCGCCCAGCTGGGGTGCTCAAAGAGTGCGCCCGTGTGCTACGTCGGCGCGGGCGAATCGTCGTCCTGTGTCTCGATCGCCACGAGCAGCACGAAGTCATGGCACGCTACGGCGAGCGACACGCCGGCTTTTCTCCGCGTAAAGTGCGCGCGTTACTCCGTGGTGCAGGTCTCGAGGTCGTGAGCTCCGAGGTCGCCTGCCGTGAAGCCAAGAAGCCACACCTGCAGGTGGTCCTGGCGATTGCCGAAAAAACCGAGTCCTGAACATGTCCGAACAGCACCCACTCCAGAAGCTACTCACCGAGCGCATCGCCATCATCGACGGCGCGATGGGCACGACCATCCGTACCTACGGCATGCAGGAAGCCGACATCCGCGGCCAGCGCTTCAAGGAGTCGAAGAAGGATCTGCTGAACAACGGCGATCTGTTCTCGCTCACGCAGCCCGACATGATCTGCGACATCCACCGGCGCTTTCTGGAAGCCGGCGCCGACATCATCGAGACCAACACGTTCGGCGCGACCAGCATCACGCAGAGCGAGTTCTTCGTGGAGGACCCGCGCGAGCACGGTAGGCGTAAGGACCCCGAGTTCTATCAGAAGGTGATCGAGGACAAGTTTCTGTGCGACCTGGCGTGGGAGATCAACGAGCAGAGCGCGCGCCAGTGCCGAATTTGGGCCGATCGCATCGCCAACAAAGACGGCAAGCGTCGCTTCGTGGCCGGCGCGATCGGTCCGCTGACGGTCTCGCTGTCGAACTCGCCGGACGCGGACGATGCCGGCTTTCGCGTGTGCACGTTCGATCAGGTCAAGACGGCGTACATGCAGGAAGTGCGTGCGTTGATCGCGGGTGGCTCGGACGTGCTCTTGGTCGAGACGATCTTCGACTCGCTGAATGCGAAGGCGGCGCTGGTGGCGATCCGCGAGGTGTTCGATCAAGACAAGAAAGAGCTGCCGATCATGATCTCGGCGGCGGTCGGTCGCGGTGGCGAGACGATGATCTCGGCGCAGACCATCGAGGCGTACTGGAACGCGATGAAGCACGTGAAGCCGCTGTCGATCGGCCTCAACTGCTCACTGGGCCCCGACCTGATGTATCCGTTTCTGTCGGAGCTCTCGGAGAAGGCTGGCACCGCGATCTCGGCGTACCCGAACGCGGGGCTCCCGAACCCGCTGTCGCCGACCGGCTTCGATCTGGAACCCGCTGACATGGCGCGCTTCCTGGGTGAGTTCGCGAAGGGCGGCATGATCAACATCGCGGGCGGCTGCTGCGGCAACACGCCCGAGCACATCGCAGCGATCGCCAAGGCGCTCGAGCATGCGGCGCCGCGCCAGCTGGGCGCGACGAGCGAGCCGACGGCCGCGGAGAAGACCAGCATCAGCGTGCCGGCGAAGCTGGATGTGAGGGAGGGCCAGGGGCCCGGAACGAGCACACAAGAGCGGCCGCTGCGCTTGTCGGGCTCGCAGCCGTTCACGCAGCAGCTCGGCGTGTACATGATGATCGGTGAGCGCACGAACGTGGCGGGCTCGCCGAAGTTCGCGAAGCTGATCAAAGAGGGCAAGTACGAAGAGGCCGTGAGCGTCGCGCGCCAGCAGGTGGAAAGCGGCGCCAACGTGATCGACATCTGCATGGACGAAGGCATGATCGACGGCGTCAGCGCGATGACGCGCTTTCTGCTCTTGCTCGCGAGCGAGCCCGAGGTCGCCAAGGTCCCGTTCATGGTCGACTCCTCCAAGTGGGAGGTGATCGAAGCCGGGCTCAAGTGCCTGCAGGGCAAGGGCATCGTGAACTCGATCTCGCTCAAGGAAGGCGAGGACAAGTTTCGGCAGTGCGCCCGCAGCGTGCTGAAGTACGGCGCAGCGGTGGTCGTGATGGCGTTCGACGAGCAAGGTCAAGCGGCCACGTACGAAGACAAGATCCGGATCTGCCAGCGCGCGTATCGCATCTTGGTCGACGAGATCGGGCTCGCGCCGGAAGACATCATCTTCGATCCGAACATTCTCACCGTCGGGACGGGCATGGAGGAGCATAACAACTACGCGCTCGATTTCATCAACGCCACGCGCTGGATCAAGCAGAACCTGCCACACGCCAAGGTGAGCGGCGGCGTGTCGAACATCTCGTTCAGCTTCCGCGGCAACAACAAGGTACGCGAAGCGATGCACTCGGCCTTTCTGTATCACGCGATCGCGGCCGGCATGGACATGGGCATCGTGAACGCGGGCATGCTCGAGGTGTACGAGGAGATCGAGCCCGAGCTGAAGACGTTGGTCGAGGACGTGCTGCTCAACCGCCGTCCCGATGCGACCGAGCGACTGGTCGACCTCGGCGAGAAGCTGAAGAGCGAGAGCGCGGGCACGACCGCGACCGAGAAGAAGACCGAAGAGTGGCGCGGCGGTACCGTCGAAGAGCGCTTGTCGCACGCGCTCGTGAAGGGCATCGACACGTACATCGATGCCGACACCGAGGAAGCGCGCGCGAAGCTGGGGCGACCGCTGCTCGTGATCGAAGGGCCGCTCATGGACGGCATGAGCGTGGTCGGTGACCTGTTCGGCGCCGGCAAGATGTTCCTGCCACAGGTCGTGAAGTCGGCGCGCGTGATGAAGAAGGCCGTGGCGTACCTGTTTCCGTTCATGGAAGCGGAAAAGGCGCAGATGGCCGCGGCTGGGCAAGTCGTGAAGACGCAGGGCAAGATCGTGCTCGCCACCGTGAAGGGCGATGTGCACGACATCGGCAAGAACATCGTGGGCGTCGTGCTCGCGTGCAACAACTACGAAGTCTTCGACATGGGCGTGATGGTGCCGTGCGAGAAGATCCTCGAGCGCGCCAAGGCCGAGAAGGCCGACATGATCGGCCTCAGCGGCTTGATCACACCGTCGCTCGACGAGATGGTGCACGTGGCGCGCGAGATGGAGCGTCAGGGCTGGAAGGTGCCGCTGTTGATCGGCGGTGCAACCACCAGCCGCGCACACACGGCGGTGAAGATTGCGCCGCACTACAGCGAGCCGGTCGTGCACGTGCTCGATGCCAGTCGCGCCGTGGGCGTGACCACCAGCTTGCTCAGCGAAGAAGGCAAAGCGCCGTTCGTGGCGCAGCATCGCGCAGACTACGAGAAGCTTCGTAAGCTGCACGCGGCGCCGGCACAGAAGCTGGTCTCGCTCCAGGTAGCGCGCAGCCAGCGCACGCCGATCGTGTGGCGCGCAGAGGACTTGCCCACGCCCGAGCACACGGGTGTGCGCGTGCTAGCGGACTTCCCGCTCGCGACCCTGCGCGAATACATCGACTGGACGCCGTTCTTCCACACCTGGGAGCTCAAGGGTGTGTATCCGCGCATCTTCGATCACGAGAAATACGGCGAGCAGGCGCGCCTCTTGTTCCAAGAGGGCAGTGCGCTGCTCGATACCATCATCGAACAGAAGCTGATCCAGGCGCGCGGCGTGTACGGGTTCTTTCCCGCGAACGCCGTGGGCGACGACGTCGAGCTGTACACCGACGAAAAGCGCACCAAGGTGCTCACGCAGCTTCACTTCCTGCGCCAGCAGAAGCCGGACGAGAACGGCCTGTGCAAGTCGCTCGCGGACTTCATCGCACCGAACGAGACCGGACTTGCCGACCACATCGGTGCGTTCGCCGTCACGGCCGGCATTGGGCTCAAGGAGCTCTGCGAGAGCTACAAGGCCAAGCACGACGACTACAACGCCATCATGGCGGAAGCGCTCGCCGATCGGCTCGCCGAAGCGTTCGCCGAATACCTACACAAGCGCGCACGCATCGAGTGGGGCTACGGAGCGCGCGAGCAGCTGAGCAACAGCGAGCTGCTCGAGGAGAAGTACCGCGGCATTCGCCCTGCGGCGGGCTACCCGGCGTGCCCCGACCACACCGAGAAGGGCACGCTCTGGAAGCTGCTCGACGTCGAGAAGAACACGGGCATGTTCATCACGGAGTCGTTTGCGATGTGGCCGGGCGCGAGCGTGAGCGGCCTGTACTTCGCGCACCCGGCGTCGCGCTACTTCGGTCTGGGCAAGATCGACCGCGATCAGGTGGCCGACTACCAGACGCGCAAGGGCATGACCCAGGCCGAGATCGAGCGCTGGCTCGCACCGAACCTGAACTACGACCCCGCGTGATCGCGGCTCCGACTGGCTCAGCCTACAACGCTCCCTGATCGGTCACCTGACAACTGTGTCATGCTGTGCCACGGGTTCGGGTGTGGGCCGCAGCCGTCAGCTGCGGTTTATTCACGAAAAAGCGGCGCGCAGCGGTTACGTGGCGTGAGCTTGCGGTGTAGGTGCCGCTTGTCAGCCACTGGAACGCTTCGTGCAAAGGGGCAGTGCATGAGAAGAACTACGACTTCGGGTTGGTGCGCGTGGTGCGCGGTGCTGCTGGTCGGAGCCACGGGCTGCGGCGGGACGGCGAGCGATGCGGCGGGGCACGCTGGCGGCGAAGGTCCCTTCGGCCCCGCCTCCGATGCGGGCGTAGCCTTCAACGGTGGATCCGGTGCCGGCGGCAACCTCGGCTCCGGCGGCAGCGCTGCCCCGGATGTCGCCTCGCTACCTCCGGAGACCGAGCAAACGGTCGACCTGCAGCTGCCGCAAGCCTCCGAGAACTTCGTCTACGCCACGAACCCGAGCGCCGGCACGGTCTCGGTGATCGACGCCAAGACGCTACAGATTCAACCGGTCGAGACCGGCGATCAGCCCACGTACCTGCGCACGCTGGCCGGAACCGACAACGCGATCGTGCTCAACATCGGCTCCGACACGGCGACCGTGATTCGCAGCAGCACGACCAGCGCGTCGAAGGCGGCGGATCTGCCGGTGGTGAGCGGTGCGAATGCGATTGGCGTTGCACCTGACGGCAAGCATGCCGTCGTGTACCGAAACTCCACGTACGCGAGCGCGGGCAACCGCTCGGGCTCGTTTCAAGACGTCAGCGTGCTGACGCTGTCGGCCGACGGCAAGACCGATGCCTCGGTGAGCATGACGGTCGGCTTTCTCCCGCGCGACGTGTTCTTCGCGGCCAACGGCAAGCGCGCGTTCGTCGTGACCCGAGACGGCGTGTCGGTGCTCGACTTCGCGCAGATCGAGAAGTCGCAGTCCGGAATCGCGCGCCTGGTCGCATTCGGCGGAGGCGTCGATCAGAAGACGCTCGACGTCGCCGTCACGCCGGATGGCCTGTACGCGCTGGCGCGCGAAGAGGGCAAGAGCGTGTTGCGCCTGGTCGACCTCACGACCGGCAACGTGAAGACGCTCGACGTCGCGAAGGTGTACGCCGCGGTGCCGGTTCCAGCAGACGACAGCGACGCGGGCACCCCAGCCGTGCTGCCCGTCGAGATCACGGATCTCGACATGCTGCCGGATGGCTCGGCTGCGCTCGCCGTGTTGCGCAACCAGAACGCGCTGATCACGCTGCCTTTGCCGGGTGCGTTCAGCGACGCGAGCACGGCCAAGATGCGCCTGGTGCCCGGCGAGATCGTCGGCTCCGTGACGGTCGGGCCGGATGCGAACACGGCCCTGCTCTACACCACGGCCGCCAACATCGAGCGCATCACGATCGTCGATCTGTCGTCGAGCGCGGCGCCGCGCACGGTCGCGTTGCAGAAGGCGGTGCAGGCGGTGGCGTTCACGCCAAGCCCCGACGGCAAGGGCAACGTCGCGTTGATCACGCACACGAAGCTGCCGGGCGATCCCAACCAGGCGGGCCTCAGCGTGGACGACCAAAACGATCGCTCGTTCGGCTACAGCATGCTGCGTCTACCGGAAGGTGACGTGAAGCTGCAGATCACGAAGACGGCGCTGGGTCCCGTGGCTATGGTGCCCGCCACGCCGAAGGTCGCGAACAGCTCCTTCCTATTCATTCTGTTCCGCGACGACGCGCTCGGTGTGAAAGAGGTGTATCGCGTCTCGCTCACGAGCTTCATCGCGGATCCGATCATTCAACTCGAGAGCCCGCCGATCTCGATCGGCATTGCGCCCTCGTCGAAGAAAGTATTCGTGAACCAAGACCATCCCGACGGACGCATGACGTTCATCAGCTGGCAGAACCCCGACCTGAAGAACACCGTAACGGGCTTCGAGCTCAACAGCAGGATCAGGGACTGAGCCATGCACAATCTCTTGCTTTCGAAGTCTCGCGCCTCGCTGTTCATGCTGCTGCTCCCGCTACAAGCTCTCGCCATCGGCTGTGGCAATCAAGCACCCGGCTTCAGAGAGCCGGTCGACCTGCTGGACTCACCCGTGGTGCTGAAGGACACGCTCGTGTTCGTCGACGCGCACGGCAACCGCGCATTTCTGTTCAACGCTGCGGCGGAAAAACCGGCGCCCGATGCGAAGCAGATCGCGCTGCCGTTCGGACCGCTCTCCGCGGAGCGGCGCAACAACAAAGACCCCAGCGACACCACCGAGGAAGCACTCGTGCTGTGCGAAGGTCGGCGTAGCAGCACCACGGCGGCGGCAGAGCACGCAGCGCTCGCGGCGGTGACTCGCGCGGGCGTAGTTCGCAGCTACGACCTAGGCACTACGCCGTTCGACACGCTCGTGCAGTCGGACGACGGTCGCTACGCCGTGTTATTCCGCAGCGGCAAGGACGAGAGCCGTCTGCTCAACAACGCGAACGCGCTGGTGGTCATCGACCTCGACGAGAAGCCGACCAGCAAGGCGGCCGTCACGCCCAAGACGCCGCCCAGCTTCGGGCACAGGCCGACCAAGGCCGTGTTCTCGCCGATGATGACCATCGCCGAAGAGAAAGATCGACGCCTGCTCGTGGTGCTGTCTGCGGCGGAGGTCACGCTGATCGATCTGAACCACCTCGACCATCGCGAGACCGTGGTGCAGCTCGGCGGCCCGGACAGCCCGACCGTAGACCCGGAGCAAGTGCTGTTCGATGCAGCGCACGCCACGCTGTACGTGCGCGGCGCGAGCTCGAACGACATCTTCGCGTTCACCCTCGAGGCCCACACGAACCCTGACGGGAACGACTTCCGCCCGTCGATCAACCAGCTCGGCGGCGGCAGCATGCCGCGCGACATGGCGCTGTTCAACGACCCCGCCAACCCGACGAGCCCTCGCCTTTTGGTGGCCGCACAAGGCAGCCAGCAAGCGATCGTGGTCGATCCGAGCTCGAGCAAGGCCACGCCGATCACCTTGCCGTTCTTTCCGAGCCATGTGCTCTTGTTCGATGCGACCTCGCCTCACGACAAGAGTCAGGCTCCTGCGACCACCCGTGCGCTCATCTACGGCGACAACGTGGCTGCGGTCGCGTTCCTCGACTTGGCAGATATCGAGAACCGCAAGGGCCGAAACCTGGAGGAGCTCAAGGCGGGCGGCACGATCTCGTCTCTCATCCCGCTGCTCGACGAGAACCGCGTCGTGTTGATGCAGGGCACCGGCGTGAGCCTGCTCGATCTCGCGCAGCGCACCGTGGCGCCGGTCACCGCCAGCACGGCGCTGTCCAACGCTCTGTTTGATGGGAAGAACAAGCGCTTGTGGGTTGGGCCGAGCGATCAAGCGCGCATCGGCACGCTCGATCTCACGAGCGGCGCAACCGACGAAGTGTTGCTCGACTCGAACATCACCCAGCTCGTACCGATGTTCGACATCGGCAAGCTGGCCGCCATCCACACGAGCGCGATCGGCTATCTGACGCTGGTCGACGCAAAGCAACCTTCTCGCGACAAGGCGGCCTCCGTGCGCGGCTTTTTGATCGCACATGTGCTCGACCGAGGTGAACCATGAGCTTTCTGAACTCTCGCAGTGTGGCTGCCGCGCTGCTGCTTGCTTCGCTGTTCTCCGACGGTGTGGAGGCGCAGACTACGGGCGCTGCGGCCGGGACCGCGACGCCGCCGACCGCGGCCACGACGTCTGCAGCTGGTGCAACTGCGCCAGCTGCACCGCCTGCAGCAGCGCCTGTGGCAGCTGGCACGCCGCCGGCTACGCCTGCGGTGGCCGCTCCGCCGGCCGCGCAGACTGCGCAGGCCGCGCCAGCGTCTGCTGCAACCCCGCAGCCCGCGGAGGTTGTCCCGGCAGCGCCGCAGTCCACGCCACCCTTGGCTGTGCCGACCCCGCACCCGACGTGGACCAGCGCCGACGTCGCGCGCGTTCGCGCCATGCTCAGGACCCATCGCGCAGTCGGTGCGGCGGACGGCGCGACGCAGGCACCGAGTCCGGTCGTGCATGGCGACGCGGGCGCTCCGTTCGCGGTCGGCTTCAGCGTCGACGCCGTGTTCTATCACGACAAGGGCTACGACCTTTTCGCCAACGACGACGTCACGCCGCGCTTCGGTCTCTGGGCGGGCTACGACGTCTTGAAGCTGACGGACCACCTATTCATGGCCGCGGAGCTCGGCTGGGGCGTCGAGCATGAGAAGCAGGACGGCGTGCTCGGCGCGCTGCACACCGACCTCGTGTCGCACACGTTCGACGCGGCGGCCAGCCTGCGCTACGTGCTGTTCCCGTGGCTGCAGCCGCAAGCACGACTCAGCGCCGGAGCGACGTGGCTCACTGCCGAGCTCCAGAGCGACGGCGAAGCGACCAACCGCGACCACGCGGTGTCCCCGATCGTCACGTTGGGCGG
This sequence comes from Sandaracinaceae bacterium, assembly GCA_017881055.1. Classification (GTDB taxonomy): domain Bacteria; phylum Myxococcota_A; class Polyangia; order Polyangiales; family JAFGIB01; genus JADGRF01. The sequence goes on from JADGRF010000168.1 coordinate 17,762, forward strand.
CGGCTTTCTGCTGCGAACACCGCCGCGTCTGTTCGAGACCAACGACGGCAGGCTCGCCTCGGCGAGCGTGGGCGTGCAGGTCGAAGGCGGCTACGCGCTGCGCGGCAGCGCGAGCTTCGCGCTGGGCGATGGCCATGGCGCACAGATTCCGTTGCGGCAAGCCGAGCTCGGTGAGCTCACGCTCAGCGGACCGTACGTGCGGACGTCGCTCGTCACTCGCTTTTGATGCGGGCCGGCGCCGGCTCGGTGAAATCGAGCGTCACGCGGACGATCTCGCCTTCGGCCGCGCGGAACTTCAGGTGCGCGATCTCGTGACCCGCATGAGTTGCGATCAGCTCGTGGCCACCGGGGTCGAGCGCAACGTCGTAGCCAAGCAACACGGCGAGCGCGGGCTGACCGTCGATCTCCACGCGGGCATCGGCAGGCGGCGGCGTTGGGCTCACCTGCGCTCGCAGCTGCGCGAGCCGAGCCATCAACGCATTCAGCTTGGCTTGCGCGTCCGCCTTCTTCGCCAAGGCATTCGGCGCCACGGCCGCATCCAGGAAGCGCTTGAGATCGCGGCAAGCGCCGACTAGCGCGCCCTGCGCCAGCTCCGCGTCGACCAAGAGCAACAGGATCATCGGATCCGGATCGAGCTGATACGCGTGCGCCAGCGCTTCGGCCGCGAACGCGTCGTTGCCCTTCGCTCGCTCCTCGCGCGCGCGCTCGATGTCTTTCTCGGCGCGGTAGCGGTCGTCATCGCTCGGTCCGGGCGGCGGCGCCGGCTTTTCGTTCTCGGACACGCTGGGCCCGAACGAGCTGTGTCGTCGCTCGGCCTGCTCGCGCGCTTTCTTTTCCTTGTTCTTGTCGTCGCCGACCAGAAACCACCAGATGCCGAGCGGCACGCGCACGTCGAACAGCAGCGCGTCGTCGTTCAGCTTGGGCGCGAAGAGATGTTGCCATTCGAGCCCGAAGATCATGAAGCCGACGCCGAGGTGCGAGAGCCACGCCTTCTGCTCGTCGTGCGTAAAGCCAAGCTGACCGTAGCCGCCGCCGAACGTGTTGATCTCGAGCTCGCCACCGAGTCCGAAGCTCGCGAGACCGCCGACCTCGAGCGTGGCGCCCAGGTTGGCGATCCACGGCTCGTAGGCGTACAGGCCACCGAGCCGGATCCGGCCGAGAAAATTGTTATCGAGCTTGTGCGTGAGCCCGAAGCCGATGCCGCCCTGCACCTGCAGGTCGGGCCCGAAGCCGCGCGTGCGCAGCTCGGGTGCATAGACCTGCGCTCGTGCATGCAGCGGCGCGAGCACGAGCAGTGCGAACAAGACCCCGTGGGCGGCCGCGAGCAGCTGCACACGAGGTCTTGCACGTGGCTTCACGGGCTCTCGGACGTCGCGCACTGCGACAAGCCTTGCGGCGTGATCTTGCAGACGTAGGTCTTACGCAGGAGGCCAAACAGGAAGTAATCGTTGCGGGTCACGATCGCAGCATCGCCTGCGGCCGCGACGCCTGCGTAACCGCAGCCGCTCGTGGCGGCGGCAAAGAGCAGGATGACCAGTGCCAGGTTACGTGTGCTCGGCATGTACGGGCTCCTTGGTCCGGGCGCCGTGCGCGCCCAGCGAATTGGCTGGCTGGACTCTACGAGCGGCATGCGGTGGGGGTCAAGCGACGCAGGTTACTGCGCATCATCGCCGCAGCAGCTGCTCGCACTCGCGGACGTACGCGCCGACGCCGAGCGCTGCGCATTTGCGATACGAGGTCTGCGCGGCGACGCGATCGCCGAGCGCGGCCTGTGCAGCGCCGAGCACGATCCAGCCTTCGGACGAGGTCGGGTCCGAGATCACGGCGCGGACTGCGAACTGCTTGGCGAGCGCGGTGGCTCCCGTGTTCAGATGCAGGTAGGCGATGTGCGCGAGCGCCTGGGCGGAGTCCGGGCGCAGCGCGAGCGCGCGTTCGTACGCATCGAGCGCGTCCGTGCGCTGGCCGCTCTGGTTGAGCGCCTCGCCTGCGGCGATCAGATCGGTGTAGCTCGGTCCGAGCGAATTCGCGCTGGCCAGCTGCTCGGCCGGCGGCGCCGCGACAAGCACTGGCGCTACGGGCGCTTCGGCTGTGGGTGCTTCAGCTGACGGCGGTGGAGCGATAGTTGGCTGGGCCGCAGCTGCGGGCGGCTCTCTGACGGCAGGCGCAGCGAGCGGCACCGGCGTCTGCACCGGCACACCACCGCCGAGCTCGACTGGCTCCGGCATGATCCACTGGTGGTATCCGGTGTAGAGCAGGATCGCGGTCAGGAACACGCCGAAGATCACGCCGCTGGCGATCATGGCGCGGCGTGCACCGTGCGCCATCGGCGTGGGCATGTGCTGATCGTCCCAGACGTCGATCGAGTGCGCGTGTGGCAGCGACGAGAAGAACTCGTGGCTGAGGGCGTCGCGGTCGGGCTGGGAGTGGCGAGCGGGCGGCTCTTCGTTGTGCTGCGCCGTTTCGGTTGGCGCTGCGGCCTGTTCGGCCTCACGCTGGCCGCGCGGAGCACGACCGCTGACCATGCGCTGCGCGGGCGCGAGCGAGCTACGGGGCGCGTCCGAGGCACGCACACCGCGTGGCCGCAGGCTCTTGCGAGCCGTGTTCTTGCGAAGCCCTCGACGCATGGCGATCCCCCGCGCTCAGTATCGTCAGACGAGGCGTCCGTGCAACGTGATGCGCAAAGAGTTTCTCGAGTCGACACAGAGCGCACCGGTGTCTTCCCTCGCAGGGGCGCGGGCCACGGGCGCGCCGCTGATGGCTGCAGGGCCGGCCCGCTCGCTAGCCTAGCCCCGCAAGTCCTGCACTGCGGCGTGCACCGCCTCGAACAGCGGCACGACCTGGGCCACCTCGAGGCACGAGAACGCGACACGCAGATCCGTCGGCGCCGTGCAGATTAGGCCAGTGCCGTATTTGTCGAGCAGATGCTCGCGCAGCTTGTTGGCGTCGACGCCCTTCACTTTGATCAGCATGAAGTAGCCGCTGTTGAACGGATACACGTCCCAGCTGGACGCGAAGCGCGCTTCGTTGGCGACGCGGTAGACCTCTTCCGCGCGCGCCTTGAGCAAGCCGTGCTTCTGCTTGCGCTCCTCGGCGAGCGCGCTCGAGCCTAGCGCCTTCTCGACCAGCGATTGCGAGATCATCGGGCTGTTCGAGATCGCGCTGCGGATGTCCGCGCGCGCTTTGGCGTCGAGGCCATCCAGCGCTTCCTTCGCGCCCTCCGTGCTGCCCACGCCGAACGTTACGAAGCCGCAGCGCAGACCCCACGCGAACAGCTCCTTGGTGGCGCCGTCGAGCTTCACCGGCAGGATGTTCTTGTGCAGGTTGCACAGCTTGCCGAACAAGGACTCGGTCAGCGACTCACCGCCCAAGTGGTAAAACAAGCCGAAGTACGCGTCGTCGCACAGCACGACCAAGTGCGTGCCGGCCTTGGCTTGCGTCTCGAGCGCGTGCACGATCGCGTCGCCTTCCGCCACCGTCGGCATGTAGCCCGTCGGGTTGTTCGGGAAGTTCAGCACGACCAGCAGCTTCTTCTTGTCGCGCGCTTCGGCGGCGAGCAGCTTCGCGAAGCCTTCGACGTTGAATCCCTTGCCGGCGCCGCGAGCCGAAGGCTGCGCGGCGGTCACGTCATTGAACAGCGGGAACGTCGCGATGCGCGCGCCCATGCGCGTTTCGTACGTGAGGCTGTAGTTGTCCCAGAGCTGATCGGGCGCGATCACGACGTCGCCCGGATCGAGGAACAGATCACCCGCGAGCATGAGGCCATGCGTGATCGCGGCCGTCACGATCGGCAGGCCGAAGCTCTTGCCCTTGATCGATGGGTTCTCGGCGAGCAGCTTGTCGCGCCACAGCTCGCGCAGCTTCTGACGACCGCTCGGCGGCGCGTAGTTGTACGCCTCGTCGGCGCTGAGCCCTTGAATCGACCCGTGCATCGACGGCAGGAACATCGGCGCGTCGTTCTCGGTCGCGATGCCGATCGTGGCGTTGAAGCGCTTGGCCTTGGCCTTGGCCTCCGCACCCTGGGCCAGAATGCCCTTCGGAAAATAGAGGCGCTTGCCGAGGGCCGAGAGCATCGAGAACACCTCGGGCGACGCCTTCGAGAGCGAGTCGTTCAGCGCCTGGGCGAGGGGGTGCATCTGCGTCTGCGTCATGGCCGCGCAGTGTTAAAGAGCGCGGCCCCGGTTGCAACCGCTTTTCAGCGATAGCTGACGAGGTCCGCGGGCAGATGGGCCGTGGCATTGAAGAGATCGAGTGACACGCGCCCTCGCCCGCACAAGAACTCGGTCAAGGACGCGTTTCGGACGCGCCAGTTGAGGTCGAGCGCGGCCGCCTTGGGGGCGGCCAGCGTGTGCTGCACGCACACACCAATCGGCCCGCCCGAGGTGAACACGGCGATCGTCCCGCGCACCGAGCCGTTCACCAGCGCCGACAACGCATCCACCACCCGCGCGTGAAACGAGGCGAACGACTCGACGCCGTCGAGCAAGAGGTCACCACGCGTCCAGCAGGCCATCAGCACCTCGAACATGCGCTGAAAGTAGCGGTTGCGATCGGGGTCGGCAGCCTTCGCCATGAACTCGTCGACCAAGCGCTGGAAGTCGGGATCGCGCGCCGCCAGCGCCGGCCCAAGCGCTTGCATGACGGCGCGCGCGTCGTATTCGTTCCAGCCGGGCACGACTTGGCAGGTGGGCCAGGGCTTGCCGGCGCTCGCGTAGGCTGCGGCGACTTGGGCCTCGGTCTGTGCATGGCGGCGCAGGCCCCCCGAGTACACCGCGTCGAATACGACCCCCTGAGCCACGAAGTGCTCGCCGACCGCGCGAGCCTGGCGTTCGCCGAGCTCCGTCAGGCGATCGGAGTCCTCGGAGAACGCGGCCGCTTGGCCGTGGCGAATCAAGACGAGTTGGGCCATGCGGCGGACAATAGCGGAGGTCGCAGCCTAGCCGCACGCACGACGGTGCGTACCTCTGGGGTGTGCATGATTCACGGTCAGTTACGGCACGAGTGTCACTCCCTGCTCGCCGACGCGAGGCGCGCTCGGCCGTGAGCTGGCGCCCGAGTATTTCTGGTTCGCTGTTCGCGCTGCTCATGTTCGGCTTCGGACATGGCTGGATCGCCCTGGTGCGCGGGTCGTCCGGGTCGTCGTGGGCCATGGCCTCGTACACGCTCGAGCAGGCCATGGTGTGGGGCGTCGTGCTGCTGATCGATGATCACTTGAAGGGCCACGCGTCGCGCTTCGCGCTGGCCGCAGCGGGAACGCTCTGGGTGAGCGTGACCTTGATCAGCGGTTTTCTCATGCGCATGACCTCGCTACCGCCGCGCGAGCTGGTCCCGATGTTGCTGGCCAGCGAGCACGTGGTCGCCGGCCTGCGCGAGATTGGCCTGGGGCCCGGCCGCTTACTCGTACTGTTGGTGGCGCTGCTCGCGATGTCCGCGGCCGGCGGCTTGCTGCATCTACGTCTGGACATGCTCTGTGCGGGCGTGACGCGTCCGCGCGTACCCGTCGCGATCACGTGCGGTTTATGCCTGGCCCTGCCGATCGCGTTCGCGCTCGAGCAAGCCCACGCCCGCCAAGACGACGAGTACCTGCGCCGCGCGGTGAGCATGCCGGGCTATCTTCAACTCTACGAGACCAGCTCCGCGTCGGTGGTACTGCCCATGCCACGGCCGCAGAATCACGACACGCGCGCCCGCTGGCTGGCTCGCGTCGGCCGCGCGGAGAAGCCCAGGCACGTGCTGTATGTGCTGCTGGAGAGCTTTCGAGCGGACGCTGTGACTCCCTCGATCACGCCGACCATGTGGCAGCTGTCACAGGAGGGCACGAGCTTCGACGCCGCGCTGGCCGAGGCGACCTACACGCCGCTGAGCTGGTCGGTGTTGCTGTTCGACGAAGCGCCGCAAGACAACGTCTTCGGGCGCTTTCCGGGTCGAGCGGAGCCGCTCGGCAGCTGGCTCTTCGCCGTGATGCGCCAGGCGGGCTACGAGCTGCACGCGTCCGTGTCCACGAACTTCGACTACGGTGGCATGCGTCGGCGGATGGTCGGGTCGGGAACGCCGCCGCTCGACTTCTTTCAAGCGGCCGAGACCGGCGCGAGCGGGGATCCGTTCGACAAGAATCGCAACGACCAGCGGGCGGTGGACCACCTCGTGCGCTTGATCGGGCGGCAACACTGGGACGGCGCGCCTCAGTTCCTGTTCCTGCAGCTCGACAGCACGCACTACACCTATCCGTTCCCGCACGACCAAGCGGTCTTCCAGCCCTACTCCGCCGATCTGCTGTTGCCGAAGGCGATCGAAACCGAGGAGCAGGCCCTGCTGCTGCGAAACCGCTATTGGAACGCGGCGCACTTCGTGGACGCACAGCTCGGTCGTGTCATCGCCGCACTGCGCACGGCGGGCGTCTACGACGACACCGTCGTCGTGCTGACCTCGGACCACGGCGAAGGCCTCCGTCCCGGACATCAAGGCCACGGTCCGGTCTACGAGGCCACCAAGCGCGTGCCGCTGATCTTCAAGGTCCCAGGACAAGCCCCGATGCATTCGCAGCAGCTGATCTCGCATCGTGACATTCTGCCGACACTGGCAAGCTACCTCGGCATCGCGCTGCCACCCGGCTCGACTCGAGGTTGTTCGGCGGCGCTAGGCCCTTCGCCCGCCGTGTTCACGCTGGGTCCGAGCGGCGAGTTCGGTCAGCTGACAACACCCGAGCGCTGGGTCGACGTGACGCTGTCGCTTGCACCGGATTCGGTGACGGTGACTCCAAAGGCCGAGACGTGCTTGGCATCCTGCACCGGCGAGGCGCGCCCGCTGGACGCGCGAGACTCGCAGGCGTGGATGCCCGAGCTGGCGAGCGCGTTGCGGGCCGAGCGCGGCCGGCTCGGCTGTGCTGCGAGCACTCGCTGACCGGCAAGCTCGCAGGATTTGCGCAGCCGCGAGCCGGACGCGACAAGCCTGCGTCCGGCCAGTCGTCCAGGCACCCGTTCACCGCGCAATGCGGGAACATGCCATCTGGCACGATAGCTGCTCATGAACCTGATCGTGGATGCCGCGATCTCACTCCCCGAAACGGACGAAGGCGTCGCGCCAGCGCGGCATCGTGTCCTCGTCGTCGACGACAGCAAAAATGCCCGCGATGCGCTAGCACAGCTGCTGGAGCAGGAAGGCTACGACGTAGCGACTGCCGGCGACGGCGCGGCGGGGCTGACCGTGGCAAGAACGTTCGACCCCGACCTCGTGATCACCGACTTGGCGATGCCGGGTCTCGATGGCTACGGCTTCATTCAGGGCTTTCGCGCGACATCGAGCGACGTCCCGGTGATCGTGGTCTCGTCGAACGAAGACACGCTCTCCCGCGTGCGAGGGTTCTCAGTGGGCGCGGATGACTTCCTGACCAAGCCGGTCAACTTCGACGAGTTGCTGGCTCGTGTCGACCGGCATCTGTACCGCGCCGACCGCGAGCAGCGTGCGCTGCGGCAGAGCGTGTCGGACGATCTCACCGGTATGCTGAACCGGCGCGGCATCGCCAACTTCTTCAGCCGCACGCTGAGCAACCGTGTCGGCGGCGAGCCACCCGTCGCTGCGCTGCTCGTCGATGCGGATGACTTCAAAGCCGTGAACGATCGCTACGGCCATCTCACCGGCGACGCGGTGCTGCGCCGGATCGCACGCACCTTACAGGATGCGCTGCGCGCGTCGGACCGCGTGGGGCGAATCGGCGGCGACGAGTTTCTGATCGTGCTGCCGGGCGCTGGGCAGAGCATCCTGGCGGCGCTCGTGGAGCGCCTGCACGCCACCCCGATCGAGCTGGCGCTGCCGAACGATGACACGTTGCGAGTCACGATCTCGATCGGCGCGGTGACAGCTGAGCCACACGAATCGCTCGAGTCCGTGATCGAGCGCGCCGACCAGGCCATGTACGAGGACAAGCGGGCCCGCCGGAAGCTGGCCGTGGTCGCAACGGCACCAAGAACGTCGTAAGCTCCGCAGGACCATGGCTATCTCGACGATCATCCGAAGCACCCTGTTACGCATCTCGTGCTGCGGCACGCTGTTTTTCGTCTCGGCGTGTGGCGACGACAGCGGCGCGAGCGCGAGCACCGACGGCGGCACGAGCTCGGCAGCTTCGGGCGGCGAATGGCCCGGCGACCCGTGCGCGTTGCTCACGGACACCGACTTCGCGACGCTGAGCACACCGGTGACGATCTCCAAGACGGACCCGCACAACGTCGGCAGCGCGCAGTTCTCGCCCGAGTGCCACTTCTATCTGAAGCACGCAGACGGCACGGGCAGCGCGACGATGGCCGTGTTCGTCGACAAAGCGAGCGACTACGCGCTGCAAAAAACCATCTTCCACGGCGTCAAGGTCGCGGGCATCGGCCGCGATGCGTGGCAGGGCGATGCGGACGGCCAAGGCAACTCGACGGTCGGCGTGCTCGTCGACGCGTGGAGCTTTCGCGTCGACTCCACGTACGAATACAAGTACGCGGACCTCACGATCTTGGCAAAGGCAGTCGCCCCGCGCTTGAAGTAGCGCGAGCTTCGGCGCTCGCTGAGCGGTTGCCGGCTAGGCCGCGCTGTTTAGCGCGCTGAGCAGCGTCGCGGCTTCGATTGGACGGTCGTCGGCAACTCTGCTAGCTCCGCTGCCGTGACAGCTCGTCATTCATTCGTTCTGATCGCACTGGCCGGCCTCGCCCTCGTGGGTTGTCCGGGGAGCTCGTCCAGCAAGTCGGGCAAGCTGGCCAGCAACATGATGCTGGAGCCTTCGAGCGGCGGCGACTCGGGCAGCTGCAACGCCAACCCGACGTGCGCGCTCGAGACCGCGAGCGACGTCAACATGGCGTTGGCCAAGAACATCGTGGGCCCGACGGCCCGGCACAACGTCACCAAGGGTCAGATTCTGAACCTCTGCCACTACGACACCGACCCGGCGACCACCGACAAGGTGGACCCCGTGGACATCGCCTACGGCTTCCCGGTCACGATGGCCGATTTCAAGGCGGGGCGCGCCACGATCATGGGGCCGACGACGACGCTACCCAACCTGGGCGACGCCGCCTTCTGGAGCGAGCCGCGGGGGATGACCTACGGCGTTCACTCCGTGGTCGTGCTCGTGGGCTGTGTGCAGCTGCAGGTAGTCGGCTCCACATCCGTGGCTCAACTCGTCGCGCTCGCGAAGAAGATCATCTCGAAGCTGTGAAGCCTCGGAACCGCGCTCGTGATATAGACGCGCACCAGACCAACCCGGCATCGCGTGGCTGCGCTTGCTGCGCAATCTGCTGGTAGCCCTGGTGGCGGGCAGTGTGACTGCCGCGACGCTTCACCAGGCTGCACCGTTGCAGACGGTGGTGTCGCTGGATCGCGAGCGCGTCTGGCAAGAACGCGACCGCTGCCAGGTGCTGTTCGTCGGCCCGAGCTTCGCCATCCATCAGTTCAAGCCCAAACTATTCGACGCCGAGGCGGCGCGCCTGCATATGCCGCTTCGCTCGTGTCTCTTCGGCGGCACCGGCATGCACGGCGTCGAGCTTCGAGTACAGCTGCTGGCTGCCGAGCGCAGCTTCCTCGACTTTGCGTTCTTCGTGAGCTTCTTTCCGCAGCTCGTGGCCGGCCCGATCGTGCGAGCGCGCGACTTTCTTCCGCAGCTCGCGCAGCCACGGGTGCTTGCCGACGTGCAAGGGCGCAGGTGGCTGCTCTTGTTCCTGTTCGGGTTCCTGAAGAAGCGGAGAAAAATTGCGGTGCATGTGGCGCGATCTGCGAAAGCGCCGATTTTCCGAACGCTGACGTCAGCTGCGCCAGCGGGACGTGCTCGTTCGTGAGCTGCAAGAACGGCTTCGGCGACTGCACCGGCGGCACGGCCGACGGCTGCGAGACGGCGCTGAACGTACCGTTACACTGCGGGAGCTGTGCGAACCCCTGCGGAGCCGGGCAGTTCTGCGTCGGCGGGAAGTGCTCGCTTTTGGACTGCAGCACGCCGCCGCATAGCAACGACTGCGGCGGCACGGCGTGCGCCGACTGCAACGCCGATGGCACGTCGTGCGAGACCGACGTCAGCAACAACTTGAACAACTGTCGGGCCTGCGGCAACGCATGCGTCTTCAATGCGGGCCCTACCCCGATCGGCACCCTGGTCTGCAAGAGCACCGGCTGCGGCGTCGCCTGTCCGCCCGACTACGGCGACTGCGACGGCGACTACCGCAACGGCTGCGAACGGTCACTCAAGACGCCTGACGAACTGCGGCACCTGTGGCATGGGCTGCTCGATCGCCAACGCAACAGCCACGTGCGCGAGCGGTGCCTGTCGCGTGCAGCAGTGCTCGACGGACTTCGCCGACTGCAACAACGACGGCTCGAGCTGCGAGACCTCGCTCGCCGACACGGCGACGTGTGGCGCGTGCGGCGCCTCGTGCAATGTGCCGAACGCGGTCATGCGCCACGGCACAGCAGCCCTTCACGGCGTAGCCGCCGGACTCCTCCGCGACCTCGGTCGCCGAGCAGCGGTAGTCCGCCCGGAACTGACTTTCTGCTCGACTCTGCTGCGGCATCGCGGCACAGCCACCAAGGACCAGCGCTAGGGATGCGAAGCTCACGAGGTCGACGCGGGAGACACGCATGCTGGTCGAACCTCCCAGGTCACGCCGCTATTCCGCGCGTGCGTCACGTGCATCAGAGCGGCTTTGATGTCGGCGACGCGCAATGTGATTTCATCGCGTCGGGATCGACCTTCACTGTGACCGAAGCCGCCGTGCGCTCCGCGTCGCTTGACGCGCCGGCTGCCCTGCCGTCACGTGTTAGTTAGCGGCGCCGCATGAAGGCGCCTTTGCTACGTGCCATGATGTCGCGCATGCGCACAGCCGCAGTCGAATGCGACAGGTGTCCCCTCAGTAGCGCTTCCTGCACGTCGTCCGCCATGCTGCGCCTGCCCACCGCATCGATGAAGTCGAGCGTCTCGCCGACGACCCCGCGCAGGCGGTCGGCGAGTCTGCGCCTTTGCTTTGCGCGTGCGCGCCCCGCCCGCTTGTCGGCCACGTCGCGCAGGCGAGCAATCAGCGCGTCGTACGGAAGCTCGCCCGCGTGGGGGTCCTGGGTGCGCGCCTCGCTCACGACCCCAAGCGCATGTTGCGAGTCGACCATGCCGTAGTCGTCGTGCGCGAGGAGCTGCGTCAGCGCCTGCGTTCTCTGCTCGCGTGAAGGGGACGCGAGCGCGCGAAGCATGCGGTCCACCGTATCGATCGATACCCAGCGGTAGACGAAATCGAGACCAGTGCCCTTGATGTTCTGGATGCCCATGATGCTGGCACGCGCTCCCCTCGGGACCTGCAGCGCGATCGCTTCGATGGTGGCGTCGCCACTCTGCGAAGCGTCGTGGCAAGGTACGAGCGTCTCTTGGAAGAGCGCGCGGTAGGTCGAACCAAACAGGGCTTCGAGGCGCGCTGGGGCGCTCTCGAGCAGTCGTTCCGCGGACGCGTGGACGGCGCGCACCGCACGGCGTCGCGCGAGCGAGCGCGCCGCGAATTCGTGTTGCTCGGGATCTTCCCAGCGTTCGAGGCCTGTCGTCACAGCCTGCAGCGCTTGGTCGTAGGTTTCCTCGGGTGCGCGTGGTGTCAGCAGGCTCTCGATGCGCGCCGGATCCGCCTCGCGCATGCCGAGCGCGCGCCACTGGCGCAGCACGCTGCCTGTGTCTGTGCCAGCCACTTTGAGTCGAGCGAACGCGCGGTCGATGCGCTCGCGGACGGTCGCAAGACGCTCGCTCGGCGAGCCGTGCAGCTCGCCGGTCAACGCCAGCGACGCGAGCCAGTCTTCGAGCGCGACATCGATGAACCCGAGCAAGCCGGTGACGTTCGTACCGATGAGCACGTGTTTGTGGGCTGAGAGATCCTCGACGATCACCCGCGCGAAGACCTCGCTGCGCGCGACGCGGTCAGCACGGTTGTTCACGACCGTCACCAAGAAACGCGCGGGCTCGGCCTCGGGCTCGTGAGCGTCGAAGCCGGCGCGGCGCCAGTTCGAGAGCGCGCCAGTGCGCTCGTTGGCGCTCATGCCGTTGGTGAACGACAGCGTGCGGCCGCACCAGCTCACGTCGGGATAGGTCTTCAGCACGCCGAGGTCGGGTACGACGTTGTCGGCCATCTCGACGATGGCTTGCGTCGGATCGATCCCGAGATGGCGCGCAAGCGAGGCGACGAGCGCGATGTTGTTCGGATGCTCTTGATACGAGAATCGCGCGAGCAGATCGTCCGGCAAGAGGCTCGCTTCGCGGGCTCGCACCGCGCACAACGGGGTGCCGCGCTCGTTGGCGCGCTGGCGCAACAACGGCAACATCTGGTCTTCGGTCGTGAAGAGCCGGCCGTGCGTGGGCACGAACTCGCTGATCACGGTCGCGACATCGAAGCCCGTGGGCCCCTGCACGTCTTCGTGGTCCGGGTAGGCGTTCGTGATCGTCGAGAAATCGTCTCGCATCCACTGCGCCTGCAGTAGGTTCACGAGATCCGGCTGCAGCGCCATGCACTCCCAAAGAAAGACGCGCGCGCCGATGCGCCGCGCAAGCGATAGCACGTCGCGTTGCTCCCACACGGTCGCCTTGTCGTACGCGCGGTACAAGAAGATCTCGCGCGCTGGCGCGCCGGGTAGCGCGTGGATGAACATGGCTTCGCAGCCTGTGGTTTTGACGAGGCACTCGTGGCCCATGCCCTGGAACATTGCGGCCTTCAGGCGTTCGGTGCCGGACTTGCCGCGGGTGCCCCACCCGCCAATCACGAGCGGCATCGCGGCGCGGTCGCGATCGATGGCGTGGCGGATCGACAGGTTGCGCAAGGTGAGCCCGAAGAGCAGTGTCACCGCGTACGCAGACAAGTGCGCCAAGCGATTGCCGCCCGGCGACGACGCGTACACGACGAGGTCTTGCCACAAGTCGCGCAGTGCGTCGGTGGTACCCGAGCCGAGCACGGCGAGGCCGAGCATCGTCCTAGTTGCAGCAGACGGGACGCTTGGCTCCGACTGCGTCTTGGCGAGCTCCATCGGCACGGGCAGCGAGAGCGCGCTCGTGCCGCCCAGCTCGTGCGGCGAGAACGAGACTTGTATATCGAGACGCTGCTCGATCTCGCGCACGTAGGCCGCTTTGATCTCCGGCTCGTGCGCAGCGAGCGCGCGCCGACGAAGCTCGGACAACGCCGCGTAGTCGACGCTCAGTCTGCGAAAGGCACGCAGGCGCTTCGAGAGACCGCGGGCGGGAGTCAGGGTCGTGACACCATGTAGACTCGTGAGCGCGACGCGTCGTGCGAGGAAGACGCCGGTCGAGAGAAGATCGTCGACGAGCGGCAAGTAACGACCCCAGCCGCCGACGCTATCGATGAGCACGCGCTCGCCGGGGACCCGTGTCGCCGCGAGCTCCGCCATGCCACCGGGAGGCGCACGCAACGCGCCGCGCGGACGCTTTCCGATCGCGTGCTCGAAGCCCTGGCGTTTGCTTGGCGTGGGACGGGTCAGCTCGAACAGCACTCGCCACGGCGCGAGCTTGCGCTGCTCACCGCGGTGCAGCACCGCGGCGTGCTCCGTGCGATCGACACCGAGCGCAAAGTCGTCGTTGGCGAGTACGGCGAGCACGCGCGCCAGTGCGGCGTCGTTCACGTGCGCGAGCACCTGGACCGAGAGCTCGGCCCGGCCCCCGACAGGCGCCTCGCGTACTATTGGCGTGAGGGCGTGAAAGACGTCGCGTGTCGCTTCGTCGCCGAGCACGTCGCACACCAGGAGCGCGGTTTCGCAGGCGGTTCGCGCAGTCGGTGGTAGATCGTTGCGCGTTGCAGCTGCGAGCAGCGCACGCAGATGCGTGCTTCCGGGAAGGCCCCCGCGACGCGCGAGCGCAGTCACCTCGTGGGCGGCGGTTTCCACCACGAGCGCGTCTGCGTCGCTGGTCAGCGCCTGCAACAGAGAGGTGAGACCTTTCACCCCGCGGCGCTTGCGCAGGTAGATCAGCGCGATGGCGCGCACTTTGCCGCTCGTGCCGTGCAGGGCGATCTCGGTGAGGACCTCGATGTCGCGCTCAACGCGAGCCGCCGTCATGCGCACGAGCTCGGTCGAATCGCGATGAGCGAGGGGCAAGAGGTCGCGTAGCAGCACCGGCTCACGCAAACACGCCAGGGCGCGCAGGATCGAGTCGCGCGCGATGAAGTCGTCGGAGCCGAGCGCCGCGACGAAGCGCTCACGCGCGAGCGAGAACGCTTGCGCTCCGTTCACCGAGACCAAGAGAGTGAGCGCTGGAGCCTGCAGCCAACGCTGCTCCGTCGGCACGAAAAGAGCGCGCGCGACGTCGGCGGCTGCGTGCTGCTCGGGCGAAGGCAAGCCGCGCCGTGCAAGTCGCGTGAGGAGTCGAAGAGCCTCGCGGCGCCGCGACCAGCGACCTTGCGCACGCGCCAGGGCACACAGGGCCTCGACGACTCCTGACGAGTCCAGCGCGTGCTCGGCCGCAACCGCACGGCCCGCGATTGCGAGCGCGGCTTCTGCCCGCCTTTCCTCGGAGTCGCTTTGCCGCAGCATTCGTTCCGTGAGCACCGCCGCGTCCAGGAAACCCTCGCGCCTTCTTTCGAGCTCGCGCAGGTCTACCCGCAGTTGGCCAGGTTCCTGCACGGTTTCGCGGAGGTAGCGCGCGACAATCCCGACACGTTCCGCCGGCGCGCACCGTGCCAGCTGACTCGTCAGACCTCCGAGGCGGGTGCGAGCGAGATCTGCAGCGCGGACGGCCTCGCCAGCAAGCGTGATCAGCGCTTCCAAGCCCTCGTTTCCGAGCCGACGGCGTGCTTCCGCGAGCTCGGGTGCGAGCAGCGTCTCGCGCAACGGGTCGACGTGCAGGGCTGCGTCCGTCATCGATAGCCGCCAGGCGTCGCGCCGCGCCAAGGAATGCCGCCGCTCAGCTGCTCGGGAAAGTCGAGAGTGAGCGACGAGAAATCACGGAGGCCACGACGATAGCTCGCGAGAACGTTCACGAAGAAGTTGATCTGCCAGGTCGCGTCGTTCGTGCGTGCGAACAACGCCGCGCCCGGCTGCAGGTCGAACGAGCCGAACGCAGACCAGAAATCGTAGGTCACGACAGTGCCAAGTGAGCTCTCCTGGCTGGCGCGGCTCGCCGCGGCTTGCGTGGGCCCGCGCCAGATCGCCTCCACGAACAGGCTCAAGTCGAGCTGGCCGACCGCTGTGAATAGGCCGGGTCGGAACGCAACGTGATCGAGCCTATTCGCGTTCGGGTCGAGAGTCGCTCGCGTGCGCAAGTAGAAGATGTCGTTGAAGTGGGGCGCGAACCAGAGGAGCGCCTGCGCGAAAAGAAAGGTCGGATGCTTCACCCGATAAAGGTTGTAGACGCCATCGTCGATCAACGCGAGATCCCGGGGAACCACCGACTTCGCGGAGTAGTCGCCGTCGTAGCCCAGACGCGGGAGCACGAAGAAGTTACGCGTAACTCGCAGACTGTATTCGACGAAGGCGTGCGGCTTCCACGTCTCAACGACCGCGCGATCTATGCGTTGAGCGGCGAGCCCGAGCTCGGCGGCGAGGCGCAGATGCAGCTGCGACAACTCCTCGTAGGCGCTCAACGTTCCCCCATACGTCGGCTCGCCATCGCGCGCGCGGCCGAATACTTCGGCGTCGGTCCACAGTCCGATCGACTCGATGCGCCTACGGTAGCCCGCGATCGCGAACGCATACGCGTCTGGCGCCGAGGACGAAGGCTTGCCTTGGCGCATCGTGCCGTAGACCGTCCCGAGCGCAACGACCGTCGTGCCAAGCGAGGCCTGCAGGGGCGTGAGCGGTTCCGGGGATTGCAGCGCGGCTTCTCGCCAAAACCCGCTAGCGCGCTGGCTCGGCGGCTCTTGGGTGAGTAGTAGATGAGCGGCGCGGTCTTCGTGCGTTGCGGTGGCGATCGGCGTGTCGTCGACCGGCTCCCTTGCAGGCGTTGACGCCGATGTGCGGCCAACGCGCTCTGCGACGCCAAGCGACACGGCGCCACCGCGGACCTCGATCTCGACCGGCCCGCCGCCGAGCACTGGCAGCACGACCAGCGATCCGTCGGCTGCGACTTCGCGCAGCTGCGCTCCATGGTGCACCACGACGCTCGCGGGCTCGTTGCCAAGCGCGACGGCGTCGAGCCGCAGGATCGCGGACGCCGCGAGCGGAATCGACAGCGGCGTGTCGGGCACAACGCGATAGCGATGGCGCACTCGTTTGGGCGCCAGCACGAAACCGGTCCCCGGCTCGAGCACGGTGCCGGCTGCATGCTCGTCAAAGACGATGCGAGCCAAGGCGAAGTAGCGCGCAGGTGTGGCATCGATGTTAATGCGGAGAACGCTGGACCTGCGGGGAGACGTCGACCAGGGAATCTGCATACCCCCGTCGTCAGCAGCAGCCTGGGGGAGCGGAAGCTCGATGTCGCCCAGCAGGACGTGGAGCGGGCAGCGCGGCGCACCCGACGGCCCCGGCTCACGCGGCATGCACACGAGGTCCACTCGACCACGTGCGCCAGTAGAGCTGCCCCCGACGCGCGCACGCGCGGGGTGGTCAGCCGTCACCGTGGCGAATGTCCCGGCAACAAATGGCTGTCCCGCGAGGGCACTCGGTCGCAGCTCACCGTCGGGATCGAGCAGCGCCTCGTTCGGCTCGACATACTCGTCGGTGATGCGCTGCTCCGCGCTTCCGAGGTCCACGATGGAATGCCAGCGCGAGGCGCGGAGCGCTCGTGCTGAAAGGTGCGCGCTCCGAGGATCGAGCGGTGCGGCCTGTGCGGCTTGCAGCATGCGCGCGCTGCGCTCGAGATCGAAGTGCGCGCCCGCCTCGGGCCCCTCGCGCTCCGCCCGACGAATATTCTCGGCCTGCGCGAACAGCGAGCGCGGCCCAGTAGACGGCACGCTCGCAACTTGACCGACGGGATCGAAGTCCGGCTCGATGCCGTATGCACGCACCGTCTCGGGCAGTTCCGCGACCTCCGCATGGCGCGCCCGCAACGCGGCCTGCACCGTGCGCTCGACGGTCGCGCCGCTCGCGTCCGGCGCGACAGCGCTCGCCGCCCGCCTCGCGTCTTCCGTAGCCGCGCGCGCTGCACCGCTATTTGCAAGCAGTAGCGCGCGCTGCAAGTATAACGCTGCACGATCGGCAGGAGCACTGGCTCGTATCTGTCGCGACAGAGCGAGCACAGCGTCGTCGTCGAGGGGCTCCGCAGCCGGCGGGCTCGTGGACGATGGCGGCTCGTTCGCCTCCGAGACAGCACGCGCGCTCGCAACCAGCGGCCGCAAGGCGAGTGACTCGTCCCCGGACACCAAGACTCCGTCTCGCGCCCAGTCTGGCAGTGGGAGCCGCGCGACGCGTGAGAAGCGCGCGCCGTCCGCGCCTACGAGGCTGATGCCGCTGGCGCCGCGGACGACGATTCGTGCCGTCCCCGAGCCAGGTCTTGTCAGCTGTACCTCTGCAGAAGGCACTCCATCGCGCAGCCAGACTTCGATACCAGCTTCGAGCGCGTGGGGTGCGAACGAGAGCGGCGTTGGCACCCGCGTGAGCTGCAGCGCGTTCACGTACTGGAACCGAACGCCACACGCCGCTAAACTCTTCGTGAGAGCGTAGAGGTGCGTGGCGCCGGCATCGAGACGCCGCACCGCCGCGCTCGTGCCGCGCACTCGAACATGCCACCGGGACAGCCGCGCGGAGGGCGTCGCGGTCAGGCGCTCGCCGTCGACCTCGAGCTCGACAACGCTCGTTTTCCCAGAGGAGGCGAGGGCGAGGATTTCCACCACGTTCGTCCCGTGCCAAGTCGTCGCGGCAATGCTTGCTATCTGACTCGTCAGCTCGGGCCAGCCGCTCTCCGTCCGCGCTGCGCAGGCGGCGCCGTTCGCATCGCGGTTTCCAGTCTGGCGCAGCACGGTCCAAGTCCCCTTACCGGCGCCCGTGTCGGCTGCAACCAAGTGCGAGCCCCGTGCTCGCGCACGCACCCACGCGCGCCGCCCGCTGTCGTCGACCGATTCGCCGGCCATCGCAGCGAGCGCACGCAGCGCTGGCCTGTCACCATGGGATGCGGCCCACTCGAGGTCCGATGCGGGCTCGCGAGGACCGCCGCGCGCGAGCTCTTCGGCGAGCCGTTGCACTTCCGCAGAAGAAGCCGCAGACGCCGAGCGAAAGTCGAGGGTGCCCTGCGCCGCACCCCTGGCGGCAGGCCGGTCTGCGCCGAGCAACGCAAGCACCAGCGCGCAAATCGGCGGGGACTCCTGTCGCGTGCAGGCGGCGCTCGCCAGCGTCAGCTGCCTACCTTCGTCTTCCTGGCCGCTCAGCGCATCTTCAGCGTGAATGACAGGGCGTGCGAGCAGCAGGCGAACGCCGGCCTCCCCGCCCGACGCCTCGATTCGATAGCGATGGCTTCCGGGTGGCACGTGCACGACGATACGGCGCAGCGGGGCCCGCTCAGCTTCTTGCCGATCGGGGTGCGGGGAGATGAAGAACGTTCGGCCTCGCTCGCGGTCTTCTTCGAGGACTGCGACGACCAGCTCGCCACTCGTATCGATCAGGTTCGCGGAAGGGAAGATCAAGAGCTCCCCGGGACCTTCGACGACGCTCTCCACCGGCTTCTTGGGCGCGAGCGACCACGAACCATCGCTGTCTCGTGGTGCTTCGGTCAGGACATCCGGGACGGAGTCGAAGAAGTACGGGTAGCCCGAGGCAGAGCGCAGCGCGCGAATGACCCGCAGGCCCACTACGCGGCGAATCGCCCGCGCTTGCTCCGTTGCGGCCGTGCGTTCGGGCGCGCGCGCTACGATCTTCGCGAGCACGCGATCGAGCTCCTCGATGCGGTCGAAGTCCACCCGCGAGCGCGGAGCGACGAGTGGAAATGCTCGGGGTAGAGGCCCATTCGCCCAGTCGAGCGCTCGCTGTTCGAGATCGAAAATGAAGTAGCCCGGATCGGAGCCGTGTCCGAGGTACGCGCGCGCGATCGTTCCGGTAGGAAGGATGAGCGCGGCGGCGCCGGGGGTCACACGCGCGATGATCGCGCCGTTCATCGGCGTCTGCGTGGTCCAAAGCTCCGCCGCAGTCGGCCCGCTTCCGAAGCGCTCACCGAGCTCGATCTGAGACGCACCCGAGGCGAGAAGCTCGAGGCGCACGATCTCGCCTCCGCGCAGCTGGAGCGAGTCGAGCGCTTCCCCGTTTGCGCCACGGGTCTTGGTAATTTCGATCGGCGTCCAGACGAGGAACGAGGAAAACGAGTCCGGGACCGGCGAGCGCGGCGGCATGACGGTTGGGCCGCAGGCCGCCGCGAGCAAGCACGACACGGTGACCAGCACGACGAATCGGCGAGGCATCACGGGTTGGGCAAGCTCGCGGCCAGTGCTTCGAGGAATTGCCCGCGCAACGCTTCGTCGCCGAGCAGGAGCTTGCGCACGGAAGACTCGAGCTCGACGTGCAGAAAGCGCGCGCCCACGGCACGTGCGGCGATGCCTTGCGCGTTCTTGGTCGCCCCAAGCTCGCGCGTGTCATCTGGAAACCTGGCAACGCCCGTGCCGATGACGCGGCCGATGCGTTCGGCGACGCGCGTCAACAAGGCTTCGTTGCGCCGAGACACGCCCGTCGACAGCACCACGCGCAGGTTCTCTGGGCGCGACGCAAATCCGTGCAATTGAACGAGGGTGGCGTCCGCTGCGACGTGAACGACGCCGTCCGTCGCCGCTTGAAAGAGCGAGTCGCTCGCGTGGGCTACGTCCGCGGGGTGATCGCCCTGCTCGTCGACGTCAGCCGCGAGGTAGCGGTGAGCCGTGTCGATGAACAGCATCATCGAGCGTGAACGTTGAAACAGCTCGCACGCCAGCGGCAACGTGCCCTCGTCGAAGAACGTGTGCGGCGCTTGCACGACGGTTTGTGAGCGCGCGCCGAGCCGCACGACGTACGCGCCGCCTCCGTGTTGTTCGCTCGTGCGCTCGCGCAAGAGCACGGTGGACGGCCACTCAGGCAGCTGCACGAGCTCGTAGCCAGCCGACGCCGCCAGCCCCGACGCCGCGTCGTTTGCGCCGCCGTCCTGCGCGAGCAACCGCTCGACCGTCTGCCGCAACGCTGTGCGCTTGTCTGGGGTTGGCGTCACGTAGCGATCGTTGTCGCGGCCGCCCTTGCGCGCAGCCAGCAAGGCCTCGGGACATGCGTAGGAAGGCGCGTTCTCGTGTGCCAGCACGCTGCTCGGTGCGTCTCGCTCTCGGCCACGCGCCTCGGCCACGACGGGTGAGACTGCCTCGGTGCGGCGTTGCTTCGCGGTACAAGCGACAGTGCTCGCGACCAACAGGCACTGCACGCCCACGCGCGCATACTGAAGAGAGCTCGGCTTGCGGTCGCTCATGGCTCGAAGTCTCCCGCGAGCCACGCGACAGGCTTTTCGATCCTCGTGCGATGCCTCCATGGCACGTGCACATAGACCGACTCATCCGGGGAGCTGCTGAAATACAACGTGTGCGGCCCGAGCGCCAGGTCGTCGCCGAGCTCTACGTGGCAGCGGGTTTCGCCCTCGACGGTGACGCTTCGCGCGAGAGTTAAGTGCTTGAACACTCCGGCCTCGTCGCGCCGCGGCACCTCACCGTCGATCTGCACCACGACCTGCGTCCGCCCTTTGGCGTAGAAGCGCAGGTCGAGCGCGCTCTGCTGATGCGACGTGACCGAAAAGCCGAGCGGGTGCTGCGCGGGCTCGAACAGAAACCCGTGGCGACGCAGCACGCCGTGGAGACGGGGTCTGGCGATGCGCAGCGGGGACGTTGTCATCCGCTGCCCGGATGCCATCGGGATGCGGTGCGCTATGCCTAGGTTGCCGCGCGCGTCGTTCGGGAAGCTGCCCAAGTTGGTTGGCGCGCGCGCGACGAAGCCGGCCCATTGTTGGGATTGATCGCCACGCCACGGTTCCAGCGCTGCGCGTTCGGCCGGCACGACCCGTGTCGGTCGCGGCGCGGCGAGTGGGTCGAGCTCGGCCAGACTGACGTCGACGCTGCCATCGCGTGCGGCCAGCTCCGCGCGGCCGCGGGCCGGGATCATCAAGTACAACACGACGGGCTCGGAAGGAGCGGTGTCGGCTGACCCCTCGTAGCGATCGTAGACCGAGCGCGCGACGGTTGCGTGCACCGGCGTTCTGAACGTGCGTCCGGCGGCATCCACGATTGACGCGTCGATATCGATGTCCGCTTGCGGAGCTTCGGTCAGCGCCATCGGCCGGCGCGCCTGAACACGCACGATCAGCGCTGCGGCGGGTGCCGAAATGAGCACGCGTCGGGTCGGCGTCGCTCGCACGTACGAGAGCGGGCTCGGCAGCGTGAGAGCGGTGCCGTGCGGGCCGCACAGCCCGAGCCGATGGCTTCCTTCCGTACTCAGCTCGACGAGTTGCGTCTCGCCATCACCGACCTCGAGACGGAGCTCACCACGCGCACCTCGCGTGATCGGCGCGGCTCCCGGCGTCGCAAGGGTGGCGACAATCGGCGCCGTACGAGTGTCTTCGCACCTTACGACGAGAGACGCGGGCCCGTGCACCGTGAATGCCGCGCGCTGCTCTTGCGATAACGCAAACGTCGCAAGCGTGTGCGCGACCGGAGTCGCCAGCTCGGGTTTGTCAGGGATGAGCACGAGCACGCGCGTCGCCAGCGCTGCTTCGAGATCGGAGCTGGCTGCCGTCTTCGCGAGACGACTTGCGACGACAGTGAGGCGCTCGTCCTCGTTCAGATCGACCCAATCCAGCTCGCCAGCCTGGCGCGCGAGCCGCTCACGCAGGGGCAGAGAGGCGCCACCCCGGCGACCCACGCCGCCGTGCGCGCTCGGCGCTTGTCGTCGATAGACGCGAATCGCCAACGAGTCGGCGCCCCTCAGACTCTCGAGGTGCAGGGCAAGGTCCCCGATGCCTGTCTTGCGAAGGTCGATATCCACGCCGAGGGGATCGGACACGACCGCGTCGCCTTGTTCCATGGTCGCGCGGCCGGTGGCTTTGGGTAGTGGGAGCGTCAGCTGCTCCGTGCGCTCCTCGTGCTCTCCGTGAAGTCGCGCGGTGAACGTCGCCGAAGCTTGCGACTGTATGTCGCCAGCGCCGCGAATGCCGTGAACGACGAAGCGCACGGCAGTGGTTCCCGGCTCGACTTGCACGTGCAGCTCGTGCCCCTCCGTGAGCGTGTACGTCACGACCCGCGTCGCTCGCGCGCCCTGTGCGAGGATGCCGCGCTCGCCGGTCTTGACCTCGCGCCCGACGACCGCGACGCTGCCTAGAGCGAGCAGCACTAGCAGCACGAAGGCCCGGTTGCGCTGCGCTGCGCTCGGCAGCATCCGCAACGGGTGACGGCCCGAGCTTCGCGTGCGCACCGGCCAGCTCGCGCGCGATGTCGCGGTCATGGCTGCTCCCTGACGCGACAGCTGCCACCACGCACCAGCGTCGCCGCGCAAGCGGCAGGGGTGGCAGCTGCGAGCGGCATCGGCCTGCCGGACGCATTGACGACCGGAGACGGGAAGACGCCGAGAAAGAGATCCTGTCGCGTTCGCCCAACGACGACCAGGAACGTGCCCGCGAGCGACCGACAGATCGAGCCGCGCGCTGCACCGTCGGAGAGCGTCCCGAGGAGCGCGCGACCCGCGACTATGCTTCGCTCGGCCATCGCCCGCTGCGCTAACTCGAGTAGGTCGGCGGAGGTATCGCGCCTGGACTCCGGGAGGGAATCGGCAAGACGCAGCGCCACGTCGTCGCATGTCCCCTCGGTGACCGGAAGGTCGGCGAGAACATGTGGCAACTGACGAAAGCCCGGCCGCGCGTGGAGCGCGTCCTGCGGTGCATCGACGGTCACGAAGGACTCGACCGCTGCGAGCTCGAGCGCCGCGGTCTCACGGTCGGCGAGCGCGAGCGCTGTCGTCGTGGACTCGAAGCCGAGCGCTTTCAGAGCGGCTGACACCTCGGAGCCGTCGCCCCAGGCGGCGATCGACAGGCTGTTCGCTCGTTCGCCCCCGGCCATCGGCTCGCGCTGACGCACTCGCACGACGCGCGTCGGAACCAGCGAGCGGTCGGCGGTGGCCGCAGCACGGGCCTGCCGCACGGCTTCGTCGGCGTGCGGGCCGGGCTCCGAAGGTGAACCGAGGATTACGACGTTGGCCCGCAAGGCTTCGCCCAACTGAAGGGCCAGCTGACGGAGCGCTTGGGCCTGTCCGCGCGGAGCTTCGATGACGCTCCGGCGGCCCTGCCGCGCACGCACGAGCAAGGCAAGCGGTTGTGGCCTGTTGCCGGCGACGAGTGCCATCGCCGGCTCACCGCTACCGGATGGGCTCGGGCCGAGCAGCTCGTAGCCGAGCGCGCGGGCCGCCAGCTCCGTCAGCGGTTTGCGCTGGAGCGGTGCGGCCTGCGAAAGCAGCGGGTCGAGCACGAAGCGGCGGAGCACGAGCAGATCCTCGAGCGGAGTCTCTTGCGAGACGCGCCCCTGCATGAATGCCAGTCGCAGTTCCAGCGCCGACGGCGCAATCGTGGCTGCCGCGCTTTGCTCGGGCAGCTGCCACGCGCTCGAGCTCACGGCCGCGGCTCGTGCGTCGGGGTTTGTGTTGTCAGCTAACAGATGCTCGGGCTGACGCAAGCTCGCTTGCAGCCGCTCGAGCAGCGGTGCGATCCGGGCATCGCGCACTGTCGGCCCGCTCGTGGTCGCGCCGGCATCCGCGCCTGCCCGCAAGGTGATCACCCAGCCACGCTCGCGCGTGAGACCGGAGAATCGGTCCGCCAAGCCTCGCGCGGCGAGCTCTGCCGCGCTCTCGCGCTCTCGCGCACCCTTCGGCTCGTCGACGCCCGCGATCACGAGCGCGTCCGCGAGGCCGCTTTCCAACAGCTGCCCGCTCACGAACGCAGCTTCCGGCGACTGCAGAGGCGCAGGCACGAGCAGCACGACGCGTCCTGCCGTCGGCGCGCCAGGTGCGAGCATCACCGCGGGATCCCCCACCCGCGCCTCCAAGCTCTGGAACCGTTCGCGCACCAGCAACAGGCCGTGCTGGATGCGTTGCGTCGTGAGGTACGGCGGCAGCTCGGCGGAGCCGTTGCGTGACAAGGCATCCAGCAAGCGTGGCAGCAGACGGCTACTATCGATCGCGCCCTCCACGAGTGAGCGCGGCGCCGAGGGCCGCGCGAGACCGGCGAGCCAGAGGGCCGCGAGCGAGGGTTCTTCCGGCGCGAGAGCCATCGTTCGCGTCACTGGCTCGCGCGCCAGCGGGTCCGGATCGTCGAGCTTCTGCGCGGCGAATCCGAGCAGCGTGCTGAGCACCACGGTGGCGCCGGCGACCGTCAACGTGGGCAACAGCACGAGCTGCGCAATCCCGCGTTGGGAGATCTTCACGGCGAGCAGTGTCGGCACCAGGTATCCGAACCCCATGAGGTCGACTACGTCGGCGCCTGGCAGGCGTCGACCGATGCTCGCCGCAAATGTGAAGCGCAGCGCGTAGTCGAGCGCGAAGAACAGCGTCGGCCTGCGCGGTCCCTCGATGTTCCAACGCCCGAGCGCAGTCGTGCGTGAGAGCACTGCGACCACGGCGAGCAGCACCAAGACTTCGAGCACCGTCGCAGCAAGCCTCTGGGGGTTCCAGACGACCAGGGCCAGGAGCGCGGGAATCAGAATTCCGTTGTAATCCCAGCCGTAGCGAACGTTGGCGATCGCTGCGAGCGAGGCGCCCGTGAGCAGCACGAGGTACGCTCGCGGTGAGGCGAGGAAGCTGGCGGCGACGTTCTCGGTCGCCAAGTGAAAGCCGGCGAGCGAGAGATTGGTGTTCGGCAGGAGCACGTAACGCAGCAAGAGGTAGACGATGACAGTTGGAACCCCGTTTTGAACCAGGCCTCGCCGCAGGCCGGTCTTCCAGCAAGCGTTCGCGGCGAGCGGAACCACGACCAGGCCCGTCGAGAACGCCCAGCGCGCATAGCCGAACATGCGCGGCAATGCCACCGCTTCGACTCCTAGGCGCACCGCCACGCTGACGAGCAGTACGAGTAGGAAGCGCTCGCGACCGAACACGCGCGAGGTCAGACCGGTCCGCGCCAAGTGCTCGCCGAGCAGCCGCGCGATGCCGTAGGTCAGAATTGCTTCTGCGACGTCGATGGCGCCTGAGCGCGGATGAATCACGAAGAGCGCGGCGAGGTACCCGGGCACCACCAGACCGGCGAAGACCCAACCGAACGTCTCGGTGAACAGCCAAGAGATGATCACGCCGAGCAGGACCGGCGTGGTTGCGCTCTGGTCGAAGCCGGATGCGGGGAAGAAGTGCATCGTGGGAGGAAGCGGCTTGCGATTTCAGGGTTCGAGCGGGATCGCCGCCGCGAGCGCGTCGCCGACACGCGCGGTCCAGTGGTCGACGGTGTCGATGCACATCGGGTTGTCCGTGCGCGCGAGACACATGCGCCAGTTCGATTGCTCGAGATGGATGAACCGATGCAGCTCGGGCCCGCCGTTCTTGCTCGGTCGACCAGAGCAGGCGTCCGCCGCGCCGTTGCTCGAGAGGCTTTGAGTGCTGGTCTCGCCGCAGAAAGGCGCGGTGGCTCCGGTCGTGGAGCACACGACGCCGACCGCCAGCGGACGACTCGGATCGTTGCAGCTGCGCACGTCCACGCCCGGCCCGCTCAGCGCTTCGTGCAGCGCTTCAGCTGTGCTGCCCTGGATCGGATAGCGGGTGCCGTTCGAGACGAGCGCATCACCGTTCAGATCAGGGCACATGTTGGTGTGCAGCTGCAACACCACCGCGTCCGTCGTGCGGTAGGCTAGGTGCATGGCGTTGACTGCGTTGTACACCGAGTGCGACGGGTCGCTCTCGGCTGGAACGCTGTTCGTCTTGTCGCACTCCCGACTCGCGTGGCAGCCGGACGAGCTGGTGAGCGCACAACGATGCGCGCCGGAGATCACGAGGGCCTTGGCCTGCAGCTTCGCGAAGAGCAGCGCCGCTTCGCGATCGGTATGCCGGTCCTCGTAGGCGTGAGGCGCTTCGATCACGAGGTTGCGCTTGGCGCCTGTCGCGTAGATGAGCGTAGCTTGTCCGACCGGTGCGCTCTGTGTCGGCTGCAGCATCCAGTAGCATGCGTCGGCCGTGGAGAGCGGCACGAGGGCGTAGCCGGTAGCGATAGCAGAGGCGGCCGCGCTCGTGGGGTCGCCGTCATCGAGCGCGCGCGTCGCGGCAGTCAGCGCGTTGAGCTGTTCGAGCGTCAGCGGCTGATACGACCAGACGTGCTTCATCTGCGCGACGAAGTCCGCGACGCTCGTGGCACGCACGGTATCCGACGCATCGCAGGGTTGCGGCTGCGATGCGTTTGCGCTCGCGTCGGCGGTGCCCACGTTCGGCTTCGCAGAGCAGCCGACGCTCGCAACCAACCCCACGAACAATGCGCGAAGGATGGGTGCGTACAGCGGATGCCGAGCCGAGCCCACGGCCGCCTCACTTGACTGGGAAGGTCTTGTCCGCTGCCGGCTCGAACACTTGATACGAGGCCGTGGCGCCCTTGTCTTGCTCGATGATCAGATAGCCGAGCGCGGTGCCCGAGACAGTGTTCGCGACGGTGAGCGCGCGCTGTCCGGTCCCTGCCATGCAGCCACAGTCGGTACTGTAGAGGAACTGGTTGAAGAACTGACGGCCAAACAGCACCTCGTTCGGGTTTGTGCTGCGCGCCGCAGGGCTCGTCGTTCCAGAGCAAGCCGTTGCAGCGGCGGTACCGGCCGACTTGGCGATCATGGCGAAGCCCGCGTAATTGGGGCAGGCAGTCGCGCCGGCGAGTTGCAGATCGGTCGGGGAGAAGTCGTACATCACGAGCGGATCCTGTGCCGGGATCGTGACGTTCGCGCGCCGAAACCACTTAGCGGGGCTGCGCGCGTCACGCGTGATGTCGGAGACGGCGAGCGCGATCGGCGCAGGGCGCGTAACCATCTTGCCCTCGTCGATCAGGTCTTCGATATAGAAAGTCTCGAAGCCGCCGACACTGCCGTGCAAGTAGTACCCGCGCACGGTGACTTGCGCAGCGCTCGTCAGCGTGTCGTACAGCTGTCCGATCTTCGTCATCACGTTTGCAGGACAAGCGTGCGTGGCTGTCGACGAGCACTTCGCAACGATCGCGCTGTAATCGCCGCCGCCGACGTCTTGAACATAGATGCGTGGCTCGCTCGGGCTGTCGGTGCGAGCGACCAGACCGACGTGCGAGAGCTCGTAGCAACCTGACGCGACCGGCGGGTTGCGGATCGCTGCGATAGTCGTCGACGGGTAGCTCGTGCAGGCGGGAACAGCTGCTCCGGTGCCAGCTGCGCCGGTCGTACCCGCCGCACCCGTGGTGCCGGCCGCGCCCCCAGAGCCGTCCGCCGCCGCCGACCCCGACGCCCCGCCGAACGCTGCCGTGTCGCCCGCCGTCCCGGTGCCGAGCCCGGTCACCCCCGCGCCACCCCCGACGCCTGCGCCGCCGCTCGTTCCACCCACGACCGCGCCGTTGCTCGGGGTTGGCGGTGTGCTGCTGCAACCTCCGACCAACAAAGCACCCACGATAAGCACGTAAGAGAGTCTGCGTTGCATCGAGTCCTCCACCCAAGGGTCCACGGCTATCGAGCTACTAATGGCCGCGCTCCTCACGACCCGTCAGTCTCGGTGAAAAGCACGCTGACAAGCGCACACATCGGAGCACGCAGCTTCGGTCACTGCACTGGAAAGCCCGCTTTCGACAGCGGCTCGAAGACCTGGTAGGTGGCTTGCGAGCTCGCATCGAGCGCCGGGACGAGAATCCCGCTCATCGTTCCGGCCACGGACGCCGCCGGCCCAACCAAGTGCTGCTTGCTCGCGCTCGCGCACGCGCAATCGCTGCTGTAGGAGAACAAGTCGAAGAACTGCCGCCCGATCAGTACTTCGCGCGGATTTGGCTCGGCGACGCCGTCCGGGTTGCTCACGCCTCCGTCGACGATCACGCAGTCCGCCGGTGGGACCGTTCCCGCTGACAACGGGATCAACCCGAAGCCGGTCCACGCAGGGCAAAGACCTTGCAGCCGAAACTCCGCCGGCGAGAGGTCGTACATGACGAGCGGGTCGGCGGCGTCCACCTCGACGGTCGCTGCTTGGTAGAATGCAATCCGATTGTTCGCGCCGCGCGCGATGTCCGAGACGCGAAGGGAGCGGGGGCGCGGCGGCGTGGCGAGGCGCCTCTCGTCCGCGACCTGGTCGAGGTGAAATTCCTCGAAATCGCTCTGCATTCCGTGGTGGTAGTAGCCGCGCAGCGTGAGCACGGCGCCGTCGAGGACGCGAGAAGCTGCGGTCGCCGTGGCGCTCGGGCACGGGTGCGTCGATGTGGCGTCGCACTTACCGACGATCGCGCTGAAGTCACCGCCACTCGCGTCCTGGGCGTAGATGCGCGGCGTCGTGCTGCTCGGCGTGCGAGCGACCACGACCACGTGCGCGAGCTCGAAGCAACCCGACCAGAAGCCCTGCCGCATCTGTGCGATCGACACGGAGCGGTAGTCCGCGCAGTCCGTGTTCGGCTGGCACGCGCAGAGCAGGAACGAAAAGCCACAGGCCAGCCACGAGCTTTGAAACGCAGGCCCCTGTTGAGCTGCGACAGGGTTCGTCGTGGCGTCTCGGTTCACTAGCTCGCACGGTTCAACATTCGCGGTCGGCTTGCAAGCACGGCGTGACCTGGGCGTGCTTGCGGGCGCGGCGCGCTCCGGTGTCGCCAGGACCCATGCCGCGCCCCGAGGATTGCTGCCGGCACCCTGATGTGTCTGCTCCAACGGCGGGTGTCGCACGAGCTGCAGCTGACGCAAGAGCGACAACGCTGATGGCAGCGTGTGGGCGCACGCGCAGCTCTCCTTCGACGCACCTAGCCCCCCCCGAGAACGCCTGCACTCGACCACTCAATACGCGCGCGACGTGATGGATAAAGATGCGAGTCGGCCATGTCTTGATCGATGACGCGCGGGAGGGCTCGTCATCGCGGAGGTCTCCATGCGCAGTCTTGCTTGCTTGTCGGTGTTGCTGGTGGTCGCGTGCACGTCGGGCTGCAGCAGCAAAGACAAGACGCCGCCTCCTGCACCCACCATCGACCCCATCGAAACTCCGACTGCGTTGACACAAGTCACGATCCACGGCAGCGCCGAGCCAGGCTCGACGATCGTGATGTCCGGGGCCGCGAAGTTCGAGCCGGCGGAGATTACAGCGGACCGCTTCACCGCGCTCTTCCACGTCGTCGCGACCCTCAATCCGGACGCCACCAACAAGCTCTCGTTCCGAGCGAGGGATCACGCCGGCAACCTCAGCGAGGCCACCATGCTCGAAGTCGCGCAAGAGATCGGGCACGGTGTTCCCGCGAAGCTCACGCTGCAGCTCTTCAAGAACGGCGCGAGCCAAGAAGCGATGGATCCGATCGTGCTCGCCGCCGGCGACAAGATTCACGCGCTCACGCAGGTGCAAGACGCCGCCGGCCACGTGCTCGACATTCCCGTGGCGATCTCGACCAGCATTCCGAACGCCTTCGTGGCCGGGCCGGACATCTCGAACATCCGCGCGGCAGGCGGCTTCGCGATCGCTGCGACGGCCGCCGGTAGCTCGCTCGCCTTGAGCCGTGATGTAATGGTGGAAGCCGGTGCAGCCACCGAGATTACGCTCGATGTCTCGCCTGGCTCGGTGATGGCGGGAACGACCGTGTACGTGACGGCGATCGCCCACGATGCGTTCGGCAACGTCGTGCCCGACGCGAAGCTGCAGCTGACGAGCACACCCGCGCTGAAGACGGCGTACAAGCCCGCCTGCGCGACCAAGTCGCTCACGCAAGGCTTCCTCGATGCGCACCGTTTCGTCGGGTGTCCGCGAACAGCGCGCTGCCGCAATCGGTCTACTTCTCATTCACGGTGCCGAATGGCGTACTCCCCGAGGACGTGCCGCTCGTCGGCATGGCGATCGACGGCTCCGGAAATCGCGCGTCGACCAATCAGTTGATCCTGCGCGTGGGCGTGTTCGCAACGTTCGGTCGAGCGGTCTCGGTGGTTGCGTCCGGCGGAAACCTCAGCGGCCCGACCGACATCGCGTTCAACAAGACCGGCGACATGTTCATCGGCAACGACGGCAACCAACAGCTGCTCGAGATCGCGAACGGCGCGAGCGCGCCGGTGGTCTTCTCCAGCTTCAATCGCAACTCGCGCTACCTCGCAGTCGACGGAAGCGGCAACATCTACGTCACGGACACCAACCGTATGTCGAAGATCGATGCCACGGGCGCCACCGTCGTGAGCTATCTACAGCTCTCAGGCGGCCAAGCGGAAGGCTTGGCGCTGGACGGTCAGACGGTCGCCAAGGGCCTGGTCGACGCCAACGCCGCGAACGACGGATCGAACGTCGTGGTTGCCGGCCAAACCTTCGAGCTCGACAGTGCAGCCAACGGCTGCGCCAGCGGCGTGGTCTGCGTCACGCTCGGAGCCAACACCA
>JADGRF010000169.1 GCA_017881055.1 Sandaracinaceae bacterium
GTTTTGCTCCCAAGGGCTCGCGAGCCTACACATTCTACCCCAAGCTCTTGGTCGTCGACGCGCCACGGGAACTGCGTTGGCTCGGCTACCCGCGCCTTCCGGGGATTCTCGACACCGAACATTACTTCGTCATCGCGCCAGCCCAAGGCGGTACGACCTCCGTCATGACCCACGGCGCGGTGGAATACGGGCTGTTGACGCCGATCGCTTCCCTCTTCTTGAGTGGGACGGCGCGCCACTTCGAAGCGATGAATCAGGCGTTGAAGAGCAGAGCCGAACCTGTGGCGTGAAAACGCAGGATCGTGATCGCCCGCGACAGCTCAGCGCCGCACACTCACTCTTGCAGGTGCATCGCCGACCTGATCACGTGCCAGTCCAGTACGGCTCGCGCAGCACGCGTTTCTGCACCTTGCCGATGTCGCTGCGCGGCAGCTCGTCGCGTAGCTCCACGGCCGAGAGCCGCTGGCTCTTGCCGAGCCGTTCGTTGGCCCAGGCCAGCAGCTCCGTGGCCGTGACGCGCGAGTTGGTCTCGCGCACCACCAGCGCGAGCGGAGTCTCGCCCCAATCGTCACTCGGGATGCCGATCACGGCGACGTCGCGGACGCCCTCGTGCGTGAGCAGGACGTTCTCGAGATCGGTGGCGTAGATGTTGAGGCCGCCGGAGATGATCATGTCCTTCTTGCGATCGCTCAGGTACAGAAAGCCGTCGGCGTCGAGGTAGCCCACGTCGCCGGACTTCAGGTACACGTTGCCCTGCGCGTCCTGCCAGACCATGTCGCTCGTGGCTTGGTCGCGGTTCCAGTAGCCGCGCATCATCGCCCAGTTGCGGCCGACGATTTCGCCGGTTTTCCCGCTCGCCAGCTCGTGGCCGGCGTCGTCGATGATCTTGAGCTCGCAGCCTCCGGGAATGCCGACGGAGCCGAGCTTCGTGGGGTTGTGGTTGGCGAACAGGACTGTGCTCACGCCGCCTTCGGTCAAGCCATAGAACTCGACCAGCTCGCCGGGGAAGCGCTGGACGATCTCGCGCTTGACGTGCTCGCGCAGCGGCGCGCTGGTGCAGAACTTCCATTGCATGCTGCCGAGATCGTAGCGAGCGAAGTCCGGCACACGCAGGATGCGCTCGTACTGCGTGGGCACGAGCATGGCCATCGTCGCGCGATGGGTCTCGACGAGCGCCAGGAAACGCGAGGCGTCGAACTTGCTCATGAGCACGTTGGTGCCGCCCCAGTACAACGTGGGCAACCAGGCGGTGATCGTGGTGTTCGAGTAGAGCGGCGTCGAGACGATGTTGATCGTCTGCTCGGTGAAGCCGAGCGCGCGCATCATGGTGGCTCCGGCGTTTCGTACGCCATGCGTGTGCGCGATGCCCTTCGGTACGCCGGTGGTGCCCGAGCTGTAGATGACGTTGAACAGGTCGCTCGGCTCGATCCGGGTGCCGGGGGCGGCGCATGACGCGCAGGCGACCCAGCTCGCGTAGCTCGTGAACGGCGCGGGCGAAACGTCGCGCTGCGCGGCTTCGGACTCGATCACGAAGCACGCACCGGGAAGCAGCGCGCTCAGCCGGGCGAGCGCGGGCACGACCAGATCCACGTAATCGCTCGCGACGATCAGCACGCGGCTGCCGGAGTCCTGAAGCATGAGCTCCACCGACTCCGCACTCGCCATGGTCGGCAGCGGAACGATGCACGCACGCGCCACGAGCGCGCCCAGGAACACGTCGGCGTACTCGAGCGAGTTGCGACCGAGCAGGGCGACACGCTCGCCGGGGCGGATGCCGAGCGCGATCAGCCCATTGGCGACGCGATGCACGCGCTCCAGCTGCTCGGCCCAGGTGATGCTGCGCACGCCTTCGATGGCGGCGAGGGCCGTCGGGCGGTCGCGGGCGTGGCGCACGAGCACGCTGGCGATGTCGCTGTCCTCGGCAAGCTCGAGTGGCTTCGGCTCGATCGTCGTCACGGGTCACCTCGTCCCAGGAGGCTAGACGAGTTTACGCGCGTGTAAAGTGATAACGTCGGCGCCGCGCCATGCTCGTTGATGGGTACGACGGGCCTGACGACCATGAATTCGACTGGATGAAACCTCGCTCGAAACCCAAGCAAGACCGTCGCGCCGTCACACGGGACTCGAACTACCACCGGTTGTTTGCCTTGAAGGCCGCGGAGGAAGCCGAGCGCGTGCTTTCGATCTTCGAATCTGCACAGCCGCGGGACGAGCGACCGCGGCAAGCGATCGAGGCGATTCGGGCGTGGGCGCTGGGCAAGCGTGAGCTGGGCATGGCCGAGGTACGCAAGCTCGCGTTGGCATGCCACGCGGCTGCGCGTGAAGCGAAATCAGAAGCTGCAACCTTTGCAGCACGCGCCGCCGGCCATGCAGTCGCCACCTGGCACGTGCCGACTCACGCCATGGCCGTGCCGGCTTACGCATGGAGAGCCAGGTTCGCGAAGAAAGCCAAGCGCTGAGCGCCGCGTCGGCGGACCCAGCGCCGAGCACGTGACCCTAGGCTAGCGGGATACGTGTACGGGTTGTCGCGATTCTGCCAGATGGATTCCGTGCCTGGATTTCGTATCTGGATTCGTCACAGGTTCATGCCGACGTTGCCGATCGAGATACTCGGGCCGAAGATCAGGGCGTAGCGACCGCGCGAGCTCGCGCCCGGGTCGCGCGTGATGTCGGACTCGAACCACGCGTGGAGGCTGATCGACGCCTGCGTGGGGGTGGAGCGATTGGCGATCGGCACGCTGAAGCCCAAGCCGACTACGCCGCCGACCTGCGTCAGCGATTTGCCGGTCGCGCTGGTGGAGCTGGCGAGGCCCATCACGAGCACGCCGGCTTCGGCGCCGAGGAAGCCTTCGTGGCCTTCGGAGTCGAGCCAGGTGAGCCGCGAGATCACACCGAAATTCAGCGCGAGCGGGCCGCTGTAGTCGTGCGTGCTGAAGCGGTAGAGGCCGGTGGGGATGGTGGTGGTGCCGTAGAGCCGGGCGTGGCCCGTGCCCATGACCGCCGACCATTGGGCTGCGGGCGCGCCGGTCTTGAGCTCGGAGCCGCCGATGTAGTGCGCTTCGTCGGCCTCGTGCGAGACACGCACCACGACGCGGTCGAACTGACTGACGACGCCGTGGATGTATGCGTAGCGGGGCTCGGGCCCGGCGCGGAAGGTGAGCACCTCGGAGACGTGGGCTTCGCTGCGCGTCGCGCCGTCGGGCGTGATCACGTCGATCTCGAAGATGAGCTTCTGCGTGCCGTAGTCTTGCGACAAGCGTTCGCGGTGAAAGATCACGCGGCAGGTGTCGCGCAGGCCGAACGGCACGCGAGCGGTCTCGCCCACGTGCACGAGCTGCACGGGCTCCGAGCCGCCGCCGCATTCCATCTCGATGAGCGGTCTTTTGGTGTGGGCGGAGCCGGCGATGGGCGCGGGGATGTTGGCTTCGTGGATCGGGCGTTGCAGCGGATCGGTGACGATCGCGAGGTCGATCTGCGACAGGCCGTCGGGTAGGGCGTCGTTGCGCAGCCCGAAACGCAGCGCCGTGAGGCCCGCCGCGTTCACGTCGCCGCGTGCGGTCATCGCCGTGCCGTCGCGCACCGCGTCGTACGCGCCCGGGGCGGACAAGAGCTCGAGGTGCTCGTGCTCGGGCAGCGGCGAGACGTGCACCACGCCCGGACGATTGTTCGGCACGAAGTCCAGGTTCGGAAAGCCCGGCAGCTCGATCGACGCGCGCAGCTGTGGGGCCGCGCGCGTTGCGGTGTGCGCGACCGCGAGCGCGATGGGGCTCGGTTTCTGGCGCAGCGCGGTGATCGTGAGCTCGTCGTCGCTGACGTTGCCCAAGCGCAGCACCGCGTAGGTCGTCGACTCGACCGGCACGGTGCGCAGCAGCTTGAGCGTAGAGTGGTCGGTCATGAAGTCGACGCTGGACAGATCGCGCGCGCAGGCGCCATCGAGCTTGGCGATCAACACGGCGTCGGGGTTGTTGCGCAGCGGCAGCCCCGACACGATCGAC
This sequence comes from Sandaracinaceae bacterium, assembly GCA_017881055.1. Classification (GTDB taxonomy): domain Bacteria; phylum Myxococcota_A; class Polyangia; order Polyangiales; family JAFGIB01; genus JADGRF01. Next base: position 3,996 of record JADGRF010000169.1, read on the forward strand.
ATCGGGCAATACAAGAGCGGCAACTTCAGTGTGGGCTGCGCATCGAGCGCGTCCTTCACGACCAGCCACACGTGCGGACGCAGGCGCAGCTTGATCTCGGTGCTGCTCGCGAGGCTGCTCGCACCGCGCGCGCTGAGCTTGCCGGACGCCATGTCGCATTGCACGGGCCCCGAGCATTCGGCGGAGGCGACGGCGTCGGGATGCACGAGCGGGACGTCCGCCAGGCCGGTGGACAGATCGATGCTGGCGTCGGCCGGCAGCAAGCGACGGAGCAGCACGCGCGCGGGCGTGAGCGTGAAAGTTTCGGGGGCTACGCGACGGCCGTTGGCGTCGAAGAGCACGGCATCCGGCGCTACGCGCGCGCCGGCAGGCAGCCACGTGAACGTGCTGGTGGCGGCACTCGCGCTGACCGCGAATACACAACGCTCGACGCCGGCCTCGACTTTGACGTCGTGGCACACGTCGCTGCCGGCGCTCGTGCCGCGCCAGCTGACGGTCATGCCCGCGAGGTTGTGGCCCTTGAGCTCGAGCCGGCCGTCGTCGGGAGAGAACACGACCTGGCTCGCATCGAGCTGTGGCCAGCCGTCGGTCGCGACCACCGTCACGGTGCTGCTGCTGCTCGCGCACGCATCCACGCTCGCGGCGACGCGCACCTCGAAGGCGCGGCCGATCGCCGCGTGCGAGCTTGGCGGACGCAGCGAGCGGCCGGCGGCCTCCACGGTCCAGTCGTCGCTCGGCCCGCACGCGAAGAGGCCTTCACCGACCGCGACCGGCTTGCCGGCGACCGGAGCCTCCAGAACTTGCGCGTGGGCGGGCCAGGCCGTCGCCGCGGCTACGACCCAGCACGAAAGCGCGATGAGCCGGCCGGAAGAAAGATCGAACATAGGCTCCCAACACGAGAATTGACCGGGTTATTGCACACCAAGCGGGCGCGTGCAGGCAACGTTCCGCCCTCGCCAAAAAGGCGTAGCCGGACGCCCCCCCCGCGCGCTTCGTCGCGCTGCCCGTGCGGCGCTACGGCGCTCTCGGCGCTGAGGCACCGGTGTCTGCAAGCCCAGTGAGGCGTGCGCCAGTCAATACGTGATCTCGTAGAGGTGGACTGCGTAGCCGTCGAAGTCGTCCTGGAAGCTGCCGTTCGTGACGGGCAGGGTGCGGGCCTCGCCGAGGACCTTGGCTGACGCCGTCCTGGGGAAGTGGCGCAGCTGGAACGCGGCATGCGTGGCGCCGTCGAACGCACCTGGTTCTCAATCACCGTGTTGCCGTTCGTGCCCACCAAAACGCCGAATTGCGCGCTGCGTAGCACGGTGTTCCGCTGCAGCGGCATCGGGTGCGCTATCGTCCCGGAGTCTTTGTCCTTGTTGGGAGTCAGCGCATGATCCGAGACCCTTCTGCGATCTTGCCCAAGCAGCTGCTTGTCGCGCATGCGCAGGCCAAGCGCGCGATCCGCGCCTCTCCGGTGCTCGTCGAGTGCGCCGCCCTGGAGGTCGCCGCAGTCTATGCGCGGCTCGCGACACGCGCGTCGGGCCTGACGAGCGAGGAAGCTGCCGCGCGTCTGCTCGAGCACGGCCCGAACGTTCTGCAGAAAGATCATCGCCCGAGCTTCTTGAAGCTGCTCTGGCACGCGGCGCTCAACCCGCTGGTCATCCTGTTGGCGGCGCTCGCGACGATCTCGTTCGCGACCGGCGACGCTCGCGCGGGCGGCATGATGTTGGCGATGATCGCGCTCAGCGTGGGCCTGCAGCTGGTTCAGGAGGCCAAGGCCGACAACGCGGCAGCCAAGCTCAAGGCGATGATCTCGGTGAATGCGAGTGTGGTTCGCGACGGTGAGGTGAAGGAGATCCGGGTCGAAGAGCTGGTGCCTGGAGACGTGGTGCACCTCGCGGCAGGCGACATGATCCCCGGAGATGTGCGGGTCGTCGAAGCCAAGGATCTATTCGTGGTTCAAGGGTCGCTCACGGGCGAGAGTTTCCCCGTCGAGAAGTTCGCTGCGGAGAAGAGCGCGGCGCCAACCGCGCCCCTCGAGCTGACCAGCGTGGCGTTCCTCGGCACCAGCGTTGGAAGTGGCTCGGCCTCGGCCGTGGTGATTGCCACCGGCAAAGCCACGTACCTCGGTGGTATGGCCGAGTCGCTCCAGACCGCGGTCCCACCGACGGCGTTCGATCGCGGTATCGCGCGCTTCACCTGGTTGATGATCCAGTTCATGGCCGTGATGGTGCCGCTGGTGTTCCTCATCAACGGCCTGACCAAGGGCACATGGAAGGAAGCTTTCTTCTTCGCGCTCGCCATCGCCGTGGGCCTGACGCCCGAGATGCTGCCGATGATCGTGACCGTGTGTCTGTCGAAGGGCGCGGTCGCGATGGGCAAGAAGAAGGTCATCGTCAAGCGCATCA
>JADGRF010000170.1 GCA_017881055.1 Sandaracinaceae bacterium
CGATTTGACCAGCGGTGGCACGTTCGTGATCGATCTCGAGGGGTCCGTTGCAGACTACGCCTTCAGTTGCGACGCCGACGCGTCGCGCGACGTGGTCGCCACCTTCGACCTGCCGCATGCAATGGACTTGCAGTTGCTGGCGCACGGCGTCATGGCTGACGGTTCGGAAGAGATTGCAGACCTCTTGCTCGAACGGGCCTGCGGCGACACGAGTAGCGAGCTCGAGTGTCGCCGGGGCTTTCCGAGTGATCTACGCGCGCGGGCGCTGCCGGCCGGGCGCTACTTCGTGATCGCGACCAGCTACGCCGCGCGCAGCCTCGTGCTCACGGCGAACTTCTTCGCGGCCACGCTCGCGCCGAAGAACACGAGCTGCGCGCACGCGACGGACGTCAGCGCCGGGGGCCGCTTCGCCAGTGACTTCGTCGATGTCCTCGATACGTCGAGCGGCTGCGGCGGCACCGGGAGTCCGGACCTGTACTACGCCTTCACGCTCAGCCAGGCGCGTGACGTCGAGCTGTCGGCGCTGAGCAGCGAGGGCGCGCCGCTCTCGCTGCGCGTTCAGAACGGCTGTGCCGCTGCGGCTCGCGAGCTCGTGTGCGATGCGAACCCTCCGGCGCAGGTGCGGTTGCACGCGCTGCCCAAGGGCAGCTACGTGGTCACGGTGAGCGGGCCGGCTTCACGCGAGGTGCCGTTCTCACTCGATGTCGCCGTGTTGCCGCCGACGCCCGAGCCTGCTGGCGACTCCTGTGCCAAGCCGCTGCAACTGAGCTTCGACGTGAAGCAGCAGATCACGCTCGGGGACAAGCAGGACGACGTGGCTGCCAGCTGTCAGCGCTTCGGTCCGGACGCGGTGCTGTCGCTGCACGTTCCGAAGCCCATGGACCTCATGTTCGATCTCGACGCAGGCCCTGCCGTTGCGGTGCTGTCACTTCAGCAGCGCTGTGGCCAACCCACGAGCGAGCTTGCCTGCCGCACGGGCAGCCCGCTCGAGACCCGCGTGCGCAACGTTGCTGCGGGGGATTACTTCGTCGTGGTCGAGGCGCCCGCGGCGGCGGCCGAGACGATCAAAGTGGTCACGCTGCCCGCGACGCAGCCCGTAGCCGTCAGCGACAACCCAACCTGCGACAAAGCCTTCGACTTGCCAGTGAGCGGAGGCGTCTTCACGGGCGACACCAGCGCCATGCTCGACGACTACGGCGCGCCTTGCGGTGGCGGTGCGAAGTCGCCCGACGTCGCGTATCGCCTCGTGCTCACGGCAGCGCAACACGTCGTGGCCACCGTCGACGCCGAGTTCGACAGTGTGCTGTACCGCTTCAAGGCAGCCAAGAGCGGCACGCAGTGCGCGGACGCAGCTCCCGTCGCGTGCGACGACGACTCGGGCCCAGGCGCGCAAGCCGAGCTCGACGAAATGCTGGACGCGGGCACGTACTACTACGTGGTGGACGGCTTCAAGGAAAGTAACGCCGGCCGCTACTCGCTCGAGGTCACGATCACGGACAAGTGATCACAGACCGAGCCAGGCACGCGGCGGTAACGTGCGCGTGCCCTTGCGAACCTCGAAGAACAGGCCAGAAGGCGAGCGCTCGCCGCCGATGCTGCCGACGCGGGCATTCACCGAGAGATCATCGCCGACGCGCACTTCCACGGCGCCGAGGCCGCCGTAGGCGGTGTAGTACCCGTCGCCGTGATCGAGAATCACGAGCTGGCCGTAGCTGCCGTAGCGATCGGCAAACGCGACGCGCCCCGCGGCGGCCGCACGCACGCTCGTGCCGACGGGAGCCTGCAGCTCGATGCCGGGACCGTCGCTCTCGTCGCGCCGTGCATCGACGACGCGCAGGTCGCCGGAGACGGGCGCTGCCAGCTTGCCGCGCAAGGCCTCGAAGCCCGTGCCGGGGTCTTCTTTCTCGTCGGAGAACCGGATGCCGTAGAAGCCGCCATTGCCATTTGCGTGGGGTGCCGCAGTGCCGCTCTGCGCGAGCACTTGCATCATGTCGTTGCCGCCCGCCGCGGTTCCGTCGTGCTCTTGCAGCGAGGCGAGCCGCGCGCGAGCACGAGCCAGCTCGGCCGTGACAGCGCCGCTCTCGTTGCGAATCGCCCCGCCACGCAGCTCCACGCGCTTGAGCTCGCTGGCGTCGTTGCGGATGAAGCTGGTCAGTCGTCGCACGCGCGCCACGTGCTGGCGCACGGCATCGAAGCCACCGGCAACAGGGGCCATGCCCGCACGCGTGACACGGTAGAGTGCGCGCACGCGCGCCTTCAGCGTGTCGTGCGTGTGCGCGCGCTTGCTCGTGAGCGCCTGGGCTTCTTCCGCCAGGCGAGCCTGCCGCGCGGTCCCCGACTCGATCTCGTCCAGCACGCGTGCGATCTCGACGTCGACGCCGATGCCGCTCACCGCGCCGAGCTCACCGTGCGCAGCCGGCACGCCGAGCCCCAGCAGGGCGCACAGAACGAGCAGGGTGGCGAGCTTGCGACTCTTCATGGTCAGACTTGCAGATAGCGGCGGAGCGAGAGCGCCGAGCCGAGGGCGCCGACCAGGCCCGCGCACGCGACCGTGCCGAGCACCGTCAGCGGGTGGAGGAACGTCAGGCGCACACCTGTCAGCTGAGTGAGCGTGGCGTCCACGTGACCGTGCAGCGCAAAGTACGCGGCGCAGAGCACGATCATCGCCAGCGACGAGGCCGCGACGGCTTGGATTACGCCTTCGATCAGGAACGGGCCGCGCACGAAGGAATCGGTCGCGCCGCACAGCTTCAAGACTTCGATTTCACGACGACGGTTGGCGACCGCCAAACGGATCGTGTTGCCGATGACCGCGAGCACGCAGACGACGACCAGCATCGCCAGCAAGAGCGCGCCCGCGCGACCGGCGTCGAGCAAGCTGCGCAGCTGCCCGAAGAACGAGCGGTAGGTCTCGACCTCTTCCACGGCGGCGAAGCGCTGCACGCGCTCGGCGATCTTGTCGACGCGGACAGCGACCACGCCGTCGGCGAGATCCAGCTCGAGCGAGGCCGGGAAGGCATCTGCGGGCAGGGCGCTGACGTCGCTGCCCATGTTGGTCTGCTCGGCGAACAGCTGGCGCGCGCGCGCCGAGGTGATCTGCTCGACCTTGGCAATCTCACGCAAGTTCTCGAGCGACAGGCGCAGCTGTGCGACGTCGCCATCCTGCGCCGTGTCGCGCAAGTAGATCGTCATGTGCTGGCTCTGGCTCCAGCGGTCGGCGATACGCGACAGGTTCTCGACGCTGAGCAGCGCGGTGCCGAGGCACATGAACGCCACAGCGAGGCTGATGATCGCCACGACGTGCAGGCGTAGATCGTCACGGAAGCCGCGTTTGGCCCGGCCGAGCGCAGTCCAGATCTCCATCTCGCCTCCTTTACGATGCGTGCGACGCGCCGAGGTGCTGCATGCGTGCAGACCACGCGCGCAGGCCTTGGCTCGCTTCGATCAGTCGACCGTCGTCGATCACGACCAAGCGATGGGGTGACGACTGCAAAAGCGAATGATCGTGCGTCGCGAAGATCACGGTGGTGCCAGCCTCGTGGATCTCCTCGAACAGCGTGAGGATGTCGATGGCCAGCTGCGGATCCAAGTTGCCGGTGGGCTCGTCCGCGAGCAGCAGTGCCGGCTCGGTCACGATCGCGCGCGCAATCGCCACGCGCTGTTGCTCACCACCGGACAGCGTCTCGGTACGCTCGTTGCCGCGACCTGCGAGGCCCACGCGCTCGAGCGCATCTGCCACGCGCGAACGCACGAGCTTCGCCGTGGTGCCGAGGATCTCGAGCGACACGGCGATATTCTCGTACACGGTCCAGTGCGGCACGACTTTGAAGTCCTGAAAGACGATGCCCAGGTTCCTGCGCAGAAACGGAATCGAGGCGTCGGTCAGGCGCGAGATATCGCGCCCGCTGAACAGAATCCGACCGCCATCGACGGGGTGCTGCCGATACACGAGCTGCAGCAGCGGGCTCTTGCCCGAGCCACTCGGTCCCGTCACGAACACGAACTCACCGCGCTCGACAGTGAGGTTCACGTTGCGGAGCGTCGGTACGTCGCGGCGGAAGTACTTGTAGACCTCTTCCAGCACCAGGATCGGCTTGCTCTGCGACGGCGCATCTTCGCGATGCTTCGCACGAAAGTACGAAGGCGACCGCCGCACCACATTGCCTCCGCGTCCCGATCCAGGATTCGCCATGGCCGAGAGTTAACAGGCCTTTCGGTTTGCGCCAAAAAAACGGATGCGTGGCGGCGTCGCAGTCAGCGCAGCTGCACAGGCTTTGGCGGCAGCGAGTCCCACGGCGCACGCTCTGCATCCGCGGCCCAGGGTGAGGCGAACACGGAGCCCAAGAGCCGCTCCGCGAGCTTTCCGTGTGGCGAGAAACCCCAGCCGGCTTCCTGTGAGACGTCATCGAGGTTTGCGTAGTAACGCCACAGAAATAAACCGGAAAACCAGAACCTCGAAACCGATGCGCCGATCAGCGCGCTGAGCGCGCGAGCCTGCTCGTGCTCGTCGATGACGACGTTCTGCATGCGGTCTGGCCAGAGCCACGGCTCGACCGCGGCGTTGGCGCGCGTGGTGTAGCCGATCTCGACGAACAGCACCGGCATGCGCAGCGCCTCGTGCAGCTCGGCTACGTGATCGAGCGCGCTGGCGGCGCCACGTGCGTAGTCGTCGTAGCTGGCGCCGTTCTTGTCCGCGAGTGGATAGAAGGCGTTGATACCGATGAAGTCGAGCTGATCCCAGAACAGCACGTTCTCGGCTTCGTCCCAGTTGGCCGAGTAGGTGAGCTTGCCGTGGAAGGCGCCGCGCACGTCGTGGATCAGGTCGGTCCAGAAGCCGCCGAAGCGACCCGAGAACGACTTGCACTCCACGCCGATCGAGAACGCGTCGGCGCCGAATGCCTGCGCATCGCGTGCCCAGCGCAGCACGAACTGCTTGTACGACTCCTGGTACTTGCGCCAGCCCTGCTCCGAGCCGGGATCAATCTCGCCACGCCAGCCTTCCGTCTCGACCCAGAGGTGCGGAATCAAGAGCACGCGCAGACCTCGTGCTTTCGCCTGCGCGATCATGCGGCGAACGGCCTCTCGGCTCACTTGGTAGGGTGCCTCGAAGTCCATGGAGATCTCGGTGCTCGACAGGCTCCAGATCCGTCCGAAGGGTGTGATCGAGATCGAGTTGGCGCCGAGCGCGACCACGTGATCCAGCAGCGCCTCGCTGTAGGGAGTGCCGTAGCCGCGACCTGGCTGCTGCGACGACTCGATTGGACCAACGGTGATCCCTCGGATCGCGTCGCCGTTCGGTGGAAAGGAATCTTGGGCGTGCGCCGCGGCACAGAGCACGAGAAGCAGGCACGCACCCACGTGAGCGGAAAGCCGCGCCGCGCCCGCGCTTCGCAACGACCTCCGCACGGTCACTTGCCGGAGGCTCGCAGGCGCATATCCACGGTGCGCGCGGTGCCGTCGAAGAAGACTGTCGCCTTGGGCGAGGTTTGATAGCCAGACAGCGAGGCTTGCAGTGTTCCGAAATTCACGCCTTCGCGCACGGTGACCTCGAGCACGTAGTGGCCGTTGCCATCGCTGTGAGTCTCGGTCGTGTCCAAAGTATCGGACACGAAGACCACCTTCGCTCCGCTCACCGGGTGACTGCTCAGATCGTCGCGCACGGTGCCCTGAATCTCGTGCTGGGCTTCGGGCGCGGGTCCAGACGTGTTCGGACAGGCAGCGCACGCGAAGGCGATTCCCAACAAGGCAGCGCAACGTCCGGCGCGTGAGGCGAGGGGCACCCGCGCACGATAATCGATGCGTGGCCGATCGTAAAACCGCGCCAGCGTGGTTACGATATCGGAACGGTGGTTGGTTCAGCACGGAAGGCCGGTCTGTCGCTCGGCGCGACCCGAGAGCTGCTGCTGCCTGTCACGCTGGCCGTCTGTTTCGGCCTATACTACGGCCTGTCGCAGCCGTTCTGGGTCGTGTTGGCGTGCTCGCTGCCGATGTTGGTCGTGTACGCGCTGGCGCCGAGCTGGGGACGCGCGTCCGCCGCGAGCTTCGATCGCGACACCGTGCGCCTGCTAGCGAGCGGGCAGCCCGCGGCCCTCGTGGCCCGCTACCAGGTGGCCATCGGCATGCGCTTGTTCGCTCCCCCAGCGATGTGCGCGGAGCGCAGAGCCATGGCACTTGCCGAGGCCGGTGAGACCCGCGCTGCACGCGCCGCGTTCCAAGAAGCGCTCGACGAGTACGGGGCGGCCGTGCCCTTGCGCGTCATGCTCGGCTACGCCCACGCCAACTTTGCGCTCGGCGACGACGGCAAGGCCATCCCGATGTACCGCCGCTTGCTTCGGACCGCGGCGTTGCCCGGCGTCGAACGCGCTCTGGCTCACGCGCTGCTGCGCAGCGGCGACGACCCGGCGGAAGCGCTCGCGCTGCTGGAGCGTGTGCCTCGAGAGCAGGACGACGCCGTACGTCACAGCGAGCTCTGCTTGCTCCGCGCGGTCGCGCACGCCCGGCTCGGCGATCACGCGCGAGCGATCGCGTTGGAGGCGGAGGCAGCACCGACCGAAAGCGCATCGACCGAAGCGCTCCGTGAGCTGCTTCATTCGATTCGCGAGCGATCGGCGCTGCCGCTCGCCTGAGGGCGGCGATCAACCTCGGTGACGGCCGCATCGCCGCCCTACCTGGCTCAGCCCTTCTTCTTCAGCTGCTGCGTCAGGGTCTCTTTGCCCTTCTGCCAGTTGACCGCGCACAGCTCGCCGGTCTTGAAGCCGTCCAGCACGCGGAGGATCTCGTCCACGTTGCGACCCACGGACAGGTCGTTCGCCGATGCGTAGCGCACGACGC
>JADGRF010000171.1 GCA_017881055.1 Sandaracinaceae bacterium
ACGCGGCGCGTGCTCTCGAGCAGCGCGCGATCGAAGCGGGCACGCTCCTCGATCAAGATCAGCGGGCAATACAGAAACGGCAGAATGAACACGAGCGCGATCGCGCTGCCGAGCGCGGCGAAGAACCCGCCGCTCTTCATCACGGCCGACAGACTCGCAGCACGCGCCACGTCCACGGAGAGCTCCGGGCTCGCGCCGAGCAGCGTGAGCCACGCGGCGGAGCTAACCAGCAGCACGGCGCCAAGCAACACCAGACCCGCGGGAAACCACGACAGATTGCGCGCCACGGGCCGACCACCGGCCTCCGACAGCTGCAGCGCGAACAGCTCGCACATGAACCAGGGCGTCGTGAACAGGCCCACGCCGCAGCACACCGACAAGAGCGAGAGCACGACCGCGGCGCCGAGCGCCAGCGTCACGATCGGGCGGGCGCGCAGGAGCGCAAAGCTCGCCCGTAGCAGCGGCCCGACCCGCAGCACGTCAGCGATCCCGTTCGTCGTTTTCGGGCTCGGGCTTCGGCTCGGGCGGGGGCTTCGGCCCGAGGAAGTACGCGATGCCGACCGAAATGAAGTAGAGCACGACCAGCGGCACGAGCATCATCATCTGCGAGCCGACGTCGGTGCTGGGCGTGAGCACCGCCGACACGACGCTGGCGATCACGATCCACCAGCGTCCAAAGCGGTAGAGCTGTTTCCAGTTGACGAGACCGATCAGCGCCAAGAACGTGACCACCACGGGCACTTCGAAGACCACGCCGAACGCGAGCAGCATGTGCGTCGCGAAGTCCATGTACTCGTCGAGCATGATCGTCGGCTGCACGCGGATGGTGCCGCTGGGCAACATGCCCGAGAGACTGAGCAGGGTCGCAAAGCCAGCGGGAAACACGACGGCGTAGCCGAAGAACGCTCCACCGGCGAAACACACCGTGGATGCGAGCACGAACGGCAGCGCCAGGTTGCGCTCGCGCTTGTAGAGGCCGGGCGCGATGAAGGCCCACGCCTGATAGAAGATCCACGGGCTCGCGAAGATCAGGCCGCAGATGACCGCGAGCTTGGTGTAGGCGACGAACGGATCGACCGGATTGGCGAAGTGAACGACCGGTTGACCCAGGCCCAGCACCTTCCAGGCCTTGACCAGCGGCGCGAGCAGGAACTCGAGTAGGTTCTCCTTGAACCACCAGGCCACCGTCACGCCGGGCACCATGCCGAGCACGGCCTTGAACAGGCGCGAGCGCAGCTCGCCCAGGTGCTCGAACACACTCATCGGCACGTCGTGGTGCGGGGTCTCGGGCCGCGCGCCTTGCGAAGAGTCCGCCATCAGCTGCTGCCGCTGAGCTTCTCGCCGTCGGGCGTGTGGTTCGTCACGGCGGGTGCCGGCTCAGTCGTCGCAATCCCCGCAGTGTTCGCGACCGCGGGATCTGGTGCAGCTGACGAAGACTGATTGGGCATTGGCTCCGTGGGCATTGGCTCCGTGGGCATTGGCTCCGTGGGCATTGGCTCCGCGGGCGGGGGCTCGGGCAAGCGGTTCACGGCCGGTCCGACGGGCGGCGCGGGCCTACGCACGGCGGGACGGCCGTCGAGCAGGTCTTCCCTGAGCAGCTCGTCGATGCCAGTGGCCGAGCGGATGTCGCGGCTGGCCTGGCGCAAGGTTCGCAGTGTCTTGCCAACCGTCCGCATCGCCTGAGGCATGCGCTCGGGCCCGATCGCGAGGATCAGGATGATGCAGATGACCGCGAGCTCACCGAAACCAACGCCAGGCAACATGGGAACCGCTCCGCGGCCGATCTAGCACAGCGCTCGTCGACCGGCCGGGATATTACGCTGCGCAAGCCCCCAAGACACGCGCTAGCCCCCAAACGCCCCCAAATCGCCCACCAAAGCCGTCAAAGAAACAGTGACGGCTGGGCCGTGAGACACGAGCGAGGCGCCTTGTCTTCGGGTCGGTCAAGCACGACCCGCAAAACCGCGTTCGAGGAGCGCGCGCAGTGCACTCCTGTGCATGAGCACGCACCGCAGAACCGGGTTGGGGTTCGGGGCCCCAACCCCAAACTAAGCGGCGGATCGCGAAGTGGATCGCGGCCCAGACGCCGCTGTTTCAGTTTTTCGGGCGCGTCAGGCCGTGCATGCGCTCGGCGGCGGCGGCCAAGAGGCCCAGGTTCTTCTCTTCGGCGCGCGTGAGCTCGGCGATGCGCTTGAGCATCTGCGAAGTGTCGTCGGACGCCTTCGCCTGCTGGCGCTGGGCTTTGTGCAGCTGGTTGACCATCTGCGAGATGTTCTCGATGGCCGACGTCACCTGGCGAGCGCCGTGCGCCTGCTCCTTCTGCGAGCGCTCCACGTGCTGGGTGATCACGCGCATCTTCTCCGCGCTCTTCATGATCAGCTCGGAGCCGCGCGCCTGCTCGGCCGTGGCCGCCGCGATGTGCTGCACGGTCTCGGCGATCCGCGAGATGGCGTCGGTGACCTGCTTACTGCCCTTGGCTTGCTCGACCGTCGCGCGCGCGATCGCACCGACCATGGAGGTCGACTTCTGGGACGACTCCAGAATCTTCTTCAGGGCCTGCTCGGCCTCGGCGCTGACCTCCACGCCGCGATCGACCGTGGTCGCGCCGCGCTCGACCGCATGAATCGCGTTCTTGGTCTCGGCCTGAATCGTCTTGATCAGGCCCGCGATCTCTTTGGTGGATGTTCCAGAGCGCTCCGCCAGCTCCTTGATTTCGTCGGCCACGACGGCAAAGCCCTTGCCGTACTCGCCCGCCTGCGCCGCGATGATCGCCGCGTTCAGCGCCAGCAAGTTGGTCTGCTCGGCCACGTCGTCGATGACGTTCAAGATGTCGCCGATCGCGTCGATGCGCCGGCCGAGCGACATGATTGCCGAGACCGCGTCCGACGACGACTCTTTGATCCGGTTGATCTCGTGGATCGTGCGGCCGATCGCGTCCGCGCCCCGCTCGGCATCCTTCGCCACCTGCTCTGATAACCGCGAGGTCTGGTTCGCGTTCGACTGCACCTGGTCGATCGACACGTCCATCTCGTTCATCGACGATGACGTCTCTTCCGTCATCAGCGCCAGTGAATCGACGTTCCGCGCCACTTCCTTGATGCTGTACGTCATCTCTTCCATCGAAGAGACCGTGTCGCGCACGCTGTTGCCGAGGTTGCTCATGTTCTCGGCGACTTCGTCGTTGGTCGCCTTCATCTCCAAGATCGAAGACGAAGACTCCTCGGCGCTCTGCGCGAGCACTTCCACGCTCTGCGACAGCTGCCCGAGCACCTCGGCCGTGTTGGCCATCGCGCGGGTCGCCTGATCGATCGACACGGCCTGCTCGTTCAAGCTGACCGTGAACGAGTCGAGCTGCGTGCTGAGCGCGTGCTCCGCCTCGGCCAGCTCCTTATTGCGACGCTCGACCTCCGCGTGCGACTTGGCCAGCGCCTGCTCGAGCTCCACGGAACGATGCGTCTTCTGCTCGATCTCGACCGCGACGTTGTCGAGCACATCGAGGATCTCGCTGACGGCCTGAGGCATGTTGGCCAGCCGGGATGGACGCTGCCCACGCAGCGCGGCCTTGGTGCCCGTGCGGATGGCGAAGAGATCGTCGTCGTTCGCGCCGACGCCGCGCAGCGCAATCAAGCCGGCCGCGAAGCCAAGCACCGTGCCGAAGAACCCGCCGACCCAGGCCGGCATGGCCAGGAGTGGTGAAAACGCCGCAATCGCCAAGCCGGTCCCAAGCACGACCAGTGCTGGCACAGCGTTCTTGCTCTGCACGAGGTCTTTGAACATAGGAAATCTAAGGGCCCGAGAGACGGTGCGTCCACCAGGCTAGCGTTGTCCGGCGAACGGAAGCAAGCCGCACGTCACGGCGGGAGCTTGGGCGGGATCATGCTGACCCGAGCCTGCCGAGCCGGCCTACCGCTACTCTCGCCACCTTACATGCGGATTCGCGCAGTAAGCGGGCCGTCGGCAGTGACTTCAGGCTACCTGCTGCTCTGGAACGGTGCAGCGTACGGTCGGCGCGGTGTCGGCCACGTGCGAGGTCTCGTGCAGCATCGAGGCGATCCGTCGCTCGGTCTCGCGACGGATACCCACGAACGGAGCCAGCGCCCGCGAGAGCGCGCGAGCCGATGGCAGGCGATCCTTCGGATCACGTGCGAGCAAGCTGGAAACCACCAGGTCGAGCCCCGGATCCACGCTCTCCTGCACGTCGCGCACGCGCGGTGCGTCGTCGCGAATGATCCGAATCAACAGCTTCGAGACCGTGGGCCCCGAGAACGGCACGCGCCCCGACAACGCTTCGAACATCACGATGCCGAGCGAGAACAGATCCGCGCGGCCGTCGACATCCGCCTTGCCCGACGCCTGCTCCGGCGAGACGTAGCTCGGCGTGCCGAACACCTTGCCGCACTCGCGCTTCTTCTCTTCTTCCGGAGCGGTTTCGCTCGCGCACACACCGAAGTCGAGCAGGTGCACGGTCAGGTCACCGGTCGCGCTCGTGTTGAGCAAGACATGCTCCGGCTTCACGTCGCGGTGCACGTAGCCCGTGACGTGCGCGCTGTGCAGGATCGCCGCGACGCGGCTGGCGATCACAGCAACCTCGGCGTCCGCGAGCTCCGTGTTGCGCAGCAAAAGGCGCGCGAGACTCTCGCCGTACATGAGCGGCATCACGACGTAGGGTGAGCCGTCCTGCAGCACGCCTTCATCGAGCACCTTCACGATGCCGGGGTGGCCTACGCGGCGCGAGACCTCCGCTTCGCGGCGCAGTCGCACACCCAGATCGATGTGGTTCACGAAGCACGGGCGCAGCGTCTTGATCGCGACCTTCGAGCCGTCGAAGCAGCTGGCTTCGAACACGACGCCTGTGCCGCCTAGCCCGATGCGACGCCCAATCCGATACTTGTTTTCAAGTACCTGACCCGACAGCTCCGAACGTTCGTTCCCGTCCACGCAGGAACCATCGGGCGCACGCGAGATCCGGTCAAAAAATCGGATGACAGAAGAACGCCACGCATCGCACGCATGCCGTTTTCTTGACGCGGTCCGTGACCAATTTACCGAGTGCGTGCCATCAAGATCAGATGCTCGCGCCGCGGCACGCCGCCGTGAAAGTCCGGCCGTGGCTGAGAAGCCCCTGCGAGCAGCGACAAGCCAAGCTCGGGCGCGAGGCGTAACAGCTGCTCGTCCGCGGCCACGCGCGTACGTGCCACCTCGGCGTCGCCCACGAAGAACAGCACCTTTCCGTCGCGCGAGAGCACGCCTTCGATCGCGGAGAGCACCGCATGCAGCTCGTCGTCCCAGCGCTTGCGCGCACCGGCTTGACCCGACAGGTTGCGACGCGCGCCGATCTCGTGCGCACGGAGGCCACTCGTGTCGAGGCCGAGCCAAGCATGCCGGCGGGCATGATGCCGCGCGTAGTCGTACGTTCCACCATACGGCGGCGAAGTGAACACCAAGCTCGCGCTGAAGCGCCGACCGAGCAGATCGGGCAAGCGTCGCGCATCGCCCATCCAGAGCCGCACGGGATCGGTGCCTTCGGGGACGGCTTCGTAGAGGGCCGCCCAGCGCAGCAGCAGCTCCTCGCCTTTGCGCTCGAAGAACTCGGTGACCAGCCCCTTGCGAATGCGCTTCTTCACCAGCTCTTCGTTGGTGTCGGCGCGCTGGCGCGAGAACTTCACCACGATCGCCGAGAACAGCAGCTCGAGCGCACGGCGATCGGCCTCGTCGGCAACGCGCGAGATCTCGGCGTACAGGCCCGACAGCTCGAGCATCACGTGCGGGTCGTAGTACGCACGCTCGGCGCGCGAGATCGGCACCTCGACCTTCTCGCGCATGCGCACGCGATCTTCAGAAGCCAGCGCGATCGCATGCAGCGTGCGTCCAAAACGCGCGCGCGAAGCGGGATCCCGCAGGGCGCAGCGCGTCTCGGCGATGCGCAGCGCGAGCGGATCGAGATCGACGCCGGCCGCGCGCCGACCGTGCGCCAGCGCCTCGACTAGCACCGTACCGCTGCCGCAGAACGGATCGAGAATGATCGAGTCGCGCTCGCTCAGCTCGGGTATCAGCTTCGCGGGCAACGCCGGATGCATGCGCGCAGGATGGCTGTGAAAACCATGGGTGAGCTCGTCGTCAGGTGCGTCTTCGCTGGCGACCAGCGCGGATGCCAGCAGCTCGGCCAGCTTCGGATCGCCGTGCCGCTCGATCTCGCCGCCGCGGTGCGTGAGCGAGTAGCGCGGCCGCAGCGGCGCGGGCTCGAGTACCTCAGGCTCCTGCCGTTCGTGCGTTTCGCGCGGCTCGCGCTTTCTGCGCGTCTTCGGAGCTTTGACCATGTTCACGCGTCTCCCCGGGCGTGCGCACCCAGCGCAGGGCTTGGGGGTTCGTGGGCGGCGATGTCGAGCCCGAAAAAACGACGCAGCTCGTAGGCTTCGGGCGTGCGTGCACCCTGTGCATCACGCGCGCACAGCGCGGGCAACACCGCAAACGTTCCAGCTGACACAGGAAACGCCAACGTATGCACCGCGAACAGGCGCCCCTTGCGCCCAGCCATCGGAATCACGTCCAAGCGCGACACGAGCTGCAGGCCCGCGCGCGCGGCACCATCCTGCACCCGCGCCTCGGCGCCGGCCTCGGCGCACACGACGCACAGCCCCGTAGGTGCCAGCACGCGTCCCGCCGCCAGCAGGTACTCTTCCACGCCGCCGCGCAGCTCGACCCGCGCATGGGCACGCTGCGAGTCCGGCGAAGGCGTCGCGCTGCCGACCGGCTTGTAAGGAGGCGTGCCGGTCACCAGCTCGAAGCCGCCCGTCTGCGCGACCTCGGGTTCCGCGCGCAACCGGTCGAGCAGCGCGCCGTCGCGCAGATCCGCGAGCTCAGCGCGCACTCGGCCGCCAAGTCCGTTGCGCGCGATGTTCCGCTGCAAAAGCGCGTGGGAGATCGTCTGAGCTTCCACACCCCGAAGGTGCGCGCCCGGGAGCTTGTCCGCCAGCATCAACAACACCGAGCCGAGGCCACAGCCCAGATCGAGGCAGGTGCGCGCCTGGGGCCGCTGCCGCAGCGCGTGCCAGGCCGTGACCACGTCGTCCAGCGAGTAACGATGCCCGTGCTTGCGCTGGTACACGCGGATCCCCGCCGTCAGCGCGTCATCCGTCAGATCTTCTCGCGTCAGATCTCGCGTCGGTTCTTCTCGCGTCAGGTCGTGAAGATCCGGAGCGCTCGGGTGGTGGCCTGAGAGTTCCTGGTGCTGCGGGGCTGCGGTCATCGAGGGCGGTCAACGAAGTTGGAGGTCGGGTCGGCCAGCGTGCTATGGCTGAGCCGTGACGTCAAAGGAAGTCGCGTGGGTGCTCGTCTCCGCGGCCTTGCATGCGCTCTGGAACACCGCGGCGAAACGCTCGACCCGCCCCACCGCGTTTTTGTTTCTACTCACGTCGATCACCGCGCTGCTGGCGTTCCCGCTTTTCTGGTTCATCCCGTATCGCGAGCTGCCCCGCGAGCTGATCGGGCTCACGCTGGCGAGCGGCCTGACGCACGGCCTGTCGTTCGTCGCGCTCTCGTTCGCCTACGAAGCCGGCGACCTGAGCGTCGTATATCCGATCTCGCGCTCCACGCCGCTGATCGTCCCACTGCTCGCGGTCCCGCTCTTGGGCGAGCACGTCTCGCATGCCGGCGCCCTGGGCATCGCGCTCGCCGTCGTCGGCCTGTGGCTGGTGCAGACCAACGGCAGCGTGCAGCTCGCAGCCTTCAAAAGCCGCGCCGCCATGTACGCGTACCTGATGCTGCTGCTGACGGCGGCGTTCTCGCTGATCGACAAGCGCGCGATGGCCGTGCTCACGCGCATGCCCTGGCACTCCCCGGTCCCGAGCACGACCCTGTTCTATTGTTTGTTCACGACGATCTCGGCCGTGATCTGCCTACCGGTCGCCTGGCGGCGCGTCGGCTTGCCCGCGCTGCGGACGGATCTGCGCGAGCACGGCGTCAGCATCGCCTTCGCCGCGCTCATTACGTGGCTCAGCTACATCCTGATCCTCGAGGTCATGCGCACCGCGCCCGTCAGTTACGTAGTAGCGGTGCGCCAGATCAGCGTGCTCTTCGCAGTCGGTCTCGCGATGCTCACGCTCGGCGAGCGCCCGGGCCGAGGCCGCATCACGGGCGCCCTCGCCTCGGTGGTCGGCGTGGCACTGATTGCCTACGGCTCCTGAGCACTGAACACTCTTGCTCCTGCCAGCTCTAGCCTGCATGGTGTCGGCCATGGATGCCCTCCTCAGCATCGCCCGAGTCGTGCGCCGCATCCTGCCGTGGGCGCTGCTCTTCGTCGGCGTATTCTGGATGAGCAAAGCGGTGCGCCCGACCGGCACCTTTCATGTCGGCGAGCACCTGCCCCCGTTCTCCGCGCGGCTGACCAGCGGCTCGAAGTTCGTGCTGCCTGAAAAGCCCGGTCACGTGATGGTGGTCAACTTCTGGGCCACCTACTGCGGCCCGTGTCGCGAAGAAGCCCCGTATCTCGCGGCCGCAGCGCAGCGCGGCGTGAACGTCGTCGGCATCGCAACCGACTCGGTCTCGCGCGACGCGCTCACCCACGCCGCGCACGACTTCGGCATGAGCTATCCGATCGCCTTCGGCAACGAGCCTCTGCTCAAGCTGTTCCACATCCACACCGTGCCGATCACGTACGTGCTCGCGCCGGACGGTTCGATCGTTCTTTCACGCGTGGGCGCGCTCCAAAAGAGCGAGCTCGACGACGCGCTCGCGCTGGCCGAGAAGAACGCCCGCGCCGAGCACGAAAACGGCGCGCCCAACGCCCCGCCCAACGCCCCGCATTGATAGTGAAGGGAGACCCTCGATGCATTCCGTGATCTTCGCGAGCCTCGTGACGCTCGCCACCGCGCAGCCCGCAGCTGCACACACCGCGCTCGACCCGTGGGAGCTGATCCGCAACGCCTCGCCGATCGTGATGCTGGTGCTGCTGATGCTCGCCACCATGTCGCTGTCGTGCTGGTTCATCATCGGCGCGAAGCTGGTGCGCTTGTCGCAAGCGCGCTCGGGCAGCGCGCGCTTCCTCGATCAGTTCTGGGACGCGCAGCAGGGCAACGTGTGGAGCGTGCAGCGCCTGGAAAACCTGTACTCCAGCTTGCCCGCCGAGCGCAGGGCGCCCGTCGCCAGCGTCTTCCACGCCGGCTACGTCGAGCTGGCGCGCGTGCTCGGCGGCTCGGATGAGAGCAGCAAGAGCCAGCGTCATTACGGTGGCGACATCGAAAACGTAGCCCGCGCGCTGCGCCGCGCGTCTGCCAACGAAGTGACCACGCTCGAGAGCATGGTGCCGTTCCTGGCCACGACCGGCTCGACCGCACCCTTCGTGGGCCTGTTCGGCACGGTCTGGGGCATCATGAATTCCTTCATCAACATCGGCGCGCAGAAGAACGCGAGCCTCGCCGTGGTCGCGCCGGGCATCGCCGAGGCGCTGATCGCCACCGCGATCGGCCTGGTCGCCGCGATCCCCGCCGTCATGGCCTACAACTACTTCGTGCGCCGCATCAACGTGCTCTCTTCCGAGATGGAAAACTTCTCCAGCGACTACCTCAACATCGTGCGCCGCCACTTTCTAGCCGGCTGACGAGTTAATGACATACCCGCGAAGCAGCCTTCGGCTCTTCGCCGGTGACATACCCGCGAAGCAGCCTTCGGCTCTTCGCGTAAGGAGCTTTCTACATGGGCATGTCGAGTGGCACGGGCAAAGGCCCGCTCAGCGAGATCAACGTCACGCCGTTGGTCGACGTCATGCTGGTGCTGTTGATCATCTTCATGGTCAGCGCGCCCATGATGACCACCGGCATCGAAGTCGACTTGCCGAAGACCCACGCGGCCCAGATGGACGTCGAAGAGCAGAAGTTGCTGCTCACCATCACCAAGGAACAGAAGGTGTTCCTGGGCGAGGCCGAAGTGCCCTACGACCGCTTGGAACAAGCCCTCACCACCAACGCGCGCCTGCAGCGCGAGCGTGAGATCTACTTACAAGCCGACGAGACCGTGCCCTACGGCTTCGTTGCGCGCGTGATGGCGCTGATCCGCAAGGGCGGCATCGAGAAAGTCGGCCTCGTGACCGATCCCACGATCACCGAGTGAGCGAGCGTGATTAACGAACCGCCCATGCGCCGAAGCCTGGTGTTCGCGACCGCCGCGCTGGACGAGCGTCCGCCGTCGTTGCTCAGCTCGCGTCCGTTCGAGCTCAAAGCGGCGATCGGGGGCGTGCTCGGCATCCTCGGCGCCCACATTCTCGTGCCGGGCGCGTTCATGCTGATGCTCGCGCTGATCGCCGCGACGGGCACGGGCAAGACACCCACGCGCGCCATCCCCGAAGACCACATCGTCGAAGCCAGCTTCGTGAAGCTCGGCAAGAAGCTGGACCCGACCAAGATCCCGAACCGCAAAGTTCCGATCAAGACCACGGCGCCGCAGCCCGGCGTCGCCGTCTCGAAGAACATGGACCCGCCGAAGCCGAACAAGCCCGACGCCGGTCCTCCGCCCGAGCACGCGCAGGAAGATCTGCTCACGCACCTCGGCGATCGCGCGCAAGCGTTCGCCGAGATGGCGCAGCAGCAGGAGCAAGAGGGCGATCCGAACGGCGTGGCCGACGGCACCGAGACCACGGCCAAGGCGGGTGACATCTACCTCGGGCAAGTTGCGATGTTCTTCAAGCGCGGCTGGACGGTGCCCACCACGATCGCCGATCCGTCCGGCTTCACCACCAAGATCACGATCGAGATCACCGCCGATCGCCACGTCGGCACTCACGACATCGTCAAGACGAGCGGAGACGCACTGTTCGATCAGAGCGTGGAAGACCGCATCAACGAGCTGCGCGCCCAAGCCTCGACGCTGCCCGAGCCGCCACCCGAGATCGCCGACAAGTATCGCAACGCGTGGTCGCTCACGATCAACTTCAACGGCAAAGACGCGCACTGACCGTTTCACGGAATCTCCACTAAGTTGAGCGGCGTTCCATTCTGAGCTACTCGCCAAGGCTCCGAGGTGAACATGAACCGCACGCGCCCGAAGACTCTCTCCGTATTCGCGATGTTGCTCGCGCTCTCGAGCTCGAGCGCAGCGCTGCTCTGGCCCCACGTCGGCGCCTCGCAAGGCGCGCCCGCGAGCGACGAGCCCTTGCCCACGCACGTCGTGATCGACGTCAACGCACCCGGGCGCGCGCTCTACCGGATCGCCGTACCGGCCTTGCTCGGCAGCACGAGCAGCGACGGCGCGCCCGTGATCCAAAACGATCTCAAGCTCTCCTCGCTCTTCGAAGTGCTCGACCCGCGCTCGTTTCTCGCGAACGCGCAAGCCGAAGGCCTCGGCATCACCAAGGCCCCGTGGTCGAGCGTCGGCGCACAGGGCGTGGTGAAAGGTCAGCTGACACAGAGCGGCGGCGGCATCGCGCTCGAGATGCGCCTCTACGAGATCGCGCGCGGCGAGACACCCTCGCTCAGCAAGACCTATCACGGTGACGCCAGCAAGCTGCGTGGCTTCATGCACGATTTCGCCAACGAGATCCTGCGCGTGCTCACGGGCAAGGCCGGCTCGTTCGGCACGCGCCTCCTGTTTGCGCGCAAGATCGGCCCCGGTCGCAAAGACATCATGTCGTCCGACTTCGACGGCCACAACGAGTTCCGCGTCAGCAGCGGCCGCGGCGACGCCATGCTGCCCTCGTTCGGCGCCGTCGGCGGCGCGTGGTACTCGATGATCAGCGACCTCGGCGGCTTCATCACGAACACCAAAGCCCGCGAACGCCCCGTGATCTCCAGCAACGGGATCAACATGGGCCCGACGGTGTGCAACGGACGCGTCTACTTCTCCTCGACGCGCGACGGAAATAGCGAGATCTACAGCGCCGCGATGGACGGCAGCGATCCGCGTCGTCTCACCAACAACCCCGCGATCGACGTCAGCCCCACCTGCGGTCCCGGCGGCAAGATCGCCTTCGTCTCATCGCGGCACGGCGGTCCGCAAATCTTCGTGATGGATGGCAGCGGCGGCGGCGTGCAGCGCCTCACCTACAAAGGCAACCACAACCAAACCCCTGCCTTCTGCATGGATCCCGCCACACCGCTACTCGCCTTCTCCGCCCGCGACGGCGGCGGCTTCGACATCGTCACGCTCAACCTCAAGACCGGCGAATACAAACGTCTCACGCAGGGCCAAGGCACCAACCAAGACCCCGCCTTCTCCCCCGACTGCCGCATGATCGCCTTCGCCTCCTCGAGAGGCGGCATCTTCATCTCCAACCCCGACGGTCTAAACCAAACCAAAGTAGTCAGCGGCAACCTCTCCACGGTCCGCTGGAGCCGCTAGGGCTAACTGATCGCGACGCTCGCGTTTGTTGGAGAAGCAGAGTGCCGCCTTCTCCAACGCTTCCCGGTGCGCGCGCAGCGCCGCACGCGCTCTCTTCTGCCACTTCCCCGCACTGACGCCAAGCGCCACGAGTTGGGGCTCAGCCGCGAGCGCGCCCGCAGCTCGGCGAGGGAGCGTACTTCCTGTACGTGACCGACCCGAGCGAGGACGAAAGCCGCGGATGGGCCCCAAATCGTGGCGCGTACGAAGAAACCAGTGCCGATGAGAGGAGTTGAACCTCTGACCTAGCGCGTATGAAACGCCCGCTCTAACCAACTGAGCTACATCGGCGAAAAAAGCGGGCGGAGTATTCGCCGCGCAACTCAGCGTGTCAACGGCGCATTAACTGACCGCGCCGAACCTCGCTTGATGGTCGCGCCCGCGCCTGTCATCCTTACAAAAGGCGAGCAGGGCAGGATGAGCCGGTCCGGCCCCGCCAGGGCACTGTAGCAACATACACCCGAACCAGCCTTCGGCTTTCGGGCTGGCGTGGAAATCACGTCCTTGGCAACCGACCTGGATGTACATGACCACGCAATCGACCGAGCGCGCCGTGAAGCGAGTCAAGCTCGCCGTGGCCGCTTTGTTGCTGCTGGTGCTCGGCAGCGCGCTCGCAGGCTGCGTGGGCCCTGGTCTCGAGCCTCCGGGTCGGCCCGGCATGACGGGCGGCCAGGACAATTCAGGCAACGGCGCGGCCGGAAGCGCCAGCGGCCTCCCGACGTCCCACCAGGACGGCGGTAGCACCGGTCTGTCCGGCAACGGCGGCGCGGGCGGAACCGCCGCAGGCGCAGCGGGCACCGGAGGCGACACCCCCAGCAGCGACGCCGGCGTAGTGGATGGCGGCTCCGACGACGCGGGGACCACCCATTGAGGATTCGACTCACACGCGCGCTCGCGACGGCGGTACTTGCGTGGCTGCTCGCGCTCGCAGCCACCGGCTGCGTAGGCCCCGGCCTCGAGCCCCCGACCCGGCCCGCCAGCGGTACCAGCGGCGAGCCCGGGTCAGGCATGGGCGCGGGAAACTTCGACAACGGCAAGACAGCGGATGGTGGCGGCCAGCCGCTTCTGCCCCAGGTAGGTTCGGCCGGCGTCGGTGGCTCGGCCGGGGCCGCTGACCCAGCCGCCCACCCACCCGTCGGCGACGCAGGCTGTGCGGCCGTCGTTGACGACGACGCAGGCGCAACGCACTGACGACGTGTCCATCGCCCGCTCTGCGCGCGCTCGCCTCGCGCGTTATCATGCCCGGCGACGCCAGGACTTGGAGGGAACTCATGCACACACGCTCGACCACTCGCTCATTCACGACCGCGTTCACGATTGCGTTCGCGTGCGCGCTCGTCCCACTCGCGCTCGCCGCGCAAGACGCCACGCTGCCCACGTACCGAGGCCAAGGTTCGGTCACACAAGCGATCGACACCGATCAAGGCGCCGTGCTCGACATCGGCTCGGGAATCACGATGACCTTTCCGAAAGGTCTGCCTGTCGGACACTCGCGTCTGCTCACGCTCTCGAAGTCTTCGAAGAAGCCGTCAGCTGCACAGGTGCACGCGGGCTTCGTCGCGATCGGGCCCACGCTCGAGCTCAACGTGCCGCTCAACGCCGGCGGCACGCCTCTGACGCTCGAGCTGACGACGAAGAGCGACCCGCAGAAGCGCAGCGGAAAGCTCGTGCTCGCGATGGAGATCGGCACGCTCTGCACGGCAGAAAACAAGGCCTACAAGCTCAAGAATGGCTTGTGCTCGGGTTGGGATCTCGTGAGCGCGCGCTACGACGAGGCCGGTAAGCGCGTCGTCGCGGAGCTGCAGAGCACCGGCGGCATGCGCATGATCTTCGGCGTCGTGCCGGGCGACGAATGAGCACGCGCATCCCCTGCGCATGACGTAGCCTCATGTAGGCGTTGCACTGACGTCATCGCGGTCACCTCGTGGACGCGCGCGTGCGTCAGGCGTGATCACGCGTGCGACACGTAAAGCGCTTCGAACCGACCCTGCAGATCACGTTTCCGTGCGCGACGGATCTTCCGCGGTCGCATCCCACGACGGATTTTTCACCGGACGATGTCGATTTCGAGCGGCGGTCTCGTGAGCGCTCGCAGACGATCGCGCGCGCGATCAAGATCCGTTTGTGTCGCAGGCGTGAACGACGGGAAAGATTTCGCTGCGCGGCGAGATTTGTCGTGAAGCCCCGCGTGTCCCCTTGCGATCTCGCCGAGCACCGTTAGAGTTGCTCCTACGTGTCATGTCACGGCTAGCCACGTCGCAGGGTCTTTTCTTCGTGAGCCACGTCGACCACCGCCAGCAGTTTTGATCGAGCGCGTGAGTCGAGACCGAACCGCAGTGGCGTCGCCTCGTTGATCTCGTCCCTGCTTTTTTGTTGACGAGGCACGCGCGGTGGCCTTATCAACCCACCTGCCACAAGTTGTGGTGGTTCGGGTATCCGCCCTTCACCACATCTTGTGTGTTCGTGGGGGATACGCTGTGGGTTGTTGGGGAACAAGTCGTGGATAACTCCGGAGGGCGGTCTCCGGGGCCACGCACAGTTATCGGGCGGGTCCAGGCTAAGCGGGAGGTGTCACGTGAGCGCAGATACGAGGGAAACGTTTCAGGCATCGGGTGCGGGCGCGTCGGCGGGTACGGCCGGAGTCAGCAGTCAGTCAACCTCCGGCTCCGTAAGGACCGCGGCCAAGACGAAAAACGCGGAAAAAGCGCGCGGTCTCGAATTCAAACACGTGTACTCGCAGCCGGGCGTGAACCCGCTCGACACCGTGGCGTATGAGCAGCGCGACAGCGTGATCACGAACCCCGACGGCTCGATCGTGTTCGAGCTGCGCGGCGCCGAGATCCCCAAGGAGTGGTCTCAGCTCGCCACCGACATCGCCGTCTCCAAGTACTTCCGCAAGGCCGGCATCAACGGCGACCCGAAGCGTGGCGAGCGCAGCGCGCGCGAGCTCGTGTACCGCGTGGCCCACACGATCCGCGAGGCTGGTGAGCGTCTCGGTGGCTACTTCGCCACCAGCGCCGACGCCGAGACCTTCGAATTCGAGCTCAGCTACATGCTCATTCACCAGCACGCGGCGTTCAACTCGCCGGTCTGGTTCAACTGCGGCCTGTTCCAGCGCTACGGCATCACTGGCAGCGGCGGCAGCTACGCGTGGTCGCCCGACACGAACGAAATCTACGAGACCGCGAACGCGTACCAAGCGCCGCAGTGCTCGGCGTGCTTCATCCAGAAGGTCGACGATGATCTGATGAAGATCTACGACCTCGTGAAGAACGAAGCGCGCCTGTTCAAGTACGGCTCGGGCACGGGCTCGAACTTCTCCGCGATCCGCGGTCATCAAGAGAAGCTCTCCGGCGGCGGCACGTCATCCGGCTTGATGAGCTTCCTCGAGGTGCTCGATCGCGCAGCAGGCGCGACCAAGAGCGGCGGCACCACGCGGCGCGCCGCGAAGATGGTTTGCCTCGACATGGATCACCCGGAGATCGTCGACTTCATCGGCTGGAAGATGAAGGAAGAGAAGAAGGCGACCGCGCTGATCGACGCCGGCTACAGCTCCGACTTCAACGGCGACGCCTATCACACGGTGTCGGGCCAGAACTCGAACAACTCGATCCGCGTGACCGACGCGTACATGCGTGCGGTCGAGAGCGACGGCGAGTGGCGCACGTACTTCCGCACCACGGGCCAAGTCGGCAACACCTACAAGGCGCGTGATCTCTGGCGCATGGTGGCCGAGAGCGCGTGGGGCTGCGCCGATCCCGGCTTGCAGTACGACTCCACGATCAACGACTGGCACACCTGCCCGAACACCGATCGCATCAACGCGAGCAACCCCTGCTCCGAGTACATGTTCCTCGATGACTCGGCCTGCAATCTGTCGTCGATCAACCTCACCAAGTACCTCGATGCCGACGGCAACTTCGACATCGAGAAATATCGCCACACGGTGCGTACGCTGATCCTCGCGCAGGAGATCCTGGTCGACTACTCCAGCTATCCGACGCAGGGCATCGCGCAGAACAGCCACGACTACCGTCCGCTCGGCCTCGGCTACGCGAACCTCGGCACGTTGCTCATGCGCCTTGGCTTGCCGTACGACGGTCCACAAGGCCGCGCGATGTGCGGTGCGCTGACCGCGATCATGACCGGCGAGGGGTATCGCGCCTCGGCGGAGATTGCCTCGGCGAAGGGCGCGTTCAACGGCTTCGAGAAAAACCGTCAGCCGATGCTGCGCGTGATGAACATGCATCGCGCCGCGGTCTCGGAGATCAGCAAGCGTGCGGGCTACGCCAACGAGAACGAGATCGACATCCCACGCGAGCTGCTCGACGCGGCCAAGCAGAGCTGGGACGACGCGATCGCGCTCGGCGAGCGCTACGGTTACCGCAACGCGCAAGCCACCGTGCTCGCGCCGACCGGCACCATCGGCTTGCTCATGGACTGCGACACGACCGGCATCGAGCCGGATTTCGCGCTCGTGAAGTTCAAGAAGCTCGCGGGCGGCGGCTACTTCAAGATCGTCAACCAGAGCGTGCCCGGCGCGCTGCGCAAGCTCGGCTACAGCGAAGTCGAAGTCAGCGAGATCGTCGCGTACGTCAGCGGCACCAACACCTTCACCGGTGCGCCGCATGCGTCGCGTCAGTGGTTGCTGGGCAAGGGTCTCACCGAGAAGGAAATCGCCAAGGCCGAGGCAGCGCTCGTCGGCGTGTTCCACGTCTCGCAAGCGTTGGCTGCGTGGGTGATCGGCGAAGCTGCATTCAAGCGGCTCGGCATCTCCATCGAAGAGTCCAAAGCACCGGGCTTTTCGCTCTTGAGCAAGCTCGGCCTCACCAGCCAGCAGATCGACGAGCTCAACGACAACGTGATCGGTCGGATGACGGTCGAAGGCGCACCGCACCTCACGCCCAATCACTTGCCGATCTTCGACTGCGCGAACCGCTGCGGCAACATCGGCCAGCGTTACCTGTTGCCCATGTCGCACGTGAAGATGATGGGCGCGGCGCAGCCGTTCCTGTCGGGCGCGATCTCGAAGACCGTGAACCTGCCGAACGAGGCGACGGTCGAAGAAATCGAGAACATCTACTTGGAAGGCTGGAAGCTCGGTCTCAAGGCCGTCGCGCTCTACCGCGACGGATGCAAGTCGAGCCAGCCGCTCAACACGTCCGACAAGAAGAAGGACACGCAGGCCGAGAAGAACGAGAAGGCCGCGGCGAAGAGCAAGTCGATGCTACCGCCGCCTCCCGCGATGGTTGCCGAAGCGGGGACCAAGACCAGCTTGTCGATGCCGGCGCCGTACGT
This sequence comes from Sandaracinaceae bacterium, assembly GCA_017881055.1. Taxonomy (GTDB): domain Bacteria; phylum Myxococcota_A; class Polyangia; order Polyangiales; family JAFGIB01; genus JADGRF01. The sequence goes on from JADGRF010000171.1 coordinate 17,665, forward strand.
CGACGAGGGCGCACGTCCGCCCGAATCGGTGCGTCATCGCTTGCCGAAGAAGCGTCGCGGCTTCACGCAAGAAGCGCGCGTGGGCGGTCACAAGGTCTTCTTGCGCACCGGCGAATACGACGATGGCTCGCTCGGCGAGATCTTCATCGACATGCACAAGGAAGGCGCCGCGTTCCGTTCGCTGATGAACTGCTTCGCGATCAGCGTGTCCATGGGCTTGCAGCACGGCGTGCCGCTCGAGAGCTACGTCGAGCAGTTCACGTTCACGCGCTTCGAGCCGGCGGGTCCGGTCGAAGGTCACCCGAACGTGAAATTCTCGACCTCGATGATCGACTATGTGTTCCGCGTGCTCGGCGTCGAATACATGAAGCGCTACGATCTAGCGCACGTTCCGCCGCAGGAGATGCGCACGGAGCTGAACAACCCCACCGACGTGAGCGCGGGCCAACAGGCCGAACAAGCCGCGCGTGCGCTGCCCCCGCCCGCCATGGAAGTCGACGACAAGCGTCAGGTCGGCCTGTTCGAGCAGGTCGCCGCCATGCACTCGAAGCCCACCTCCATCGACGAGCAGCTCGGCGAGATGATGGGCGACGCCCCGATGTGCGACACCTGCGGCCACATCACGGTCCGCAACGGCGCCTGCTATAAGTGCCTGAACTGCGGCTCCAGCATGGGTTGCAGCTGATAGCGAACCGCGGATCCGGCTCCAGGTGCGGCTTACCTCCTCGATCCCTCGGTCACCGTACCTGAGTACGGCTCCCTCGGGCTCTGCGGGGCGCTCGCACCTGGAGCCGGCTTCGCGGTTCTCGCTTCGCCGGGTGGCTGGCGGTTGGACCCGTGGGGGTCTCTGGGAACGGAAAACGCCAGGCGGCGCCGCGAGCCGTCGCTCAGCGCGGATCCGCGGTTCCGTGTCTGCTATAATAACAGCCGATGCCGTGTTTAAAATGGATGGTTGCCAGCGGGAAGCCCCGCATCTTCCCGATCTACAAGAAGATCGTCTCGATCGGTCGGGCGGGTGGCAACGACATTTGCATCGATGACGAGAGCGTCGCTGACTACCACGCGCAGGTCATCTTCGACGGGCGGGAGTTCAACTTCTCCGAGGTCGATTCGCGCGGCGAGATCCTGCTCAACACGAAGAAGAAGCGCCGCGGTCGCTTGGTGCACGGCGACAGGCTCACGCTCGGCACGATCGAGCTGAGCTTCTCGCTCTACGACGAAGTGGCTGCGGTCACGCAGAACGACTCCACGACCGAGCTCTCGGGCCTGCGCAAGCTGTTCGAGTTCAGCCAGCGCTTGATGGAGCTGCGCTCCATGCCCGAGCTGCTCTCGGCGCTGATGGACGCGGTCATCGAAGTCACCAACGCCGACAAAGGCTTTCTGATCTTGGTCGAAGAGGGCGGACCGCGCGTCGCCGTGGCCCGCAACCTGAACCACGAGAACTTGAGCGACGGCGTGCGCCAGCTGTCCGACAGCATCATCAAGCGCGTGATCGAGAGCAAGAAGCCCATCATCGTGAGCGACGCTCTGCACGACGAGCAGTGGAAGGCGAGCGAGAGCGTGATGAACTTCAAGCTCTGCTCCGTGATGTGCGCCCCGCTGATGGCGCAGGGCGAGCTGCTCGGGATTCTCTACGTCGGCAACGACAACGTCGTGAACCTGTTCGAAGAACGCTCGCTCGACGTGCTCACCATTTTCGCGGGCCAAGCCTCGCTGATCCTGCAGCACGCCATGCTGCTCAACACGCTGAAGACCGACTTCGACAACCTGAAGCAGAAGCTCGAAATGAGCCGCTTCGGCGACATCATCGGCTCCTCGCCAACCATGCTCGAAGTGTTCCGCACGGTCGAGAAAGTCGCGAACACCGACATCAGCGTGCTGATCACGGGCGAAACCGGGACCGGCAAGGAGCTGATCGCGCGCGCGCTGCACGACCGGAGCAGCCGCGCCAACAAGCCCTTCATCGTCGTGAACTGCGGCGCTATCCCCGAGAACCTGATCGAGAGCGAGCTGTTCGGTCACGTGCGCGGCGCGTTCACGGGCGCGGTCGCGACGCGCCCGGGTAAGTTCCAGCTGGCAGACACCGGCACGCTCTTCCTCGACGAGGTCGGCGAGCTCCCGCTTTCCCTACAGGTGAAGCTGCTGCGCGCGCTGCAGGAAAAGACCGTGCTCAAAGTCGGCGACACCAAGCCCGAGCGTGTGGACATCCGCGTGGTGGCCGCGACCAACCGCGAGCTCGAGCACGAGATGCGCACGGGCAACTTCCGCGAAGATCTCTACTACCGCCTGAACGTGATCAACGTCCACTTGCCCGCGCTGCGCGAGCGCGGTGACGACATCATCGTGCTCGCGAAGTACCTGCTGCAGAAGTACGGCGCCGAGCTTGGTGGCAACGTGAAAGGCTTCACGCCGAACGCGTTGATCGCGATTCGCAAGTACGACTGGCCCGGCAACGTGCGTCAGCTGGAAAACCGCATCAAGAAGGCCGTCGTGATGTGCGACAAGACGCTGATCGGCGTCGAAGATCTCGACATGCTCCCGGAGGCGATGGCGCCGATCACCACGCTCACGCAAGCACGCGAAGACTTCCAGCGGCGCTACATTCTCGAGGTGCTCGAGCGCAACAACGGCAACCGCACCAAGACCGCACGCGACTTGGGCGTCGATCCGCGCACCATCTTCCGGTACCTCGAGCGCGAACCGGACGCCAAAGAGCCCAACCCCGAGCACTGAGCCCGACTCCCGTCCCCCATGAAGAACCTGCAGGAAAGCTGACAGCAATGTCACGGGTCACGCGCGCGGAAGAGCTGCATCAAACCGAAAACTCGCGTGATCTCGCGAGCTCCGTCGCCGTCTCAGACACTGGCGCACAGTTTGCTTGTAGTGGTGGGAACCGCGGTGTGACGCGCGGCGTGACCAGCGTCTGGAACGCGCTTCTCTTGCTCGCTGCGAGCGCCGTGTTCGGCGCCGCGCTTTCCGGTTGTGTCGTGACTGACCCAGTCGATTTCAAAGACGAAGTGGATGTGCCACCCAGCATTCTGGACGACCCGACGTTTCACAACGGCAGCATCATCAAGTTCGAGAAGGTCGAAGGCAACGCGCCCGGCGCCAAAGAAATCGAGATCGACCTGCGAATTCGCGATGAAAATGTCAGCCAGCCGCTTGCGGTACGCACGCGCATCACTACGTCGAAAGGTGTCACGTTCATCGCAACCTGCCCGGACATCCTGCTCGCGCGCCAGGGAGTTCCCACCAGTGATTACAAGCTGACGATCCCGCAGGCGTACCTGAACGCTGGCGAGTGTCACAAGGTCGAGGTCGCGGTCAGCGGTCACTTCGATCCGTGCTCGCGCGACGCCGCGGAGACCAACAAGCACTTCGGCACGCCTGCGTTCGATCATGCGGACGACATCGCGCGCGCCACGTATTGGATCTGGGAAGACGGCAAGAACGTGCTGGCCGATCCGATGGCCGCGCAAGCACTCCTGAACAGCTGCGGGGCGATCGAGTACAGCCCCCCGAGCGACGGAGTCACGACGCCGTGAAGCGCGTTTCCGCCAGCCTGCGCATGATCGCAGCCACGACGGCGGCGCTCGTGAGCGCTCTCGGCTGCCAGTTCAGCAGCCAGAGCGACAGCACGCCGAAGAACGTGTGCAGCGTCGACACCGATTGCGCAGACGGCTCGACCTGCCTCGACGGCATGTGCGTCGGTAAGAATGGCAGCACGCTCGACTTGAGCCTCGAGATCACACCCGCACGCATGCCCGACGGCTCACCGCCGGTGCCGATCGGCTTCGGTCCGTTCGCGTTGCGCGGCTCGTCGCACCGCAAGATCGAGCTGCCCTCGCCGAGCGTCACACCAGGCTATGTGCACGAAGGTGACAAGCACCTCGCCGCCAAGCTGCACTTCACACCCGTGCAAGATGGTGGCTTTCCGCTCTCGGCAACGCAGCTCGTAGTGACGAAAGAGGCGCCGGCCAACCTCAAGACGACCGATCCCGACTTCTCGGTGCAGCTGCTCGCTGGCGTGAAGTACCACATGACCGTCGAGCCCACCGACACGACGCGACCGCCCTACGCGCTCGACTTCACCGCCGAGAAGGACATGACGGTCGACATCGACTATGCCAACTTGATTTTGACGTCGCAGCGTTTCTACGTGCAGGACGTGCCGGATGGTCAAAACCTGGTGTTGCGGGCGATCGACGCGATGACGGGCGAAGCCATCTCCAGCTCCGCTCACGTCACCAGTAGGCCCGCCGTGCTGGTGTTTGCGCCCAACGCCTCAGCCGATTATCGCCTCGAGATCACCGCAGAGCAGAGCTACGCGTCTCCCGGGCAACACGACTCCGCGTGCGATCTGACCACGCCGGTGTTCCCCGTGCTGCGCATCGCGAAGAGTGCATTGAAAGACGACGAGACCGGCACGTATGTGTTCGTGATGCCGAAGATCCCAGTGCCCGTGAACTACTCGGGCGTCGTGCAGCTCTGTCCCGGCAACAAGGTCAGCACCTCCGGCGACATGCCCATGGCGCTCGACGCACGCACGCTGCATTGGAACGGCGACGACAACGTCGAGGCCAGCTACAACGCCACTACGACCGCGGTGCTCGACCAGGCGAGCGGCGAGCTGCACTTCTGTACGCAGGTCTTGCCAGGCGACTACGTGGTCGTGATCACCCCGCCGCCGAACCTCGGCTGCGAGCTCTTCGCGGAGCATCAACGCATCGATTCAGCCGATGGCGCACCCGTGACCGGCATCCAATTCGCGCTGCGTGCGGCGCCGGTCGTGAACGGCACGATCGAGACACCGGAGCAGATGCCCGTAAATGCAGCCTCCGTCGAAGCTCACGCGCTCGGACGCGACTTCATGTTGGGCAACGGCGACCCGAGCGTGACGAGCTACAACCGCAGCGCGCAGGCCACCAGCGACGCCGACGGAAAATTTCGTCTGCCTGTCGACATCGGCAGCTACGACATCGTGTTGAAGCCTGCCCCCGAGAGTAACTACGCGTGGCAAGTGCTGCACGACGTGGAGATCGCCTCGCGCGATCAAGCCTTCTCGACGCACATCACGCTCGAGGCGCCGTTCGTGATCAACGGCACGCTCAGCTACGCCACGGCCGACAAGATGACTCAACAGTCGCTCGCGGGCGCGCAAGTCCAAGCCTTCGTGCGCGTCGAGAGCGGAGGCGTTTCGCGCTCGATCGAAGTCGCCCGCACCGTCGCCGATCAAGCCGGCCAGGTCACGCTGCTCGTCGCCCCAAAGTCACGGAGCGGACTGTAGCCCGCATCGCGACGCGCGCGAGGAACCAGCCCGCGTCACGACGCGCGGCGAGACATTAGCGCTTTCTTCACCTTGTCGATCAGATCGGCGGCTTTGAAAGGCTTCGTCACGTAGTGGCGCGCACCGGCGTTGATGCCGGTGATCATGTCCATCGGACCGCTCTTCGCCGTAAGCATGACGAGCGGGATGTTGCCGATGTTCGGATCGTTCTTGAGCGTCTTGGCGAGCGTGAGCCCATCCATGCGCGGCATCATCAAGTCGGTCACGATCACGTCGGGACGGAAGCCGTTCTTCAGCAAGTCGAGCGCCTCTTGGCCGTCCTTCGCGAGCGTGATCTCGCCGATGCTCTGCAGCATGGTCTTGATCATGTGCAGGAGGTCCGCGTCGTCTTCGACGACCAGAATCTTCGGCAGGACGTGACCGGTTACGGGATCGATTGCCATGGGTGCTCCCTACGCGGACGCCGCTGATGATGGTGCGAGTGGCCAAGCCCGAGCTTCGTCGATCAGCATGTTGGGCAAGCCGTCGTCGAGCGCGAAGAACAGGCGACACGCTTTACAGACGAAGCCGTCAGGATTCTCGTGCGCCGCCAGCACTCCATGACACTTCGGGCAGGCCAGCAACTCCAGAAGCTCTTGCGTGTGCGGCACGTTATCCTCTGCAAGCATGATAGCAGAGTCGTTCCGTAGCTAGCCACGGGCAATCACGGTAGCCGCACGGCCTCGGCGCACATCGACCCACCGGGTCCGCTCTGTCAGCGAGCCTGAATCAGGACCTCGCGGCGACCGCCAGCTTTCGAGCTGGCGGGACCGACGACGCCTTCTTTCTCCATCCGCTCCACCATCTTCGCCGCCTTGTTGTAGCCGACGCTGAGGTTGCGTTGGATGTGGCTGATCGAGCAGTAGCCCGCCTGCCCCACGATCGCGACCGCGCGATCATACAGCGGATCGTCCGACGCCTCGGAAGCGCCGAGCTCGCCGCCTTCTTCCTCGTCGCGCGGCTTCAGGATGTTCTCGTCGTAGATCGGATCGCCCTGGGCGCGCAGGAAATCACAGATGTCTTTGACTTCGTCTTCGCTGATGAACGCGCTGTGCACGCGCTTCAAGTCGTTGCTGCCAGGCATGAGCGTGAGCATGTCGCCCATGCCGAGCAGGTGCTCCGCACCGTTGCGTCCCAGGATGGTCTTACTGTCCTCGCGCTGCGACACCTTGTAGCCGACGCGCGACGGGAAGTTCGCTTTGATCATGCCCGTGATCACGTCGACGCTGGGACGCTGCGTCGCGAGGATCACGTGGATGCCCGCGGCACGCGCCTTCTGCGCCAAGCGCGCGATCGCGCTCTCGACGTCTTTGGCCGCGACCATCATCAAGTCGGCGAACTCGTCGACGACCAACACGATGCTGGCGAGCTTCTCGGGCTTCCAATCTTCCGCGTCGGGGTGCTCACCGTCGTCGGGATCGAGGAACACCGCTTCGCCGTCCGGACCCGTGGCGCGCACCTTGCCCTTGCGGCGAGGTGCGAACGTGGCAACTGACATCTCGCCGCTCAGCACGCGCTCGACGCGGCCGTTGTACGTGGCGAGGTTGCGTGCGCCGGCGTCGGCGAAGAGCTGGTAGCGGCGCTCCATCTCGTCCACCGCCCAGCGCAGCGCGAGCGAAGCCTTCTTCATGTCCGTCACGACCGGGAGCAGCATGTGCGGAATGCCATCGAAGACCGCGAGCTCGACGACCTTGGGGTCGATCATGAGCAAGCGCACTTCGTCCGGTGACTTCTTCATCAGCAGCGACGCGAGCATGACGTTCAAGCCGACGCTCTTGCCCGAGCCGGTCGCACCGGCGACGAGCAAGTGCGGCATCTTGGCGAGATCGCCGTAGACGGGCTGACCGACGATGTCTTTGCCGAACGCCACCGGCAGCGCACAGCTCAGCTTGCGCCAGCGCTCGTCCTCCAAGAGCTCGCGCAGGTACACGGTCTGCCGGTGATCGTTCGGCAGCTCGAAACCCACGCGCGCCTTGCCCGGGATCGGCGCGACGATACGCACTTTTTGCGCCGCGAGCGCCATCGCGAGATCGTCGGACAAGCCTGCAATCTTCGAGATCTTCGTGCCGCTCTGCGGCTCGAACTCGTACATCGTGACTACGGGCCCGGGGTGAATCTCGTCGACGCGACCCTTCACGCCGTACGCAGCCAGCTTTTCCACCAGGCGCGCGGCGTTGTCCTTGAGCGTAGCTTCGTCGATCTCGATCGTGCCTTCCGGCGGATCGGCGAGCAGCTTGGTCGGCGGCAGAATGAACGGGCCACCGTGGCGTGCAACCGGAGCCTCCGGCGCCAGCTCGGAGCCGCGCTTCTTGGTCTCGGGCTTCGGCGCCACGATCACCGGGCCCTTGTCACGGCGCTTCTTGCCAGCCGCAGCCTCGGCAGCAGCGCGGATGCGTGCTTTCGCGACCTGGTCTGCCGCGTCGTCTTCGTCTTCCTCGTCGTCGACTTCGTCGTCCTCGTCGTCCGCGCGCCCATCGCCGCTTTCGACGTCGTCGTCTTCTTCGTCAGCTGCATCGAGTGCGACGAGCGGGTGTACCGACTCGTCTTCGGGCTCGAGCAGGATCGCGTCACCGGGCGAGGTCGTCGTGATCTTGGGCTCCGCCGCGGCGCGTGCGCGCTGGCGTTCTTGGCGCTCGATCTCCTTGGCGGCCTGCCAAGCCGACCAGAGCTTGCCGGTCGCTTCGCGCAGCGAGACTGCCGCGCTCTTGCCATGCAGCGCCGAGAAGCCCACCGCGCGCCGACTCACGCCGACCACCGAGATCGACGTGCGCAGCACGAGCGTGATCAAGAGCGCCGCGATACACACCACGTACGCGCCCACGGAGCCCACGACCGAGCGCAGCACTTCGCCGAGCACTTCGCCGATCAGACCGCCAGCGAGGTGCCCCCCGAACACGGGATACTCGTGCAGCGACAGATGCAGCAGCGCGCAGCCTAGCAAGAGGTGCACGAGCACCGAGGCCGCGTGCACGAGGCCCGACAGCGGCGGCCGCAAGCGAACGCAGTAGGCGGCCGCCCAGAGCAGCTCGAACGGCACCACCAGAGCGGTGAGGCCGAAGCCGGTGACCAGCCCAGAGGCCAGGCTTTCCCCGAGCGGGCCGACCCAGTTCGCGCCGCCTCGCATGTCGTACGAGCACAGGGCTAGGCCCGACAGCAGCGCTGCGGCGAAGCACAGAATGCCGAGGATTTCGTGACGCCTGCCGAGTGCGGGCGCCGCCGAAGAAGATGTGGGATTTATCGCTGTTTGACGCACGTCTGCCCACTCGACATTGCCAGCGCAAGCTCGCGCAGGTCAAAAAATCGGTCGCGAGCGCGGGCCCGCCTAGAATGGTTTATCCCTTGAATGCATGGGGGATTTCTCTAGTATCGGAACGCTCGCCGAGCCTTGCGGACGGTTTGGCGCGACGCGCTTGGGCGGTCACACAGCGCGCGGGGAAAAGAGCGGCAATGCAATCACGAGACTCGCGACATGAATCCCGCGAAACAGCCTTCGGCTTTTCGCGCAGGCCCCGCGCAACAGCCTTCGGCTTTTCGCGCAGGCGCACTTCGCGCTCACTGCTGGGCGCAGTGCTGCTCCTTGGGCTCGTGACCAGCGCAGGCTGCAAGGTCACGAGCGCCGACGTCGACACGTGGAAGGGCACTCGCAAGGGTCCCGGCAAGATGGTCGCGGTCGTGATGGCCAACAAATACGACGTACCGCTGCGCACGTACGCCGCGCTCGGCTTGGTCGAGATGGAACGGCAGGACGTCGATGGCGTCGCCGAGCTGCAGCACGCGATTGCCAAGCTCGACGCCGACACGCGCGACAAGATCGTCGATGGCCTCGCCGATGGGCTGATCGCACTGATGAAGAAGCCCGCGGCCACTGACAAGGGCGGCGAAGGCCCGGTCGATTATCAAGTGCGCGCGAAGGATGCGGCGTTTCTGCTCGTCAGCAACGCACAGCCCGCGGTGCGCGACAAGCTCACGACCGCCGTCGTCGGCTGGTACACGGCCGACTTCAACGGCCGCTCGTTGGCCGGCAATTTCAGCGCGGAACAAGTGGTGCGCGGTCTCGGTGCGCCGGCCGCGAAGAGCCTGATCGACGCGCTGTCGGCGCAGCTGCCGCAGCAAGCGCTGATCAAGCTCTCGGAGCTGATCGGTCAGCTCGGTGACGCGCCGTCGAAGCAGCGCGCGGGTCATCGCTTGGTCGAGATCGAGCGCGAGATGGAAGGTCCGCAGTTCCTGGCCTGGCTCGAAGGACAGATCGGCGAGCAGATGAAGTCCGCCGGCATCACCGACGCGGCGCGCATCAAGAAGGCCGCGGAGCTGAACCGCGCGAATTTCATCGAGACCGGCGCGCTGCCGTCGATGAAGTACCTCGCGGATCAGCCCGAGGTCAGCGGACGTCTGCTCGAGATCGCGTCGTTCAAGGATGCGAAGCTCACCGATCGCCGCACGCATGCGCTGCAGGCGCTCGAAGGCAAAGTGGGCGCCGAGCAACTCGACAAGTTGTTGGCGCTGGCGCTGGATCCGGGCAACCCAACGGCCGTTCGCGACTACGCGTTCGACCGCGTGGGCGACACGGGCAGCCCCAAGGCGATCCCGGCGATGTGGCCGCTGGTGCAAAACGCAGACGAAAACCGCTTACGCTGGCGTGCGGGCGAGCTGGTCCTGGCAATCGGCGGCACCGGCGTGCTCACCGACTTCTTCACCAAACTCCCGCCGGCGGCCTCGTTCGAGCCCGAAGAGCTCGATGGCTACGCCCAGCGCATGGCGCAGATGACACCGGCACCGCGCGATGTCGCGTTGAACCTGCTGCGCTCTTCGAACTGGTGGGATAACATCATTGGTCTCGATTACTTTGCCCGCAAAGGCACTGAACAAGACGTGGCCGCGATGACTCCGCTCACGCACAACGCGACGGCAGTCAAAGGCAAGCACTGGGAAGACGACCAGAAGACTGTGAGCAAAGTCGCGGAGCAAGCCATCGCTGGGCTCCACGATCGTGTGAAGCAAGCCGCTGGCGCCGGCGGTTGATGCGCGAGGCTCGCCCATCAGAACGGTCAATAGAACGGTCATGACGACGCAGGACCAAAACAAGAAGACGCTGCGGCACTTTCAATGCCGGGACTATCTCTGGGAAATCTTCGAGCAAATGAGCACAGAGCTCGAGTGCTCGACGGACTACTTGATCAACGAGGCGATGCGCCAGTACGCGCGCTCGCGCAACTACGGCACGTCCCGCAGCGGCCAACACAACACGGGCGTGGGCACCGATCCGAACGCGCAGATGCCCACCAATCCGCCGCCGGCGGCGCCAGCAGCTGGAACGGTTGCAACGGGAGGAGGCGGCATTCCTTCGCTGCGCGAGAGCGCCGTAGGTAGGCCGTCGATCCCGTCGCCGCCGCCGCCGAAACCGCGCTCGGCCCCGGCCACGCGCGAACTGACAGCGCAGGGCATGAGCGGGGGCGCGGCGTCACCGTTTGCATCGCCGGCTACGCCAGCGACGGGAGCAGGCCCGGGACCTCGCATGTCGGCACCGCCGCCCGCGCCGAACCCGAAGCGCCCGTCGTCGATGCCGCCGCCGCCTCCAGGTAGCAACTCACCGCGCACGGGCCGGGTGGCGCGACCGCCGCAGATGTCGGCTGCGACAAACCCGCCGCCACTGCCCGGAGCGGGCTCGCGCATGTCGGCCGCTCCGGCACCGCCAGCGCCGAGCGTGCGCGCGCGCCAGCTCTTCGTGATCTTCAACGGCCAGAAGATCCCCGTCGCGAAGGAAGAGTTCGTGATCGGCCGCGGCAGCAAGAGCGCCGACCTTGCCATCAAGGACGGCAACATCTCGCGCCGCCACGCCGCCGTAGTCATGCACAACGGCGCGCACTACATCAAAGACCTCGGCAGCACGAACGGCGTCGAGTACCAAGGCCGTCGCTTCGACAGCAAGCGGATCGAAGAGGGCGATATATTCCGCATCTGCGACTACGAGTTAAGGTTTACGTACCAGTAGGCCGAACCGCGGATCTGCTTCCAGGTTCGGCTTACGTCCTCGCGCCGTCGGGTCACGTACAGGAAGTACGCTCCCCTCCGGCGCTGCGGGCGCGCTCGAACCTGAAAGCAGCTTCGCGGTTCTCGCTTCAGGGGGCGACCTACGGGGCCGTCCGGAAGCGCGACGAGATCCCTGTCGCAACGGATCTCGAGCGACGCGCTCAGGTGGCGCGCCAAAACGCGAGCGTCGCGAGTTGGGGCGTAGCCGCGAGCGCGCCCGCAGCGACGTGAGGGAGTGCACTCACGTGCATGACCGAGACGAGCCTGTCTTCGGGTTCGCGAACGCGAACCCGCAATCCGACGTAAGCCGCGGGGACACCCCAAATCGCGGCGCGATCAGCCCGCGGCTAACTGGTCCGGATCATCGGTGGAAGGAAGCTTCTTGAGCTCCAGCATGCCGATGCGAACACAGCGCTGAACTACCCAGGAGAGGGAACGGTCCAGGCGGTCGGCCTCGTGTTGGAGGTCCTTCAGCATCGCTTCGGGAAAGTACAGGCTCTGCTTGCGCTTATCCGTGCTCATCCAAGCCTCCGAGAGTGGGAAAGTAACGCAGCTCGTCGCACTTTGCGAGCAGTGCCGCACATGAAGTGATTTATCCCAAGATGGGAACACGAGGCGTGCGCTAGTGCACGCCTCCGACGTTTCGGAAGTTCTTCGCTCGGGCACGCACGATGCGCAGCGCGGCCTCCCCGGGTAGATGACGCATCACGGCGGCCAGCGCTCGGTTCACAGGGCCGGTGACGTAGACGGCATCGCCCCGCATCACGGCCGCAATGCCTTCGCGGGCAACGGCGTCGGCGTTCTGCCACAGCGCGCCTGGCAGCTTGCTGACGACGCCCCGCGTGCCCATGGCGTCGTGAAACTCGGAGTAGGTGAAGCCGGGGCACACCGCGGTCACGTGCACGCCGGTGCCGCCAAGCTCGCCAGAGAGCGACTCGGAGAACTTCACCAGGAACGACTTCGCTGCGGCGTACAGCGTGCTGGTGGGTGCGCCCGGCAGCAGGCCCGCGAGCGACGCGATGTTCACGATTCGTCCGTAGCGACGCTCGATCATACCGGGTAACACCAAGTGCGTCAGCTGCGCCACGGCCGTGACGAGCACTTGAATGAACTCCGCATGCTTGTGCCACGGGACTTCGACGAAGGTCTGCGCAATGCCCCAGCCCGCATTGTTCACCAGCACGTCCACGTGCAGGCCGCGCGACTTCAGCTCGGCCATGATGCGCTCGGGCGCCGCCGGATCGCACAGGTCTTCCGCGATCACCTCGACGCGCACGCCGCGGTCCTTGACGATCTCTTGGGCCAGCGCATCGAGTCGGTCTCGCCTGCGCGCGGTGAGAATGAGATCGAAGCCATCCTTGGCGAGCTGCTCGGCAAACGCTTTGCCGATGCCGGCGGACGCGCCCGTGATCAACGCAGTTCGACGTTCGCTCATGACACACCTCTATCTTCAGTCGAAGATGTTGCCAGGGTTGAGAATGTTGTTCGGATCGAACGCGCGCTTGATGCTGCGCTGCAGCTCGAGCTTGACGGGATCTTCGAGCGCCGCGAAATACGCCTTCTTCGCGACGCCGATCCCGTGCTCTCCGCTGACCGCACCGCCGAGCTCGACGCCCGCACGCAAGAGGCCCTTGGTCACGTCATCGCGCACGGCCGTGTCGCCGTGGAACACCGCGAGGTGCACGTTGCCATCACCCGCGTGCCCGCAGCCGACGACCAGAGCTTGATGGTTCGCAGCCACCTGCGTAGCGGCGGCGACGAACTTCGCTATCGACGCGCGCGGTACCACCACGTCGACGACGTCGCCTGCTCCGGCGCTCTTCGCGGCCCAGAAGCTCTGCTCGCGCGCTTCGATCAGCTGGCGCGCTGCGGTGGCCGGCAACATGTACACATCCATCGCGCCGAGCTCGATGGCCTTTTCACCGAGCTGCGCGGCATCGGCCTCGACGCGCTCGGCGTCGCGACCTTCCACGACCATCAGCAAGTACGCGAGCGCTTTTTCTCGCAGCTTCGGATCGATGCCGAGATCCATCTTCGAGCGTTGAAGGATCGTGGCCATCGTCATCATGTCGATATACTCGAGCATGAGCGGGCCGAGGCCCGTCGCGACCAACTTGGGAATCGCGCTCGTCACCTCTTCGAGGGTGATGAACGGAGCGAGCACGGTCGTGCGATTCGGCAAGCGCGGCACCAGCTTCACGATCACCTGCGTGATCACAGCCAGCGTGCCCTCGGAACCCACGAGCAGCTGCGTGAGGTCGTAGCCGCTCGACACTTTGACGAACTTGCCGCCGGTGCGAATGACGCGGCCGTCCGCGAGCACGGCGTGCAGGCCGAGCACGTGGTGCCGTGTGACGCCGTACTTGACCGCCTGCATGCCACCGGCATTCGTGCCCACGTTGCCACCGACAGTCGCGCTGCTCTCGCCGGGCATGATCGCGTACATCAGGCCCTTGTCTTCTGCCGCGGCGTACAGCTCGGACAGGCGCACGAACGGCTCACACACCGCGATCTGATTCTCCTCGTCGATCTCGAGGATGCGATGCATGCGCTCGAGCGACAGCACGATGCCGTCGGCAACGGGCGTCGCACCGCCCGAGAGCCCGGTGCCCGCGCCGCGCGCGATGATCGGAATGCGTCGAGCGTTCGCGAAGACGAGCACCTTCGAGACTTCATCCGTAGAGGCCGGGCGCACGACAGCGCGCGGCGAGACCGCAGCCACCGTGAGCGACTCGTCATGGGTGTACTCGGGGCCGATCGCGTCACCTACCAGTACGTGCTTCTCCCCGACCAGCCGACCGAGCTCCGTAACGACGCTGTCCATCGCTTTCCGCCTCCGCGTTTCGCTTGTAGCACCGCACCCGAGACCCACAAAGGGCCGGCGGCGCCAAGCGCGGGGGTCGCCTGGTCGCGGGTCGACCGCCAATTGACCGCTCGCGCGTACGCGTCTAGACCATGAGGCTCTAGGCGAGGAACCTATGCCGACCTTGATTCCGCAACCACCCCGCGTCACCGCCGCCGGCAACGAGCCGAGACACGTCGCGATCTGCCTACCGGCGTTCAGTCCGGACACCGTACGTCGCGATGCCGAGTGAGCGCCGTCGCGCGCTCGGTCTCACGCTCGCGCTGGCGTTAGGCGGATGCTCCATGGCCAAGCTCGCGGGCGGTCAGCTGGAGCTGATCAACGGGCAACGCCGCCTCGATCGCGCGATTGCGGCCGAGCAGGATCCCGAGCGACGCGCACTGCTCCAGGCGGTCCCGGATGCGAAGCGCTTCGCGCAAGAGGTCTTGGCGCTCCCGACGGGCAAGTCGTACACCGGTTACTTCGCGACCGAGCGCGAAGGCATGACGTACGTGCTCACGGCGAGCGAACGGACCCGCTTGCATGCCTACGCCTGGTGGTTTCCAATTGTCGGCACCGTCGAGTACCGCTCGTATTACGACAAGCGTGAGGCCGAAGCCGCGGCCGCGGAGCTCGAGGCCCGCGACTACGACACATGGGTCAGCCCTTCGCGCGCCTACTCGACGCTCGGCTTCTTCCGCGACCCGGTCACGACCACGATGATGCGCGACGGCCTGCCGAGCTTCGTCGACGTGCTGTTTCACGAGCTGGCCCACGTGCGCCTTTACGTCCCGGGTCACACCGAATGGAACGAAGCGCTCGCAACGTTCGTCGGTGAGACCGGCGCCGAGCAATACTTTGCGCGTGCTCGCTTCGCGAACAGCGCGTGGCCCGCACAGATGCGCAAGCGCGCCGCGCAGAAGCACGAGCTCGACATACTGATCGTCGGCGCATGCGATGGACTGGAGCGCCTGTACGCCAGTGGACAATCACGCGCGTCCATCGAGCAGGAACGCACGCGCGTCTTCGCAGCGTTGGAGCGCGCGACGAGGCGCCTGCGCCCCGAGGCCGATCCGCGGGACTGGAAGATGAACAACGCGCGCCTCGTGCACTTTCGCCGCTACAGCGCGGGCAGCGCGCAGGTCGTTCAGCTGTGGCAGCGGAGTGGTCGACATTGGCGAACGTTTTGGAAGCTCGCCGAAGCGTATGCGCGCAGCGAGTTGTGAAGCCGACATGCGCTCCGGTGTAGGCCGATCACAGGCCGATCGTCGCTCTTGGCTCGCATCAAGCGAGCTGATAGAATCGATTGTTGCTGTGAGGAGCTGATCACGATGGCGCGCGACGCGGGCGCAATCGGAGCGATCTCCAAAGCAGAACGGCCCGAGGTGTTCGTGCAGCGTTTCGAAGAGCTGCTCGCGCGGCGTTCGACCGGGCCCAGACCCCGATGATCCGCCTTCGTGGCGCGGTCCCCCGCGCATGCTCAAATCGCTACGGGAAACCGCACTGAATCGTCACAGGCAGGGGGTCGTCCTCCGGCCATGGTTCGGGCTGCTGGTCGTACTTTTCACCGGTCGGGTCTTGGCGCAAGACGCGCCCGCGCCCGCCGTAGCGGCCAGCACGTCGAACGCAAGAGCGCGGGGCGCACCCGCTGCACCCGCGGCAGCAGACGCCGATCTTGCCGCGCGTGTCGAGGAGCTGAGCCGCAGGCTTGCGGAGCAGGACGAGGAGCTGACCCGCCAGCGCACCGAGCTGGACACGTACAAGTCCCGGCTGGACGACGGAACCAGCGCGACGAAGGCACAGGCAAGCTCTGCTGGCGATCCCGCGCTCGAAGCGCTGCTGGCGGAATCCGGCGGCGCAGAAGGCGAGCCGCAAGCGTTCGAGCCGCAGCTGCGCGTCTACGGGTTTGCCGACGTCGGCTTGCAGCGCGCATGGGGTGGCCTGTTCCAGAGCGGCCTTTCGCTGTCGAACGCCACGAACTTCGTGCTCGGCAACGTGAACATCTACTTCGACGCGACGCCGTTCAAGAACTGGCGCTTTCTCACGGAAGTCCGTTTCACCAACTTTCCGGATGGCACCGAATCGTCCGCTCTCACGAGCGGCAACTTCGCGCGCGCCAACACCGGCGTCTTCGACTACACGTCGCCGACCGGCGGGTTCGTGACCGTGCGTTGGGCCGGTATCGTGCTCGAGCGTGCGCACGTCGACTGGACGCCGTCCGACGCATTCAACATTCGCAGCGGCTACTTCCTCACGCCGTACGGCGTATGGAACGTCGACCACGGCTCACCGACCCGCATCATGCTGCGCCCGCCGTTCTTCGTGTCGCTCGAGTACTTCCCGGAGCGCCGCACGCGACGCCCATTCCCGATGCAGTTCGGCGCGTCAAAGGGTCAACCGAGGACTACTCGAAGAGCGCGACGGTGCTCGCCGACGGAACACCGGGCGTGGCGCGCGCTCAAACGCTCGCGTACGACGAGCTGGACAGCGCCGCCGACGTGTCGATGGACATCGGCCCCTTGCGTATACGCTCCGAGTTCGTCGCTCATCGCGTGGTGTACGCGCCGGGCAAACGGGTGGTGACGTTGGGCGCTCCGGCGGCGAATGTCACGGCGCTAGGCAGCTACTTGCTGTTCGCCTATCGCTTACCCTGGCTCGGCCTCGAGCCGATGCTGGTCGGCGAGTTCCTGCGCTACCCGACGTTGGTGACGGGCGAAGCGGTCGTCGTCCCCGGGGGGGGCGTGAACGTATACTTCAACTCGGCGGTCACGTTGCGCCTGCAGTACAGCTACGTCATGCCGGTTCGGTTCGACAAATCAGCAAAGGACGAGAGCGGTCGCGATCTCCACCTCTTGAGCTCACGACTCATCATCGCGTTCTGACATGAGATTCCTTCTGCCATGGCTGCTCGCTCTGACGCTCCACGGCGCGTTCGCGCCGTCGACGGTGACGAACCAGGAGCCGTTGGTCGTGATCGTCAACCCGGCGACGAGCGCGAGCCAGCTGTCAGCCGATCGACTCGAAGCCATCTTCACCCTCTCGCAGCGCGAATGGTCCGGTGGACAAACGGTGATCCCGTTCAACTACGCGCCAGGTGTCGGGATCCGCGAGACGTTCGATCGCGTAGTGCTCGGCATGAACAGTGAAGAGGTTGCCCGCTTCTGGATCGACCGGCGCATCCGCGGCATGGGCGACTCCCCGCGCAAGGTGCCAACCATCGCGCTCATGTTGCGCGTGGTGGCCAAGCTTCCGGGCGCGATCGGCTACGTGCCGGAGAGCGCAGCCACACCCGACGTGAAGGTCGTCGCGCTCATCAAAGACGGCAAGGTCCTCACCCCGCGACCAGTCGCGGTCGCAGCACCATGACCGCGAACATGACGAGAACCGTGACGAGAACCATGACGAGAATGCCGCTGGGAATCACGCTGGGCATGAGGCGCGCAGCGTGCTGCTTCGCGTTGTGCGTTTCGTGCGTGAGCGTCACGAGCTGCGATCCTTCACCGGCTTGCGATCCGGGACAGTACGCGAACACGGGTGGCTGCTTTCCGATCAAGCCCGCCGATGCCGGTGCACACGATGCTGGCGGCGACGGAGGCGGTAGCGGCGACGACGCCGGCAGCGTCAGCACATGTCCTGCGGACTACACCGGGTTCGGCAAGAGCTGCAGCGCGAACAGCGACTGTCCGTGCCAAGCGCCGACCTGCGCCACCGCGCCCCTGAACTATTGCTCCAAGCTCGAGTGCCAGAACGATCCGAAGGCATGCCCGAGCGGCTGGACGTGCACGGACATCTCGGCGTTCTCGACCGATCCCAAGGCGACGCACATCTGCTTCAAGATGTAGTGGTCCTATGTAATCCGCGGAGCAGCCTGCGGCTCTCCGTTGAGCTCAAAACGCGAGGCGTAGCGTGAAGAGCGGGCGGGGCGCCGGGCCCATCATGCGTCGCTCGTTCTCTGCGCGCTGCTGCAGCTCGAGATCGCGGTCCAAGCGATCGATGCGCACATCCTCCTCGCGGATGTCGGCGTTGACCTTGAGCAACCAGATCGCGCCCGCGCTGCCCACTGCAGCCCCGACCACGACCACGACGCTCACCCACGGCGGCGCCGAGCAGCCGTGCTCGCAGCCGAGCGCGTGAGCGCTGCCAACGACGGTACCCGTGAGCACCGCGGAGACACCGAGGCCGAGTGTGAGCAGCGGCCACAAGCGCGTACTGCTGGCCCGCTCTGCGCGTGCATCGCGCAGTTGCAACGTGAGCTTGTCGCGAGCGAACGCTGCGCGGTCTTCTGCGAGCGCGCGCGCGGGCACGGCCGTCGCCAGCGCAACACATAGCGCGACACATGCGAGCTCCACGAACAGGTGCCTGGCCAGCGCCATGCGGCGCACTTTACACCAAAGCATGCGTGATGGCTCCCCGATGGCTCCGTGACGCAGCGAAGGCATGCGGCTGGGCGGTGCTCAATCGCGCGCGCCGAGCAGCGCCGCGAGACGGCCGCGAAATTCGCGCGCGGTGGCTGGCGTCGCGGGGGCGCCCGAGGCGCGCCGGACCGCGTCGCCGAAGATCGCGTCGCCTAGCAATGCGATGGCGCCGAGCTGCAGCTCGAACAGCGTGTCTTCGTAGCGAGCCTCGGGGAACTTCGCGGCGTGCAGCGCGTGCGCTGCTTCGGCGAGCTGCTTGAGCGGCATGTCGGTTCCGCCGCGCACGGGCTTGGCTGCTCGACCGGACAGCAGCAACCACGCGAGCAGTCGCGCGAAGCCGCGCTCGCCGTAAACCTCGGCGACCATGTCCATCAGCTCGGCGCGACCGGGTGCGGCAGGGCCCCGCGACAGCGCGGCGAGCAGCTGTTCGTTCAACGTGTGCAGCGCATGACGTACGACGGCGGCGACCAGACCCTCACGCGAGCCAAAGTGATGCAAAATCGCGGGATGCGAAACGCCGAGCACGCGCGCGAGATCGGTGAGCCGCAAGCCCTCCGGGCCGACCTTCGTGAGCTGCTTCTCGGCGGCTTCCAGGATGCGCTTCTGGGCTTCGTCCGCGCGCAAGCGACGGCGCGGCGTGCGCGTGGCGCGGGCACTGCCAGCCGCGGCAACTTTGCTGGCCCGCGCCGACTTGGCTGCGCTCTCGGGTGCTCGTTCGGAACGGCTTTTAGCCATGACTACGTTGTACTTACATGGATGTAAGCGGTAAAGATCGCGCGGTCTAAAAGCGACCCGGGGGCAAGCTTCCCACGAGCGGAGGGGCTTTTTTTGACAGTCCGACGACGCACGGGCGAGCCTCGAACGTTCGATGCGTCGTTCTTCGAGCTGTGCGCTTACGCTGTTCCTCGCGCTCTGCTTTGCATCGCACGCGCGGGCCAGCGACGGGTTCTACGACGACCCGCCGGACCTGCCGAAGACCGTCACGCTGACGCTTTCGCCAATCCACGTCTTGATCCCGATGCTGGAGATGCAGGCGGAAGTGCGCGTGGGCGACTTCCTCGGCCTGTCCGTGATCGGCGGCGGCGGTCGCTTGATGGCGAAGAACGCCGCTGGCAAAGAGCGTCACTTCGGCGCGTACGAATACGGCGGGCAGATCGCGTTCTATCCGTCGAGCGTGTTCAAAGGCCTGCAGCTCGGTGCCGAGGCGCTGTGGATGCACGTGGACGTCGCCGACGTGATCGGAACCGATCGCGTCACCGGCCTCGGCGCGGGCCTCACGCTCGGACCGTTCATCGGCTACAAGTGGATCGAGGAGCCCGGCTTCACGGTGTTCGTGCAGGGCGGCTGCTCGATCACCGCGATCCACACGCCGGCCAAGAACACGCTCGGCCAAGACGCGACGTCGAAGGAGCCGGACTTGCTGCTTCTGCTGAACTTCAACGTCGGCTGGTCGCTATAAACCGCGTCGCCTGGGCCGCCACGGTTTGGCGTAGTTACGGCTGCTGGGCGCACGCGATTGCGGGGCAGGCGCCGTTCTTGGCGCCGCAGATGCCGCAGCTCGGGCTGCAGCAGATCTCGTCCTTCGTGCAGGTGTTCTTGCCGCACGCTACGCCGGTGTTGGGCACGCATGTGCAGGCGACGTTGTCCCAGACTTTGCCTTGAACGCAGAACACGCCGCCCCTGCATTCGCAGATGCCGCCGCAGTCGGCGCCACCCTTGGCAGGGTCACAGCTGTCACGCGGATCGTCGACACAGGTGCCGCTGCCTGGACAAGGTCTGCCGGCGAAGCCGCCGCAGGTGGCGTTGTCGACGCACTGCGGAAGTCCTTGGGCGAGCGCACAGTGCTGATACGCCTCGCACGTCTTCGTGTCACAGCCGCCGCCGTTAGCTGCACCGCCGTCTTGAACGGGCAGGCCGGCATCACTGCCACCGGTGGAACCCGC
>JADGRF010000172.1 GCA_017881055.1 Sandaracinaceae bacterium
ACCTTCAGGTCGCTCGCCACGACCACGACGATCTGCGTGAGCTCGGTCTTGCCGCTGCAAGCCGAGAGCGCGAACGCGAGCAGGACAGCACCCAGCGAAAGCACGCGCATGGTCTTGGTCATCGTACGGTCACCCCCAGCGTCGGCGGATTGAAGTCGCCGTGATATCCGTTCTTCGCCGTCGCGCTCGTAGTGCCTCCAGACGAAGCCACTAGCGCGATCACGATCACGCTGGCGCCGGCCACC
Source organism: Sandaracinaceae bacterium (assembly GCA_017881055.1). Lineage (GTDB taxonomy): Bacteria > Myxococcota_A > Polyangia > Polyangiales > JAFGIB01 > JADGRF01. Next base: position 246 of record JADGRF010000172.1, read on the forward strand.
GCGCCCACGCCGGTCCAGAACCACCCCGTGCCGGTCAGGTTGTGGCCAGCATTGCGGCCATCGCTGTCACGGGGTGCAGCATCAGGTTTCGTAGCTCCGCTGGGTGCGGCGATGTTGTCAGCTGACGGGCTTCTCGCCGAGACCTCGCCCGCGCTCGCGGCAACCTGTGCCGGTAGCACGGGGCTCGCCGCCTGCAACGTTACGTCGCTGGTCGCGCCATCGCCCAGCTCGACATCGCGCGCGTCGAGCTCTTTACCTGCGCGCGCGAGCACGACGTGGTGCGTGCCCGGATCGACCGGAAGCCCCACGCCGATCTGCACGTCCAGCAACGTGGCCCCATCGAGGGCCACGACGTCGCCTACCTGCTGCCCTTCGACCTGCACGGTAAGGCGGCCGATGCGCGGCGTGATCTCGCCCGCGAGGGTCGTGACCGAGCGCGCGAGCTCCGGGTCGAGGCCCGGCTCCTGGCTGAGCTTGCGCAACAGCTCGGAGGCCTCGATCAGCTTGCGACGCTCTTGCAGGGCAGTCGCCAAGTTGTAGCCGATGATGGGCGAGCTGCGCAGCGCATACGCGCGCCGAAACCGGTCCTCGGCCTTTTCCCAATCGCTGTGCTCCGCGAACGCGACGCCCTCTTCGAAGAACGAGCGAGCCGTAGCATCGCGCGTGGCCTCGCTGGCGGAAGCGGCAGGCGCCTGCGCGGCCAGCGGCAGCGCGACCCCGAGCAACGAGCACGTAAGCAGAGACGCGAGCAGACGAGCAGTGAAGCGCATGGTTTAGAAGTCGAGCTGATGGAAGATTTTCTTCGAGTGAGCAGCGCCCGGACGAACGGAGCGCGCCGGCGCAGACGCCGGCGAATGCGAGCCGGCAGCCGACGCCGAATGCTTGACGACCGGCGATGCGGCGACTGCAGCATGCGGCGTGCTCGGCGCGGGTGTCGGCGCAGCAGAAACCACCGCGGACGGAGCCACGCGGGTTGCAGCTGACGGCGGCGGCGGCGGCGCTACGGCCGGCAATGCCACCGCGACCGACGGCGTGGCAGCGCCTGCCAGCGGCGCAGGCAGCGCGGTCGTCTTCACTGCGTCCGAATGCGAGCTGCCACCGAGCCAGGCCGCCAGCCCGCCCAACACCACGACGGAGGCCACGATCGCGGCCATCAACCCCATCCGCCGCTTCTTCGCAGCGAGCGCGGCTCGGTCCGCGAAGGGATCCGTCGCGCTCTTCAGCTGGATCTCGGTGTACTGCCCATAGGGCCGCGCCGGCACGTCTTTCTGCAGCGCAGTCTTGGCATCCGCAGGCAGCGACGGAATCACGGCCATGAGCGCGTCTCGTAACGCGAGCGCATTCGGGTACCGCTGCTCGGGCTCCACCGCCATCGCGCGCGCCACGACATCCGAGATGCCGACGCCCAAGTCGCGCCGCAGCTCGATCAGCGCCGGCGCGCTCTTCGTGACGATCGCCACCATCAAGTCCGCGACGTTTTCCTGCGCGTACGGCAGGCGTCCAGCCAACAGCTCGTACAGGATCACGCCGACGCTATACACGTCCGCGCACCGATCGATGTCGGCGCGTCCGCGCAGCTGCTCCGGCGCCATGTACCAAGGCGTGCCGACCAGCATGCCCGGCTCGGTCAAGCGACTGCCGCGGCCCTCGATCTTCTTCGACGGCGCCGCACCTTCGGTCGTCTGCGCACGCCGGGAGATGCCGAAGTCGATCAGCTTCGGAAACGCGCCATCGCCGTCGTGCACGATGAACACGTTCTCGGGCTTGAGATCGCGGTGCACGATGCCCGCGGCGTGTACGGCATCGAGCCCCTTCATGCAGTCCGCGATCAAGCGCACGCCTTCGCGCGCGGAGAACGCAGGGCCGCCATCCATGTGCTCGGAGAGCTCTTCGCCTTCGAGCAGCTCGAGCACCATGTAGTAGAGGCCGTCGGTGGTGACACCGAAGTCGAACACGTCGATCACGAAGCGATGCTTGATCGACGCAACCATTCGGGCTTCCGAGACGAAGCGCTCGGCGAGCGTCGAGTCGTTCTGCTGCGGCGTCAGGAACTTGACCGCGACCGTGCGACCCAGCGTCTCGTGCACGGCTTCCCAGACGGCGCCCATGCCGCCGCGCCCGAGCTCGCGCACGAGCCGAAACTTGTCGGCGATCACATCTCCAGGTTGCATGTCCGGGTCGCGCTCGAGCCCGAGAGCGGAGGTCGCGGCCACACCGCTGATCGTCCGCGTACCGCTCGGGTCCCGCGATTGTACCTGGTCTTGTCGCGTTGCTGGATTCGTCTTGTTCACAGTCGAAGCGATGCCAGAGGCCCCGGCACGACTATCCTTCCACACCGCAAAATGCATGCGTCCTAAAAGAAGGAATGGCCGCGTCGTACGATTTCCGTGTGAGCGTACGCGGGCGCATGTGAACGATCCGGCGGGCCGTGAGCCCACGCAGATTCGCCCACACACACTCACCTCAGTCCTCGCTGACTGACGAAGATCGAGAGCCGTTCAGCCCGGCACGATCACGAACGCGCAGTAACCACCGATGCAGGTGTTCTGCGGCTGGCCCTTGGCCGGGGGGCAGCAGTCCTTGTCGGCGGCGCAGCGCTCGTTGGTCTTCGAGCACGACGGAGGCTCGTCGGTGCACGTGCCCATCGGCGTGACGTCGAACTCGCCGGTCGAGGCCATCGGGATGTTGCAGTAGCCGCCGCAGCAGTCGAGGCCGCTCGTGCAGGTGTCGCCCTTCTTGGCGCACGGGTTCAGCGCAGTGAACGCGCGCACGTTGCCGGACTCCGATTGTCCGTCGAGGAAGAACGCTGGCGAGCTGATGTCCGTCGCGTTGTTCGCGAACTCGCCGTTAGTTGGAACGGGGCGCAGCGCCGACACCCAGATGCGCTTCGACTTGGCGTCGTCCTCGGAGAACTTCGTGCTCAGCGCATACGTGTCGCTGTGCATCAGCTCGGGGTACGTCTTATTGCCGTACGTGCGCTTGGACGTGAAGAACAACCAGTAGTAGCCGCCGAGCGCGACCGGCATGACCGTCGGGTAGAAGTTGTCGGTCATCATGGCGTTGGCGTTGTCGAGGCGCACGGTCTTGCCCGAGGCCAAATCGGCGTACCAGAGCTCGGCCTTCGTAACGGTCGTACGACCGGGGAACGCGCTCGCGAAGTCCGGCTCGTTCGTCAGCAGGAACACCACACCGTTTCCGTCGGGCGTGAAGAACGGCCAGCCCGGATAGCACGGACCCGAGCATGTGCCCGTCGCCAGCGTGCCGGTTTGGTCCAAGCCCGCGAGCGCAGGCTGACAGGATTCGGTGATCGTGCCTGCTAGCGTTGGCGCGGGCGCGTACTGCTGCGACGGAGCCGGGCCGAGGTTCGATGCGATCACCTTCAAATTCTTGAACGTGTTGGTCGCGTAGTCATAGTCCATGACCGCGAGCTCGCGCCGATCGGTACCACCACCGGATGCCGCGGGCTTGGCGTGGTTGAACACGACCTTCTTCCCGTCGGGCGAGAACTGCGGCATCCACATGTACCAATCCTTGTTCAGGCCGGTGGCTGCCACTTCCTTACCCGTGGTGGTGTCCATGGTCTTCGCGACCGTCGGACCTTCGACCATGATGAAGTTGTTGGGTGCGCGCGGAAACGTCTCGGCACCGTTGGTGCACTGCGGATTGCCCATGATCAACATGCGCTTGCCGTCGGGGTAGAGGCCGCCGAAGTTCGCGCCCGGAATCGACGCCATCGCCGTCGGCTGCGTCATGGAAGTGACAGGATACGAGCTGACGTCGAACTTAAAGACTTTGGCGAGCCCGTTGCCGCCGTAGTCGTGTCGCGACGCCACGATCGTGGAGCCATCGAACGACACCGAGTGACACGAGATGCACGGACCGGTGCCCTTGAACCCGTTCTTCGGCGCCGGATCCTGCAGGTAGATCTCGGACATCTCCTGGCCGAGCTTCAAGCGCATGACTGCGCCTTGGTTCGGGAACATCGCGCCGGGCGCGTTGTACGTATTGTAGTAGAGGGAGCCGCTCATCGTGCCGCCCGCGATCGTCCAGTTGGTCTCGCAGCTGCTGAGCGTGCCGCCCGTCGAGATGGTGAGCGTGATCAGCAGCGGCGCGTTCGAGGAGCGCGCGACGATCTTGTCCCACGCCTTGCGCGGGATCTGCAGCGAGGTGGCGCCCTTCACCGCGAACTGGTAGTCGACGACGGTTTGGTTCGCGTAGCGCACGTGCACGTACGCGCCATCCGCCATGCCGGTCCACATCACCGTGGGCGCGGGCAGACCGCGCGGAAAGGTTGTTCCAGCATACGGATAGCTCGGCGCGGCGGTGCACGAGGTCCCGCCCTTCTTGAGCTTGTCGACCGTTGGCTGGTCGAGGCCGGACATGACCGTGTCATCCGCAATGAACGTCTTGTCGGTCGGCATCGGGATATCGCCGCCATCGGGCAGCGTCGGCTTCGTCAGAACCACGCCGCCGCCGTCGGGGTTGCCGAAGGCGCCACTGCCGCCGCCGCTGGTCCCGGTTCCGCTTGTGCCGCTGCTGGTCCCCTGTCCGCCTCCGGAGGGTTTGCTCCCAGCGCAGCCCACCGAGACTGCCAACCCACAGACAAACACCAGCAATACCAAGTACTTGTTCATTCGGCGCTCCTCGAAATCGTTGCCCTGGATCAACCCGACTCACGGGCAAGCGTCCCAGAGGTGCACACATAGCACCCAACGGCGCAGCTCACCAGATGGATATGAGTGGCCAACAAGCCCCGCAACGGCTCACACGTAAAAAACGAGCAATTCCTCGGTCATGAGGGGATGGCCGCGTCGTCTAGCGGGACCGGGCTGCGCGGGAGCCTCGTGACGTCGAACTCCGCGGCCAGGTCGCGCGCCGAGCAGAGCTGCCCCTCGAGCACGAGATCCAGGCTGTGCGCGAGATAGGAGACGATGCGCTCGGCCGAGGCGCCGGCGGCGCGCAGCTCGCTCACGCTACGGCTGCCAAAGCGCTTGCTGAGGCGCCGACCGTCCGCGCCGAGCGCGAGCGGCACGTGAGCGAACGCGGGCGGCGGCGCGGACAGCCCCCGGTACAGTTCCAGCTGACGCGGCGTCGACGTGAGCAGATCGTCGCCGCGCACGACCTCGCTGATCTTCATCGCGATGTCGTCCACGACGACCGCGAGCTGATAGGCGTACACACCGTCGGCGCGACGCAGCACGAAGTCGTCACCGACCCTTGCGGGCTGCGGGCCGTGTACGCGATCGACGAAGCACGCCGGCGTCTCGGACATGCGAAAGCGCAGCGCCTCGGGCCGACCCGGATGCGAAGGCCCGTTGCGACAGGTGCCCGGATAGCGCGGCCCGAGCTCGCCGTGCGGCGCGCTGCCGATCAGCGCGATCTCCTTGCGCGAGCACGTGCACGGGTACACGAGGCCACGTGTGCGCAGCGTCTCGATTGCCGTCGCGTAGTGTTCGCCGCGCTGTGACTGCACGTACGGCGCGAACGGGCCGCCGAGATCCGGCCCTTCGTCCCAGTCGAGGCCCAGAAAGCGCAGCTCGTCCATGATCTGCTCGGCCGAGCCCGGCACGACGCGCGGCGTGTCGATGTCTTCGATGCGCAGCACGAGACGGCCGGAGGCAGCGCGCGCGCACAGCCAGGCGATCAGCGACGTGCGTGCGACACCCAGGTGCATCCCGCCCGTCGGCGATGGCGCGAGCCGGCCTCGGTATGCGCGCGAGTCGGCCCGAGACTCTTGTGTTCCGCCCGGTGGCATGATCTTCTCTCCCTCCTAATCATGCGCGGGAACTTCGACGTTTGCGGCTGTTTTCCCACCGGCCGCCACTACCCCGGCATCGCCGACCGCCTGGCGCGCAGCCCGGTCGAGGTCGTGGGCCTGTCGACCGAGTTCGAGCCGGACACGCGCTGGGCCGACGCGCGCATCGCCGTCATCGACTTCGAGACCACGGGCCTATCCGCCCAGGACGATCGCATCCTGGAGATCGGCGTCGCCTGCTTCGCGGGTGGCCAGCTGACCGCGCTCCAGAACTGGCTCGTCAATCCAGGCGTACCGATTCCCGAGCAGTCGCGCGCCGTGCACAACATCAGCGACGAAGAAGTGGCCGGTGCTCCGTCGTTCGACAAGATCGTCGGCGAAGTGCGCGACGTGCTGCGCGGTCACCTACCGGTGGCGTACAACGCCGCGTTCGATCGCGGCTTTCTGCATGCGGAGCTGGCGCGTGCCGGAATCTCGACGCGCGACCCAGACCCGAGCGACCAAACGCCGGCCGCGTTCGTGTCGGACGTGGTCTGGATCGATCCGCTGGTCTGGGTGCGCGAGCTGTACCGCGACGACAAGAGCAAGAAGCTGACCGACATCACCGCGCGCCTGGGCATCGCGCTCGAGCGTGCGCATCGCGCCGCGAGCGACGCCGAAGCCGCGGGCCGCGTGCTGTACGCGCTCGCCGAGCGCTTGCCCACGACCTATCGCGAAGTGATCGGCCTGCAGGCCAACTACGCGGCCCGCCAAGAGATCGACTTCCAGCAGCGTCGTCGCAAGCAGTAGTCACACAGACCCGCGCAGCAGCCTGCGGCTCTGCGGTCGCGTCGGCTCAATCGTTGTCGCCGCCACCAGCGGCGCCCGTTCCAGCTGCGCCCGCACCGGCACCACCCGAGGTTCCAGCGGAGCCGCGGCCGGCCGCACCGTTACCCGCTGCGCCGCGACCGGCCGCGCCGTTGCCCGCCGCACCCACGTCACGGTTGCCAGCGGCACCGTCGCCGCCCGTGCCCGCAAAGCCGACGAGGGGAGCGCCCTGACCCGCGCTGCCCGTCGGCATCGGCGCACTACCGCCCGCGACTTCGCCCGTGGACATGCCCGTACCGAGCGCTCCCCCGGCGCCGTTGCCGAGGCCACCGCCGTCCGCACTTGGCAGCGCACTGGGGTTGTCGATTACGGTGCCAAAGCCACCCTGCATCGCGCCGGGGACCGGCTTCTGCGCGCAGCCCGCGAGCGCCAACAGGCAAAAGACCAGCAAAATGGGGGCGTTCTTCATCAGCGTGCTCTCCATGCCAGATCATGGCCGAGCCCGCGTCGTTCCGTCCGTCGCTGCGAACTTTTCTGCGCGTCCGCGCCCTGCGCTCAACGTTCGCGGTAACGCTGCATGCTGGCGCGACCGCTACCGCCGAACACGCCCACGTCGATCAGGCCGGCGAGCACGATCAGCACCACGTAGCCTCCGCTCAGCTCACCGTGATTGTGGAAGTACGTGTACATCCACGCGAGCGACGTCCAGGGCAAGAACACGAAACCGAGCAACGCGACCAGGCGCGAAGAGAACGCGTCGTACCAATTGGAGAGCAACCACGCTGCGAACAACGCGAAGCGCGGTCCGAAGAACATCAACACGGCGAATAGGCAGCAACCTGGCATGGCACCTCAGAACCACGCGTCCTGCATGCGCGCGTAGGAATCTTCGTTGCTCTGGCACAGCGCGGCAAGCGCCGTGATGCGCGGGACTTCGTTGCGCAGCCAATACTGCGCCGTGCACAGCTTGCCCTGCAGGAACGGCCGATCGCCGCCACGCTGCAGCACCTCTCGCGCGCGCGCAGCTTGCAGCAGCCACAGCCAGCCGACGACCAGCGTGGAGAGCAAGTCCATGTAGTCGACGCTGTGACGCAGCGCGGCTTCGAGATCACGGACGGCCAGCTTGATCAAGAAGACGCTCGTCTCGCGCGTACACGAGAGCGCGTGACGCATGCGCTCGCAATCGGCGGGGTCCACGCCGGCCTTCTCGGCCTCGGCGATCACGCGCTCGATCTCTTCGGCCAGCGCTGCAAGCGATGCGCCCTCGGTCTTGATGATCTTGCGACCGAGCAAGTCGTTGCTCTGAATCCCGGTCGTGCCTTCGTGGATGCTGTTGAGCTTCTGATCGCGCAACCACGCCTCGGGCAAGTACTCGCTGGTGTAGCCGTAGCCACCGTGGATCTGCAGGGCGAGCGCGTTGCTCTCGAAGCCCTTCTCCGCGGGGAAGGTCTTGGCGATCGGCGTTAGCAGCTCGAGCAGCAGGCTGGCGCGCGCACGCTCGGACTCTGTCTCTGCGTGGTGCGCGAGATCTTGATACCGTGACGCGGCAATCACGAGCGCAAGGCCGCCCTCCACGATCGCCTTCTGCCGCAGCAGCATGCGCCGCACATCGGTGTGCGCGATGATCGGCAGCTGCGGCTCCGTGGGCTTGTGCCCGGGCGCACGGCCCTGCAAGCGCGTACGCGCGTACTCGAGCGACGCGTGGTACGCAACCGACGCGGTCGCTACACCGTGCAAACCGATGTTGATGCGCGCCTCGTTCATCATCTGGAACATGTACTGAATACCGCGGTGCGGCTCGCCGACGAGGTAGCCGTGGCAGCGCCCCTCTTCGCCGAAGTTGAGCGCGATGCTGGGGATGCCGCGCCAACCCAGCTTGTGGAACGTGCCCGCAGCGGCGACGTCGTTCGGCACGAGCGCAGCCTGTTCGACGCGCAGCTTCGGCACCACGAACAGCGAGATGCCTTTGATGCCCGCAGGTGCGCCGTCGATGCGCGCGAGCGCGAGGTGCACGATGTTCTCGCTCAGCGTTTGATCGCCGCCCGAGATGAATACCTTGCTGCCTTGCAGCAGGTAATGCCCGTGCGCGGTCGGGGTGGCGCGCGTCTGCAAATCGGCGAGGTTCGAGCCGGCGTGTGTCTCGGTGAGCGCCATCGTGCCGGTCCAGCGGCCTTCGTACATCGGTCGCATGTACGTGGCCTTCAGCGTGTCGCTGCCGAACGCCTCGATCAGGTGCGCGGCGCCGGTCGTGAGCATCGCGTAGCCGAACGCGCTCAAGTTCGCCGCCATCATGTAGGCGGCGGCCAGGTTGTGAACGGTGAGCGGCACCTGTTGGCCGCCGACGGCGGCAGGCCGATGCGCGTTGATCACGCCCAGCGCGACGATCTGCGGCCAGAGCTCGCGCAGCACGGGGTGAGAGTGCACCTGCCCCTGCGCGAAGTGCGCGGGCGCTTCATCCATCGGCTTGTACGTCGGAAACACTACGTCACGCGCCAGCTCACGCGTGGCGTGCAAGTACATGTCGAACGTCTCGCGCGAGTGCTCGGCGAAGTACGGCAAGCGGCACAGCGCTTCGGCTGCGAACACTTCGTAGAGCAGAAAGCTCGCGTCGCGCTCGTCGATGAGCGGGTTGTCTTGCGTCATGTCCCGCTCTTACCACGAATGCGCCGCGATCAGGGTGGCGCTGACGGCGGCGGCTCGCCACCGTTCACCGCGCCTGGCAGCTGCGGCATGTTGGCCTGCAGGTTTTCGAGCGTCTTCTGGTTCTTCGCGCGCGTGTCGTTCAGCTCGGTCGCGGACTTCAGGTCATCCTCTTCGTTCGCGCCGACTTCCTTGCGCTGCGTCATCGTGTTGATGTCCTGATGCTTCTCTTGCCAGTCGGTCATCGACGTCTTGTCGGTGAGCTGCGCCTTGATCTGCTCAGGCGTCATGTGCGTGTTGACACCCAAGCCGGGTGGGCCGTTGGGGTTCGTGCCCGCGCCCGCGCCCGCGCCTGCGACCGCCATGTGCTGCCCACGCTTGTGCCCCTTGAGCACGGTCGCGAAGATCGCGTGGTACGAAGCGTACATGCTGCCGGTCGACATCATCATCACGATCAAGCCGTAGCCTATGTTGCTGGCGAGGTTCGAGATGCCGCGCATCGCAGCGCCGAACGCAAACATGAAGAACAAGAAGCTGGTGGCCAGCGGCAACGCGGCACGCGCACCGCCCAGCATCATTCCCAGCGTCGGCGACCGCGAGAACAAGCTGCTCGTCAGCACCAGGATGCAGCCGGTGACCACCATCATCGCGTAGCTCGTGACGCGCACGATGATCGTGCCGCCTTGAACCTGCGCCGCCCAGAGCCGCACCGCGGCAATCACCACGACGACTGCGAAGCCACCGGCAACCATACGTAGCTTCGGTCCGAACATGGCGTGCGCGGCGACCATGTCGGGCTCGTAGACGAGCGGCACACCGAAGCCGAGAGCCAGCATGAAGAGCAACATGAGGAGCAGCAGGATCCAGCGATCGCGCGACTCCTTGTCGTCGCTGCGCATGCCGCGCAACGCATTGAGCTGCGCGTCGGTGAGCGCGACCGCCGCGATCTGACCTTGGGTCGGCTGGTTCTTGCCGGCCGGCCGCGCAGCGACTTTGCCCTTGGCAGCAACCGGCCCGGCTTTGTCGGAACCGTTGGCCGACTTCAGGTCGTCCTTGGCTCTGTCGGAACCGTTGGCCGACTTCGGGTCGTCCTTGGCTTTGTGCACACCGCCGAGCAACGCTTCCTGTGCCGCGGGGCGCCCGGCGTCATCGCCTTTCGCCGGCTTGCGCGACGCTTCAGTCACCTTGGCGTCTTTGCGCGACGGCTCGTTGACCTTCGCGTCTTTGCGCGGCGCGTCGTCGCCTTTCGGCTCCTTGCGCGCAGTCTCGCCTTTCATCTTCGAGCCGAGCTTCTCGGCCGCGGCCTTCGCTTCTTCCTTCTTCTTGGGTGCCGTCGCTTCGCCCGGCTTGTCGTCGCTCGTGGCGTCGTCGACCACGGTCTGTTCCGTCAGCGGACCGAACGCCGCGGCCACCGCGCTGATCGTGCGCATCGCGATCGACCGTGGTTTTGCAGCCTCCGCGGACGGTTCGACGCCGAAATCGGGAGCGGTGTCTTCGAGCGCCACGGGATCTGCGACCTTCGCGCTGCTCGCCGGCGCCCGATCCGTCACCGGGTGCGCCTGCTCGGACGCCGGGCTGCTCGCCTTGGGGACCTGCACCGGCGCGGACGCGGCAGCCCTCACTGGTGCTGTCAGCTGCACCGGTGCCGTGACTCGAGCGCCCACGCATTCACGAACGCGCTCGAGCAACATGATCACGTCACGCAGCCGACGCGCCGGATCGACCTCCAAGCAATCAGCCGTCAGGTCCACCCACGTGGGCGGCAGCTGGGGCGCGATCTCGTCCAGCGGCTCGGGATAGCCCTTGCCGGTGCGAAAGGGCAGCTCGCCGCTCAGCATGCGATACAAGAGCACGCCGAGCGCGAACACGTCGCCCTGCGCAGTCGCCGGTGCATCGGCTGCAAGCTCGGGGGCGCGATATGCCGCGTCAGCTGGACCGAGATCCTCGCGCGCCACACCCAGCTGCAGCACCTTGGGCACGGGAGCGTTGTCGGTGCCGAGCAGCACGATGCGCGCCGGTTCGAGCGCTCCGTGCAAGACCTTCTGCGCATGCGCGAGCGCCAGCGCTTCGCACAACGGCAGGAACAAATGCGTGGCCAGGCCCAGCGGCAAGCCCTGCGGGAAGCTCTCGAGCAACGCAGCGAGCGGTCGGCCTTTGACCGCTTCCTCGACGATGAACGGAATGCCCGTGTCGTCGGTGTCGACGCGCACGCTCGGCAAGCTCGCATGCGTGACGCGGGACAGCGAGCGCGGACCGCGCATGAAGCGCTCCACGACGGCGCCCTGCAGCGCGAACTCGGGACGCAGCACCTTGACGCGCACCGGCGTGCGCGAGCGCAGCTCGGTCGCTCGATACACCTCGAGCGGACCCTGACTGCTCACGAGCTCGTGCAGCTCGTACGCGTCATTCAGTACCTCCCCCAAGCGCGTGGTGGCCGCAGCACTTCCCATGGCAGGTGCTCAGTATTGCGGACTCTGCGCTGTCTCGAAAGATTGCCGACCGCTCGATGACGATCTTCGCGCGCACAGTGCATGCCTTGAGCGCGCCATGTGGGCGCGTGTAAACAGCACACGTCATTTGCCGACGATCGTTGGCTGGAACAGCAGCGGGTAATGAAACTCGGTGGGCGCACCCGCCTCTGGAAAGGTCGCCGCTTCCAGGCGCTCGCGCACGCAACGGATCAACTCCGGCGGCGCTTTGCCTTGCACCTCTACGCTGTCCACGCGGCCCGTCGCCGCAATCTCGAGCCCGATGTTCAGGACCAGCGCTTCCGTCTGCGTGCTGCCCGCGAGCATCTGCGCGACCACGGCCTCTTCCAGGCAGTGCTGCATCTCGGCCTGATGCTCCGACAGCGTTCGGGTCAGCATCTCGGGTGGCAGCGGCTGCGGCACAGGCTGCGGGTCAGCGGCGCGCGCCGTGTTCGAGTCGTCGTTCGCCGCAGCTGCGAGCGGCGGCTTCGCCGAGTCGGTCGGTCGCGCGGAAGCCTCCGTGGGTCGAGGTTGCGCTGGCTCGACCGCAGGCTCGACCGCGCGCGCGGGCTCGGGCTGGCCCTCGATCCGAATCGGGTCGCTGTTCACGCTGGACACGCTCGGCGAAGGTGGCAGCTGCGGATGCCGGGGGCGCAGGCCGAGAGACCACGTCAGCGCCAAGACACCGGCCACGGCACCGAGCAGAGCGAGCCTGGTCAAGAGCGCGCTCTCGGGTGGCGCGTCGGGCACGGTGAACACAGGGCGCGTGATCGGTCGCGCTGCAGCCTGCTGCGCCGCAGCGATCTCCTTCATCAGCGTGGGCGGCACGGCTCGGGTCGCATCGTGGGGCTCACGCGCGCAGTCGATCTCGCGCTCGCGCTTGCGGTCACTGTTCGGCGTATTCGGCGTGTTGCGCGCTGCGGGCTCGAGCGAGTCGTACGGCGGCAAGCTCGGCAGCTTCGCGGGCTCGCCGCTGTCGGCGTTCCAGTCGAAGCGCACCTGACGCAGCGCCTCCACCATTTCACTGGCGGTCTGATAGCGCTGATCGACGTTCTTTTGCAGCGCGCGCTCCACGACGTCGAGCAACGCGTGCGGTAAGCCGCTGCGCTTGGCGCCGAGCGGCACATGTTCCTGCGTGACGATCGACACGATCAGCGCGTTGTAGCTCTCGCCCTGGTACGGCGATTCACCCGCTAGCGCGCGGTACAGCATCGCGCCCACGGACCACAGATCGCTGCGCGCGTCGATGCGCTTTCCCTTCGCTTGCTCCGGGCTCATGTACAGCGGCGTGCCCAGCACCGCACCGGTCTGCGTGAGCTTCACGTCGCCGTCGTTCGTCTGCACGGATGCGATCCCGAAGTCGAGCAGCTTCACGGCCACACCGCCGCGACCGTCGTGCGTGAGGAACACGTTGTCGGGCTTGATGTCGCGATGGATGAAGCCCTTCGCGTGCGCCGCCGCGAGCGCTTCGAGCAGCTCGATGCCAATCTGCACGATCGATGTCGGCTCTAGCGCGTCTTCCTCCAGCGCGTCGGCCATCGACATGCCTTCGAGCAGCTCGAGCACCAGGTAGAGCGAGCCGTCTTCGGCAAAGCCTCCGTCGAGCACCTGCACGATACCTGGGTGCCCGATCGAGCTTGGCGCCTGCGACTCGCGCACGAAGCGCTCGGCCGCAATCCGCGATTTGGCGATGCGCGCGTGCATGCACTTGAGCGCCACGTGACGCCTGGTGAACACGTGCTCCGCTTCGTAGACCGCGCCCATGCCGCCAGCGCCGAGCAGGCGCAGCACGCGGTATTTCTCGGCGATCGTCTCTCCGACGCGACCCAGTGCCGCATCCTCGGCGTTCATCGACACCGCCTCATGGTACACGAAGCGCGGAACCGACCCAGCGCCGAGACGCGCTCAAAAACCGTTGCGGGCCGTGCGCACCGCGGCGAACACGTCGACGGCATCGTCACTCGGTGCACCGAGCGCGCGAGCACGCGCGATCACCGTGGGCTCGTCCCAGCGCAGAAACGGATTGATCTCCCACTCGTCTGCAAGGCTCGTGGGCACGCTGGGCTTGTGCTCCGCGCGCAGCGCAGTGACCTCGGCACGACGCGCCGCGATCGCCGCGTTCTCGGGCTCCAGCTCGCTCGCGAACGCCAGATTCTTCGCCGCGTACTCGTGCCCGGGGTACAGCAGGGTCGCACCATCCAACGTGCGCAGCTTCGACAGCGAGTGTTGCATCTGCTGCGGCGTGCCCTCGAACAGGCGCCCGCAGCCCGCGGAGAACAGCGTGTCGCCGCTGAACAGCGCGCCCTCGATCAGGTACGCGATCGCGCCCAGCGTGTGTCCCGGCACGGTCAAGACGCGCGCGCGCCGCGAGCCCAACCAGAGCGGCTCGTCCTCGGCGATGCTACGGGTCTGACAGGGAATGCGCCCATGCTGCGCATCGTACTCGCCAGCCACGACCGACAGCCTCGGATACGTCTGCACCAGCTGCTCGATGCCGCCGACGTGGTCGTGGTGATGGTGCGTGAGCCAAATCCCCACGAGCGACAGACCGGTGGCCTCTAGCGCGGCGATCACCGGCTGCGCTTCCGAAGGGTCGACCACCACGGCCTCGCCGCTGGCGGTCACCACCAGGTAGGCGTAGTTGTCCGCGAGGCAGGGCACGATCTCGATGCGCATGAACCGACTCTCCCGAACGCCGCTCGGGCGTGCGGCAACATCCTACCTCGGCACGAGCGCCCGTGCCCGCACCCATTCCATTTCGTGCTTGTGCGCCGGTCGGTTAGTATTCGGCCTGTTGTGTCCGCTGGAGGTTCTCGATGCGTCTCGTCACGACGTGGCTAGTGTCGACCTTGTGCCTGGCGTCCTTCGTGGGCGTGCTCGGCGCCGCAAACCACGCCTCCGCGGACGCCAGTGTGATCGTGCTCGGCCTGCGCTCGGTCGAAGGCGATGACGACGTCGCGAACGCTGTGACGGACGCTCTGCGCGACGCCGCGCACGGCGTGCCAGGTTGGCAGCTGCTCGATCGCGCCTTATCGATGGCCCAGATGAGCCTCGCCCACGGCTGCGACGACATCGATGCCAGCTGCTTGAGCGAGATCGCCAAGGGCCTGGCGGTGGATCGCGTCGTCTACGGCACCGTACGCCGCACCAGCGCACGCGCGGAGTACGACTATCAACTGGCGCTCAGCATCTTCGACGCCAGCTCGGGCTCGATGGGCAGCACCGAGACCGACATCATCCCGCGCGGCCAAGCCGAGAACCCGGAAACGCTGCGACCACGGGCGGCATCGCTGCTGGGTCGGCTCTCCGGCGCGGGTGGCGGCTCGCTTGCGATTCAAGTCAACGTCGGCACCGCCGAAGTGCGCCTCGACGGACAGGTGGTCGGTCAAACCCGCGATCACGTCCTGGTGTTGGAGGGCGTCGCGCCTGGCGAACATCAGGTCGACATCAGAGCGGTCGGCTACGGCACGTTTTCGCAGCGCGTCAACGTGTCCTCGACCGGACAGAGCAGCGTGATCGCGACAGTCTCGAGCGTACCCGCGGAGTCCGCGGAAGAGCCGGGCAGCCAGAGCAACGCGTATGGCACCGACGCGACGCCGCACAAGAAGTCGCTGCGCTGGCTCGGCTACACGCTGCTCGGTGTGGGCGGCGCCTCGCTGATCGGCGTGGCCGCATCGTGGCTCGTGATCAACGGCGTCAACGGCAACGCCACGTTCACGAAGTACAGCGACAGAGTCAGCAAGGACGTCCCGGACATCTGCGCGACAGCCAAAGCGGGGATGGCCTACGGCGCCTCTCCGCAAGAAGTGAAAGACGTCGTGAACATGTGCCGGCGTGGCAGCACGTTCGAGGTCCTGCAGTGGGTGTTCCTCGGCACGGCGCTCGTGAGCGGCGGCATCGGGGCGTACGTGCTCGTGACCGACAAGGAGCGCACGCGCGACACCACCAACGCCGATGCACGCGCTACGGCATCGACGTTCGCATTGACACCTTCGTTCGGGCGTGGCTCAGCGTCGCTCTCGGCGCGGCTCGCGTTCTGAGCTAGCGTCGTCCCGTGCGCATCATCTCCGGCAAGCTCGGTGGACGGCGACTCGACGCCAGCGTGGGCCCCTCGACGCGACCCACCTCCGATCGCGTGCGCGAAGGCCTAGGCTCGGCGCTCGCCGCCCGCTGCGCGTTCGACGATGCACGCGTCTTGGACTTGTTCGCCGGCACGGGCGCGCTCGGCTTCGAAGCGCTGTCGCGCGGAGCGCGGCACGTGGTCGCGGTGGAGCGCGACCGCCAAGCGCTGCAGAGCATTCGTCAGAACGCGCGCGCGCTCGGCGTCGAAGCCGAGCTCGAGCTGGTCACGCTCGATCTGCTCAAAGCTCCGACGACCGCCGCCGCTCGACTCAAAGCGCTCGCCGTCCGGCCCTTCACCCTGATCTTCGCCGACCCGCCCTATTCCGAAGCCGCACGCATGCCCGAGCTGCTGGCCGCGCTGCTCGACGCCGAGCTCTGCGCCGAAGACGCGCTGTTCGTGCTCGAGCACCCGAGCGAAGCGCCCGCGCTGGACGTGCCGCGCTTCCAAGCGCGCGGCCACTACCGCTACGGCGACACGGGGATCACGCTTCTTGCGCGTATCCCGTAAATGCGGGAAGGTCCGCACGACATGGTTTCGGTCTCGATCAGCCCCGAAAAGCGCCCGGCGTCCGCCGTCTACGCGGGCACGTTCGATCCGATCACGAATGGCCACGTGGCCATCATTCGCTCGGGGCTCGTAGCGTTCGACCGCATCATCGTCGCGGTGCTCACGAACACCAGCAAGAAGCCGCTGTTCTCGGCCGACGAGCGCACGGAGATGATCCGCGACGCCATCGGCAGCAACCCGCGCGTGGAGGTCGATCGCTTCGAGCACGGCCTGCTCGTGGACTACGCGCGCAGCAAAGGCGTGCGCATCGTGCTGCGCGGCCTGCGCGCCGTGGGTGACTTCGAGCATGAGCTGCAGATGGCCAACATGAACCGCCACCTCGGCCCCGGCATCGAGACCGTGTTCATCATGGC